>CANQDZ010000017.1 GCA_947594025.1 Candidatus Gastranaerophilales bacterium
TGTTTTGTGGTTCCTTGGACTCGGAACGTATAATCTCTCAAGGCCGAGTAACCACTCTATGGCGATGCCCGCCATATCTGTCTGCAACATCTGTTGCAATATTTTTCTGTTTTGTGGTTCCTTGGACTCGGAACGTATAATCTCTCAAGGCCGAGTAACCACTCTATGGCGATGCCCGCCATATACGATAAGTATCGTTCAATTCTTACAATACTTGAAACAAACCAAAAAATCAATATTATTGTATAATAATTTTATGAATACCTACTCTTCAAAGTACAACACAAAAGAAATTAATATCTTTAAAAAGATTTTTGAAGGAGAAAATTGCGAGTTTTCAGCCCCTCAATATATGTACTTCCAAGCTCGAAAAAGGGGACTTACCGCATCGTTTTATACAAGCGGAAAAATGGTTTTACAGGGTTCGTTGGTGGATGAAATTTTGTCAAAATATTTTGAAGTGCCCTTGACTAAAAATAAACAATCTCTTGAATACCCTCATATTGGCGTTGATGAAAGCGGAAAAGGTGATTTTTTCGGCCCTCTTGTAATTGCAGGTGCTTACCTTACGGAAGAAAATGCAAAAATCCTAAAAGAAAGTGGTGCGGCTGATAGCAAAAAGATGTCTGACAAACAAATTTTAGCCATTGAGCCAAAAATCAAAGAGTATTCAATATATGATGTAATAACTATCATGCCTGCCAAATACAATACCCTTTACACCAGCTTTAAAAATTTAAACAGGCTTCTTGCCTGGGGGCATTCAAGCGTTATTGAAAACATTTTAAACAAGCAAGAGTGCAGTTTAGCACTATGCGACCAATTTGCTGATGAAAAAGTTATTTTAAATGCGCTAAAAGAAAAAGGGAAGCAAATTAAAATAGTTCAACAAACCAAAGCTGAAGAAGACACCGCCGTTGCATGCGCATCAATTCTTGCAAGGGCGGAATTTATAAGAAGAATGGACTATCTGGGTCAAAAATATGGAGCAATGCTCCCTAAAGGTTCATCATCCTTAGTTAAAGAATCAGCCAGAAAATTTGTCCAAAAATATTCAAAAGAAGAGCTTAAAAACGTATCTAAAACCCATTTTAAAACATATTCTGAAATTTAAGAGAAAAAGTTATGGTGTTTAAAAATTTTCTTTTGGAGAAATGAATTTTTGATTTTTTACAAAGTTCTTTCACAATCTTGAGTCCAAGCCCATGCCCTTTGATTGTAAAATCGTTTTCAATATTATTTTTAAAGCAAAGAGTGTTTTTGTTCTTTTGAAATACTTGAATTTTTGAACCGATTGGCGAATATTTTATAGCATTATAAATTAAATTTGAAAAAATTCTCTCCATATAGCATGGGCAAATCTTAACCTTAAAATTGTCTTTTATGTTTACGTCAAATTCAAGCTTCTTATCCTCAATTAAAAACTTATGCAGGGCTATTACACTCTCAATTATGTTTAACGGTTTAATTTCTTCTTTTTTATCCTTTTCAACTTGAAGAATAAGGGTGTTATTTATAAGCTCCAGTATTGAAGAATTAATGTTATAAATATCATTTATGGGATAATCTCCGCCGCTGTTTCTTATTGCAAGCTCAATGCTTAATATCGGACTTTTTATGTCATGAATAAGTCTTCTGTAAAAAGCTTCTTTCTCGGATGAAGTTGTTATAAAAAAAGATATCGTTTTTTTAAGTTCGGAAAAATCTTCGCAATAAACTCCCTTGCATTCGATTGAATTTTTATAATTTTCAATTATTTTTTCATAAGCCCTTAGATTTTTTTCGCCAAAATTAAATTTTTTGATGATTTTTTCGGAAAATTTGGTATTCATAGTTAAAATATTAAATGAAATTGTAAATTTTTTATCAGACAACGGGCTATTATTATTTACTTTAATTTCTGAGCATATTAAAATAAGACACAACAAGGTACCACAATGTTAGAGTTTAACTATAAGAATATACAGCAAGAAGTAATTGGCGAAGAGAACGGCTTAAACATAAGCGAGGAGTTCGCTAATTATGCATCTAAAATTGAACAGATAATCACCGACCTTAATCAAAAAAAAGATAAACCGGGGCAGTGGCTTCAATGGATGAATTTAGGGTATAGCGAAGAAACTGTTTGGTATGTAAAAGAATACGCCGCAATGGTTGAAGGCAGATTTGATAATGTACTGATTTTGGGCATAGGAGGCTCTGCATTAGGCGGTGCAGCGCTTTGCGAGGCACTTTTAAAGCCGTATTGGAACCTTCTGTCTGTGAGCGACAGAGGAAATTACCCGAGGATTTTCTTCTTGGATAACATTGACCCCGACCAAATGGATGCTCTTTTAAATACGCTTGATTTAAAAAGAACACTTGTGAACGTCATTACAAAATCAGGCTCAACTGCAGAAACCATGGCTCAATTTATGGTTATAAAAGACCGTCTTCAACAAGTTTTAGGTGATGACTACAGAAAAGCGATAGTTGCAACAACTGATGCGGAAATCGGCGTTTTAAGGCAATTGTCAAACGAAGAAGGCTATAAAACATTTACCGTTCCCGATGACGTAGGGGGAAGATTTTCCGTATTTTCCGCAGTAGGTCTTTTGCCTCTTGCGCTTGTGGGTATTGATATTGATGAAATTGTCGAAGGTATTAAAAATATGGATTTAATCCTTAAAAATACCGATATCAACAAGAATATTGCTGCCCAAAATGCATTAATTCATTACTTAATGGATAAAAAGAAAAACAAAAATTTATCAGTCATAATGCCTTATTCAAGCCGTTTAAAATATGTTGCGGATTGGTATGTTCAATTGTGGGCAGAAAGTCTCGGTAAAGAGTATGACAAAAACGGAAATAAGGTAAACAACGGCATAACCCCGATTAAGGCTTTAGGTGTCACAGATATACACTCTCAAACACAGCTTTACACGGAAGGTCCAAATGACAAACTTATTACATTTATAAGAGTGGATGAATTTGATACAAAGCTTGAAATCCCTAAAATATATGAATATACGGGTATCGGTTATCTCGGCGGAAAAACAATAAACGAACTTATGAGCGCGGAAGCGGATTCTACTATGGTTGCCCTATGTGATTATAAAAGACCAAACGTCACCGTTTCAATTCCAAAAATAACCCCTTATTATATGGGGCAGCTTCTTTATATGTATGAAGTTGAAGCAGCAATAATCGGAGAACTGTATAATATTGACGCTTTCAATGAGCCGGGTGTTGAACAAATTAAAAATTATACATATGCCCTTATGGAGCGTGTCGGCTATGAAGATTCCGCCCATCATGTAAAAGAAATAAAAGAGTTATAAAAATTTATTAAAACCTTGCACAGGCATGGTTATTTCTTGTTTAATATAACTATGGCAGAAAGTAAAGTTACAGATTTTTCAAAGAAAAAAGCAAAACGAAAAGGCGTTAAAAAATTATTAAATGCCCAAGGTTTTGATTATGTTGTCATAAATAAAGATGTTAACGGTTTTGACTTTAATAAAAATCGTCTGGAAAAATATTCATCAAAAAATAAATATACCATAACTGTTGCAGAAGAAGAAAAAGGTAAGATTGTTTTGAAGAATTATTTTGTTGAAAACGACGACATTTGCAAGTTTTTTAGGTTATTTCAGGAAGAAAAAATTAAAGGCGAAATTATAGAGATAGATAAATTTGATTCGGAAATACTCGCCTGATGTTTAATTTTTTTGAAGAATATCAAGAAATTTTATATAATTGCGAAAAGCCTTCACGATATACGGGGGGAGAATTTTTAAGCGCAGAAAAGGACTTTGACAAATCTGATGTCAGGTTTTTGCTTGCTTTTCCCGATAAATACGAAATTGGAATAAGCAACTTTGGGCACAAAATTCTCTACCATGTTATAAATTCAAAAGAAAATTTTATGGCAGATAGAGTTTATGCGCCCGAGAATGATTTTAAGGATTTGCTTAAAGCAAATAACAAACTGTTATACGGACTTGATTCAAAAAGGTCGGTTAAGGACTTCGACTTGGTAGCTTTTGGACTTCAATATGAACTTGCCTACACAACGGTTCTTGCAATGCTTGAGATGTCGGACATTCCCGTCTATTCGAAAGACAGAACGGATGACGACCCTGTTATTATGGCAGGTGGTCCTTGTGTCTTTAATCCAAATCCGATGATTGATTTTATAGATTTATTTTCGATAGGGGACGGGGAAGAAGTTTTAATTGAAGTCTGCAATAAATATAACGAACTTAAAGGACAATCAAGAGATAAAATTCTTGAAGAATTATCAAAAATAGAAGGCATATATTGTCCAAAATATTCAAAAACCGTCACAAAAAGGGTAGCGGAATTAAAACTTGAAAATCACCCTACAACCTCTCCAATCCCTCACTTTGCGTCAGTTCAAGACAGAGCGGTTATTGAAATCAGAAGGGGCTGCGCGAGACTTTGCAGGTTCTGCCAGAGTGCACACACAAATTTACCTGTAAGAGAAAGAGATAAAGAAGAGGTTATTAAAATTGCGAAAGAATACGTTAAAAATACAGGTTATGACGAGTATTCTCTCCTTTCTTTATCATCCAATGACCACAAGGACATTGAAGAAATCTTAGAAAAACTAAATTGCGATTTTAAAGACAAGGGAGTAAACGTTTCGCTTCCGAGCCAAAGAGCGGATAAATTTTCTTTAAAACTTGCAAATCTTGCGGGCGAAGTTAAAAAAGCAACAATTACTCTTGCACCTGAAGCCGGCTCTCAAAGAATGAGAGATATTATAAATAAGGGCTTAACTCAAGAGCAGATTGTAAATGCAATCTTGGCATCGGTCAAAAACGGATGGAGTAAAATAAAATTATATTTTATGATTGGACTTCCGAATGAAACCATGGAAGATTTAAAATTAATGATTGAACTTCTTGAATTTATAAATGAAACTTGCAGGCAAAACGGATTAAAACTTCCCAGAATTACATGTTCTACATCTATTTTTGTGCCAAAACCACATACGCCGTTTCAATGGTGTGCTCAAAATTCTCTTGCAGAGACAGACAAAAAAATAGATTTCTTAAAAGAAAACTCAAGACATCTTAAAAATATTAAAATAAATATCCACAATAAAAAACTTTCTCAAATTGAGGCGTTTTTAACAAGAGGGGATAAGAAGCTTTGCGATTTTATATACAAGATGTACAAAAAAGGCGGCTATTTGCAATCATGGGACGAGAATGTCGACTTTGAAGATTGGGCAAACACCGCAAAATCACTCGGGCTTGATATTGAAGAACTTGCAACTAAGCAGTATAAACTTGATGAAGAATTACCTTGGGACTTTATAGATTGCAAATTGCCCGAAGATTTTCTTAAAAACAGTTATAGAAAAGCGATGAGCATATAAAATTAAAGCTTTTTCAGAAAATTTTCAAGTTTCTTAACTTTAGCTTCGTCATTTACTTTTTTATAAAGAGATATTGCTTTTTTAACATCTTTAACGGCACCTTTACTGTCGCCAAGCATTTTTCTCGTGTATGCTTGTGCCTCAAAATATAAAGGCTCATCATTTGACTTTGTCGCTTTTTCAAAGTGTTCAAGAGCTTTTTCATATTTTCCCAGTGCATAATAATTAAATCCGATGTTATAGTTTAAAAACTCCGCCTTAGGATTAATTGCAAGCGCCTCTTTATAGTCAAGAAGTGATTGGATATTGTTTTTCATCTTGGCATAGAGTTTGGCTCTTAAAAGATAGGCATTTATGTTTTTCTTATCGAAGGTTATAGCCGTATCGAGTGATTTTAATGTGTTTAGAACATCGTCTGCGGAATAGTAAGCTCGCGCAATATCATAATAATATTTTGAAACTTCCTTTGGGTTATTCGTTGAGTTTACAAGCTGAAAATATTTTTTTACGGTGTCTATACATTCTTTTTTGTCTTTGCATATTTTTTCAGGCTCGATAATTAAATATTTCAAAGAATCCTTATCGCTTTTCATTTTTTGGGCAAAGGGCGCCAAAAAAGATAATAATATTAATGCAAGCAAAATATAGGGTAGAGGGCTTGTTCTTTTTTCAAGAAGTTTTGAAA
The DNA here is from genome assembly GCA_947594025.1 of Candidatus Gastranaerophilales bacterium. Taxonomy (GTDB): domain Bacteria; phylum Cyanobacteriota; class Vampirovibrionia; order Gastranaerophilales; family Gastranaerophilaceae; genus SIG30. The sequence goes on from CANQDZ010000017.1 coordinate 6,078, forward strand.
ACACCATAGGGTCAAAATCATTCTCTATAATTAAGGGGTTTGATATAACATCAGGGTGTTTTAAAACCATTTTTTTAAAGTAGTCAACATTGATAAAAAATGCACAATAAATAAGCACAAATATTGACATTACCCTTGTTGCGTCATTTACGTGTAAAAGAAGCAGAAATATTGCAAGAAGTATAATCCCTTTTATATACATCTCCTTAAACACATAATAAAACGGCCCTAATATTAAACCTAAAGGATTAAACCAAGAATATATTTTTAGACTGTTTATAAATGACAAATCGCTTACTTCTCCGGCAGGAGTCCAAAAAATCGGGTGGAGTTTTTTACCTTGCGCATAATTTTTATGATAAACAAGGTGTATCTTTTTAAATGTAATCTTCCAATCCTTACCAATATTAAGTCCGTCTATTAAATCGTAAATTCTGCAAGTCATCTGTATTCTCCTAATTATGATTTTAACATCTTTTTGAAGAATTCAAGAATGACAGCCTTAAAAATACCCTTTTTGACCTATAATTTTAAACGTTAATTTTATAACCGCCTTTTGCGGCATTTTCTAAAATATTTGCGCCAAGCTTAGTTCTTAGGTTTTTAATGTATTTATAAACGTAATCATTAGGAAGATTTAAAACTCTTGCAAGGTCTTTTGCATAAACAACTTCGCCGCTTCTTTGCAAAAATTCTTCTAAAACTATTTCTTCCCTTTGGGTTAACGGTTTTTTATAAACAAGTTTTGATTTTAAATTATCAACATCAGCTTTTGATGCTTTTTTGGGTGCAGGATTGGAAAGAGTTTGTTTTGCAATGCTTACAACTTTTTCTTTTCTGTTTTCGATTGATGATATTTTTGTTGAATACGAAATATTCGAACTTGTTTTCAGAACTACATCAACTATATCTCTTGTTTGTTTTTCTTCTCTTAAAACTTTCCCCAGTCTGTGTGCGTACTCTTCTAACGTAATTTTTTCTAAAGAACTTCTCCATTGTTTAATTTCTTCTTTGGTTAAGTACTCGCTCATTTAAAATCCCTTCCTGATAACCAACTTTCTCTACATTATATTTATAACACATAAGAGCTTTAAAAATCAGCAAATATTTAAAAGTGTAAATTTTTTTTATATAAATTTACTTTGTTACAAAAACTATTGACTTTGTTTAATGTGTGTTACAGCGTACTATTTCTCCTTGTTTCGACGGATTTGAATGTTGTTTAAAGACATAAGATATTTTTTAAGCTCGCCGATATTTGTATTTTCCTCAAGAAGATTTCTTTCCCGAGAGGTATTTTTTTGCTGGAGCTCCTGTTTTACATGTTCAAATTCGCTTTTTTCGGTTATGGATTTATATGCAAGTTCATCAATATTTCTTGCGCCTATATGGGGGTGTTTAGCTAAAATCTCAGATTCTTCGGCACCGATATCAAAAGAATAAAGCCACATAAGAGTTCTGATATCTCTTTCGCTCATGCTTATTTGACCGTAAGTGTGAGGAACATACATAATATCACCCTGATAAGGGGAGTGCCCGAGTCCTAAGGCATGCCCTAATTCGTGAACAATGGTATGTAAAACTTCATTATCGTCCATGTATTGTTTATGGATTAAACCATCGGATATTCCTATTTGAATATCGGAAGAATATATCATGGACTGTCCGTTCCAGGAATTTGTACAGTAACCGAGGCTTTTCCTTTCTACCCTTGCCCAATGAAGATTTACATAAGAATCATAAAAATTGTTGGTGACGGCAAAAGAAATAGAGTTATTTGAGGCTCTTTGCCATATATTTAAAGCCTCCGTTGCAAGTCTTCTGTATTTATCCTTGTCCGTTTCCGTCGCACTGTACCATTTAAAGGGTTCAATGTAAACGGTAAGAGGCATTATATGCGTTGACCATCTCACCACTCTGCCATCTTTTAAACATTCTTGCAGGTATGTTATATTTCCCATATAATAATATTATCAGATATTGAGGAGAAAATCTATTATGAATATTATGCAAATGATGCAACAAGCGCAAAAAATGCAAAAAAAATTAAAAGAAGCGCAAGAAGAATTGGCTAATGCAGAGTTAACAGCAACGGGCGCAAACGGGCTTGTCGAAATAGTATGCGACGGTCAGGGCAGAATTAAGGCGGTAAAACTTAAAGGCGGAGCAATCAACCCTGAAAATCCGCAAGCCGTTGACAGCGATACAATTGAAACCTTAGAAGATTTGTTATTAACCACAATTCAAAACGCCCAAAAGAAGGCAAGCGAGGAAATGGAAAATAAAACTAAAGCCATAACTGGCGGAATCAGTATACCGGGATTATTTTAATGCAATACACAAAACCGCTTGCAAAACTTATAGAATATTTTCAAAAATTGCCTTCAATAGGTCCTAAATCGGCGCAAAGAATGGCTCTGCACCTTTTGAAGATGCCCGGGGGCGAGGTGGAAAAATTTGCCGATGCCATGATTGAAGCAAAAAACACGATAAAATATTGCGAAATATGTTTCAATATGTCATCTCAAAGCCCGTGCGAAATATGTTCAAGCACAAAAAGAGATAAAGAAACCATCTGTGTTGTTGCTGAAACAAAAGACCTTATGGCAATTGAGAAAACCAATGAATATAACGGTGTATACCATGTTCTTCAAGGGCTTATTTCGCCTATGGACGGAATTGGCGCAGAGGAGATAAGAATAAAAGAACTTTTAAAAAGAGTGCATGAAAATGACGTGAAAGAAGTTATTTTAGCGCTAAGTCCTTCCGTTGAAGGTGAAGCAACATCTATGTATTTAAGCAGATTATTGAAACCTTTTGGGATAAAGGTTTCAAGAATAGCCTTTGGTCTTCCTTTAGGAAGCGAGCTTGAGTATGCTGATGAATTGACATTAATAAGAGCTCTCGAAGGAAGACGCGCAATGTAGACGGCAATCCATAACATAAAAAAACCGCCCTTTTTAAAGGCGGCTTTTTTATAAATTTGTTTTTATGCTTGTTTTATTTTTAATTACGATTGAGGTGCAGGCGCTTGTTGAGCTTCGGGTCCCTGTTGAGCTTCGGGTGTCTGTTGAGCTTCGGGTGTCTGTTGTGCTGCAGGCGCTTGGGCTGCAGGTGTTGTTAATTTACCTAAAGCTTCATTTGCTGCTGCCTGAACCGTTGCGTCGGCATCTTGAGCAAATTTGCCGATTACGGATTGAACGGTTGCCTGATCTTCAGGTCTTGCCGCATAAGATAGAGCTTGAATTGCCGCTATCTTAACTGCCGGAATTTGAGTTGTATTTAACGTATTTACAATTTCATTGTATCCTGCAAGTTCTTCCATTTTAATGGGCGCTACCTGTGCATTTGGATTTTGAGCATTATAGCTGTCTATTTCATCTCTTTGAAGTTTTTGAAGCATTGCCAATGTAAACATTGCAAATACCTTGTTCTTTTCAGCTAATTCTCTTGGTGAGCTTTGTTCAAAGACCGCTTGTTCTTCAGGTGTTAATTGTTCCCCTTTATTCATTTTTTCTGCAATTTGGATTTGTTGCTGGTTTGGTCCTTCCAATTTGCTTGTATCTTTTTGTATTACGCCGATTAATGATTGCATTATCTGGTTGTCAACAACCTGTAGTGCAACATCGGGAGTTGATTGGCTTAATTGAGCAATTTGGGTAATTGCATCTGTTTGGGCATTGATATCCGTACCTTGAAGTGTTGCATTTAATGCGTTTAAATCAACCGTATTTGCGGGAGTAGAAGGAGTTTCTGCAGGAACTGCATTTAACTCGGGTGAAACCGGAGCTTGAACATTCTGCTCAGGTGCCTGTGCTTGTTGTTGTAAAACAGGTTGAGGCATTACTTGAGGAGGCGGCAATTGTACGGGCTGATAGCTGTATGCTTGCTGTCCCGGTTGATAAACTGATGCTTTCGGATAGTTATATAATTGTGCATCCAGTTGCTGCGGTTGCTGCGGCATCACTGCTTGAGCTCCGTTTGGATTTGCATAAGCCTGAGGACTGAATATCTGTATATTAACTGCACTCGCATTAGGTGTTGTTTGCTGCGGCATAATTTGCGGATTTTGAATCATTTGTACACTTCTCCTTCAAAAATACATTCTTATTTTTATAAAAATCTCTAAATAAATATTGTTGCTTGTTTTTTTCCATGTTTTTACATTACTTAATATTTATTCTATTCCAATTGATCCGTTTTTTCGAATAAATTTGTACCGTGCTGTAAGAAATTAAAACCGATACTGCCTAATAATCCGACAAGAGAGGCGATTTTAACGGGTTTGTGTTTAGAAACAATAGCCAGAGCGGAAAAGCCCAGTGTTGCTATATTGTTAACCGCGCCTGTCATAAATCCTTCAAGATAACCCTTAAATCCGTTCCACACTTTGCCAACCCCGTAAGGGCAATTATTATATATAAATTCTTTTATCTTATTATATTTAGGACTTTGGTAGTTTAATTTACCCGTCCCAATTCCAAGCCTTACCGCCTTATCCGCTTCATAAACTTTTGATTTTTCCTCGGCTTCCAAAACACCTATTGAATTTGATTCACTTAAAACGGAAAGCGCCGCAAGAACACCTGCGCCTTTTGTTACGACATCAAGCGGTTCAATTTTTCGTAAGATAGTGCCTGCTTTACCTGTTACGCTTGCTACATTCATTTTATTGTCCTGAACTCATTTTAAGCAAAATTTGAGATGCAAGAAGCGCATCTTCACCATAGCTGCTTGTTGAATCTTGTTGTATTTGTTTTAATATTTGGACAGTTAAATCGTCGCCTTTTGCATAACCTGCATCAAGAGCCGTAAGTCCCATAAATCTCACCGTCTCGGTCGGGTCCTGCAAGATTTTGTTAAGAAGTGCGGTAAGTGCAATATCCGTGCCCCTTGTCGTATCTTCTCTAAATCTGTCCATTACATCTTTTGCCGCCATTAAACGTATTTTAGGATTTGAATTATTTAAATAGTTCTCAAGGGACATTATGTATTCATCCGTCAGAGGGACTATGGGTTTGTCGGCTTTTTGTTCTTCATCAACCTTTTCTTTGCCGTCGGCAGAAACAGGTGTCGCATCCGCCTTTTTGTTTTTCATCAAATCATTATTATAGTTTTGAGGATATTGAGCGGCCTGTCCGCCCTCAGGTGCGGAATATAATGACTGTGTTATCGGTTGATAGTTTGCGGAAATTGGCTGCGAATATCCCATAGGCATAGCGGTTGTTTGAACCGGCATGGAATATGTCGCGCATCCGCCTGCATATGCCTGCGGATTAAAAATTTGAATATTTACCGCACTTGCCGTCGGTGTCGTCAAATACGATACTTGTCGTGGATAAACGCTATTTATCATATCTTTTCATGATTATAATGTCCGTAAAAAATAATTTATGCTAGCTGTAGTAAAAATATTACAAAATATTAAATAAGTAACCTTGCATTTTTGTTATATAATATGGCAAGGAGAAAAAATATGGTCAGCGAAGAATTAAAAAATAAATATGAAATGGTTATAGGACTTGAAGTCCATGCACAATTAAAAACAAGAACAAAGATTTTTGGTTTAGAAGGATGTAAATTCGGCTGTGAACCAAATACGGAAACGGGAACCGTCACAATGGGGCTCCCGGGTGTTTTACCCGTATTAAATAAAGAAGCTGTTAATATGGCTATTTTATGCGGTCTTGCATTTGGTTCCAAAATTCCGGAAAGATGTAAATTTGACAGAAAGCAATATTTCTATCCTGACCTTCCAAAAGGATATCAAATTTCTCAATATGACGAACCTATTTGTGTTGGCGGCTCAATTCAAATTTCAAACAAAACAATAGGTATCACAAGAGCACACCTTGAAGAAGATGCCGGAAAACTTGTCCATGCGGGTGCCGACGGTTTATTCGGCTCAGCATATTCATTGGTTGACCTAAACAGAGCAGGCACTCCCTTGCTTGAAATCGTTTCGGAACCTGATATGAGAACATCTGACGAAGCAAGAGAATATATGGAGCAATTACGTTCCATATTAAGATATATAGGTGTTTGCGACGGAAACTTGGAAGAAGGCTCTATGAGGTGCGATGCAAACATTTCAATCAGACCGAGAGGGCAAAAAGAATTTGGAACAAGAACGGAAATTAAAAACGTAAACAGCTTCAAAGCCCTTCAAAGAGCAATAGATTACGAATATGAAAGACAAATCGCAATTGTTGAAGAAGGCGGAAAGGTTGTTCAGGAAACTCGTCTTTGGGATGATAACTCAGGCACAACAAACTCCATGAGAGGAAAAGAAGATGCTCATGATTACAGATATTTCCCCGAGCCGGATTTAATGCCTCTAAAAATTTCAAAAGAGTGGATTGAGGAAATCAGAAAAAAAATGCCGGAACTTCCTGCTCAAAGAATTGAAAGATATAAATCACTCGGTTTATCTCAATATGATGCAGATGTCATAACGGCACAAATGGAATTGGCATACTTCCTGGATAAGGTGACAGATGAAGGCGTTAATCCAAAAACTGCAACAAACTTCTTAATGGGCGAAGTAAACGCATTTTTAAAAGAAGAAAAAATTAATATTGAAGAATCTAAGCTTAGTGTTGAAAACTTTGTAAAATTAATGAAGCTTCTTGAAAGCGGAAAGATTTCAAATAACATTGCAAAAGGGCTTGTTGTGGAAATATTAAAAACAGGAAAAGATGCGGAAAAACTTGTTGAAGAAAAAGGATTAAGCGTAATTTCTGACGAAGGAGCAATATTGGAAATCGTTAAACGAGTTATTGAGGCAAATCCGGATAATGTTGCCGCATATAAATCAGGCAGAGATAAATTGTTTGGTTTCTTTGTGGGACAGGTTATGAAAGAAACAAAAGGAAGGGCAAATCCTCAAACCGTAAACGAACTGTTAAAGAAAGAATTATCATAAAATTAATCCCGCGTTTAAGACGCGGGATTTTTTTAATATACATACCTTTTATATATAAAATTAACAAAACTAAATCTTGTAAAAAATTATTAAAGGAATTACAAAAATTTTAAAAAAAATTTGTAAATTTTTGTGTCTGACCATGACCCCTAAAATTATTCAAAATTCATGTTTTTGGAGTAAATCTTATGATTGATTTTTTCTGAAATTTCTTTGGTAGATTAGATATATAATAGGTGCAAAAGTATTGTTTTTATTGAATTATTAATTTATTGAAAGAATTATTAAAATTATTTTTTTCACTTTACTTAGCATGATGTATATGCTAAAATAAATTAAATGATTTGAGAATAGAGGAGCGAATTTTTTCTGCTGCAAAAAGCCATCGCAAACCATAGCGCTTAAATCAAAAACACAATACGGACAGCAATTTGGAGAAAACATTTTACCATGTATTAAAACTGTTGAACGGAGTACTCCACGTTTCTGCCTTTTAAGACAAAAAGGGGAATAGTTATGCAACAAAATTTACAAGACGAAACGGCAAAAATTAAGGTAGTTAAATCTATCAAAAATACGACCGTGCCGATTTCACAGACGGCAATTAATTCAAAGACAATCGAATTTTCACCAAAAAACAGATTGGCTGATGTAAAAATCATTAAAAAAGACGGTACAACAGAAGAATACGATGTTCAAAAAGTTGTTAAAGCCGTTAAAAAATCTGCCGCTCGTATGCTTGTAGAATTTACCGATGATGAAATTAAACGCATCTGTAATTTTGTTGATATCAATGTTGCTAACTCAAACCAAAAAGAGATTGAAATTTATAAAATGCACTGTATCGTTGAAAGCGCACTTGACGCTATCAATCCGCAGGTTGCAACAAGCTATAGAAACTACAGAAACTATAAAATTGACTTTGTAAAAATGCTTGATAAAGTTTATCAGGAAAGTCAAAAAATTATGTACATCGGAGATAAGGAAAACTCTAACTCGGATTCAGCCCTTGTTTCAACAAAACGTTCTTTAATATTTAACCAATTAAACAAAGAGCTTTACAAAAAATTCTTTTTAACTGTTCCTGAACTTCAAGCAATCAGAGACGGTTATATTTACATTCATGATATGAGTGCAAGACGTGACACTATGAACTGCTGTTTATTTGACGTTGCGAACGTACTTAAGGGCGGTTTTGAAATGGGCAACCTTTGGTATAATGAACCAAAATCCCTCGAAGTTGCTTTTGACGTTATAGGCGATATCGTTATGGCGGCCGCAAGCCAACAATACGGCGGTTTTACGGTTCCTGAAGTTGATAAGATTTTGGCACCTTACGCACAAAAAACATTCGACAGACAATACGCAAAATATATTGAACTTGGCGTAACGGAAGAAAAAGCAAGAGAAGCCGCATATAAAGATGTCAGAAAAGATTTCCACGACGGTTTCCAAGGCTGGGAATACAAATTCAATACGGTAGCTTCTTCAAGAGGAGATTATCCTTTCATCACCGTTACAATGGGTATCGGAACCGGCGAATTTGAAAAACTTGCATCTCTTGTAATGCTTGAAGTAAGAAAAGAAGGTCAAGGCAAAAAAGAATGCAAGAAGCCTGTATTATTCCCTAAAATTGTATTCTTATATGACAAAAATCTTCACGGCGAAGGCTGCGAATTGGAAGATTTATATCACGCAGGCGTTGAATGCTCTAAGGCTACAATGTATCCTGACTGGTTGTCATTAACGGGAGAAGGCTACATTGCAAGCATGTACAAAAAATATAAAAAAGTTATTTCACCTATGGGCTGCAGAGCTTTCTTATCACCATGGTATGAAAGAGGCGGCATGAAACCTGCCGATGACAAAGACGAACCGATTTTTGTAGGCAGATTTAACATTGGTGCAATCAGTTTACACTTGCCTATGATTTACGCAAAATCTCAACAAGAAGGTAAAGACTTCTATGAAGTTCTTGATTACTATTTGGAAATGATTAGACAAATCCATATCAGAACTTATGCTTACCTTGGCGAAATGAGAGCTTCAATCAACCCTCTCGCATTCTGCGAAGGCGGTTTCTACGGCGGACACTTAGGTATTCATGACAAGATTAAACCTATCTTGAAATCATCAACTGCATCATTTGGTATTACCGCATTGAATGAACTTCAAGGATTATATAACGGTAAATCACTTGTTGAAGACGGTGAATTCGCACTTGAAGTTATGAGATATATCAACAAAAAAGTTAACGAATTCAAAGAAGCAGACGGCAACTTGTATGCTATTTACGGTACACCTGCTGAAAGCTTATGCGGTCTTCAAGTTCAACAATTCAGAAAGAAATACGGTATCATAGATAAAGTATCAGACAGACCTTATGTATCAAACAGTTTCCACTGTCATGTTACGGAAAAAATCGGGCCAATCGAAAAACAAGATTTTGAAGGCAGATTTTGGGAATTGCTAAACGGCGGCAAAATCCAATACGTTAAATATCCTATTTCATACAATACAAAAGCTGTTGAAACTTTAATCAACAGAGCTATGGAAAAAGGATTTTATGAAGGTGTCAACCTATCTTTAGCATATTGTGACGACTGCGGTCACCAAGAATTAAATATGGATGTTTGTCCGAAATGCGGAAGCAAGAACCTTACAAAAATTGACAGAATGAACGGATATCTTTCATATTCAAGAGTTAAAGGTGATACAAGATTAAATGCTGCTAAAATGGAAGAAATTAAAGATAGGGTAAGTATGTAACTATGAATTATCACGATATAACCAAACAAGACATGCTGAATGGCGATGGCTTAAGAGTTGTTTTGTGGGTTGCGGGCTGCAATCACCACTGCAAAGGCTGTCAAAACCCTATAACCATGGACGAACATGGCGGTCTTCCTTTTGATAAGGCTGCGGAAAATGAGCTGTTTGAAGCACTTGATAAGAACTATATATCAGGTATCACATTTAGCGGCGGAGACCCCTTATTTCCCGCAAACAGAAAAGAAGTTTTGCGTCTTGCAAAAAAATGCAAGCAAAAATTCCCCGATAAAACAGTGTGGTCTTATACGGGATATCTTTGGGAAGAAGTTTGCGACGTGGAAGGAATTGAAAATCTTGACGTTCTTATTGACGGCGAATTTAAGCAAGAATTAAATGATAACAATCTTCACTGGGTTGGAAGCTCTAACCAAAGAATTATAGATGTTAAAAAATCATTAGCTTCAGGTGAAGTTGTATTATTTGCCGAACTTATATAAAGTTTTGTAAATATGGGCTTAATTTCACTTTAGTTTAAGATGTTTTGTGCCGAAAAATTAATTGGTTGGTTAGTTAGGCACATTATCAGATGATAGAAAATAACTATAACAACAAGATATCCTTTCAAGGGCAAAAAAGCGCCTCAAATGGCGCTAATTGTGCTTACGAAAAACTTTTAGAATATCAAAAGTCAATGAAAAAGTCTGATTTAAGCAGTTCTAAAACAAGATATTCAAGAGAATTAGAACTAATTCAAGATGCAATTGATGAAGCCCAAAGAAAAAATCAAAGCGAATTGCTTAAAACTCTTGAAGGTTTAAAAGAAAGAGCAGCAGAGCTTTTAGATAATATATCTCATCCGCAAAAAGAACGGGCAATTCCTTTTAATACATTTTTTGTAAAAAAAACTCCAAAAGTAAGCAAAAATGAAACGAAACCTTTTGATAATCAGGATGGTGAACCTGTCTTTTCGAAAGAAAATAAAGAAATATATGAAGAATTAAATGACGAAGAACTTGCAAGATTTAACAGAGCAAGAAAAAAGTTTCATTTGACGGGTGACTCTGCAATAGAATATATCGGGTTTGACAAGGAAAAGCTTAATCGCTTTACCGAAATAAAATCAAGATTTAAAGATATAGACAATAATTTTGCCGTAGTATATTCAGGATTTAATAAGGATGAAAGACGGATATTTGAGAACGGACTTAATAATTTTGCTCTAAGCCCTGAAGATGCAATTGACTTTGTCACCGCTTTTAGGGCAACGCCTGTTTCTGAATTGCCTGCTGAACAGGTACAAAAAAGAACGGAATATCTCATGTTAGGTCATGGCGAGCTTCAAGATATTATTGATGATGATTTAATGAGCAATATCGTAAATCTTGCTGACTATGGAGTAAATATTCCGGATATCCTTGATAATAATGGGGACTTAAGCCGTTTATGGAAAAAGCATAGCGGTTCTATCAGGGGCGAAATTGTTGACGATATAGCAAAATTAAATCAGGTATACAGAAACATTAATCTTCCTCCTTCAGTGATTAGCACCTTTTCCGATAATGAGGTAATTAATTCAGCTTTAAAAGAAACTATGAAAGATGTATTTGTGCCTTATATAAAAACTCAAGCGGAGCTTGATAAGCTTGAAATAGGCGATACATTTAGGACAAAAGATGCAAAAGGGGACGAGCATTTTTGCGTTGCGGATAAAACAACTGACGGCAAAATGGTAGGTATTTCCTTTAATATATCGGCAGATAAGTATTTGGAGCTCTTTCCCCCTGTTTTGAAATATTCTGCCGCTCAAAACAGAAAAACGGGAGATTGTTTTTTGGTATCAACGCTAAATATTTTATGCTCCGATAAAACAAAAATAAAACATGTTCTTGATAAATTCAAAGAAAATCCCGACGGGTCTGTTACGGTTTCTTTGAATGGTGACGTATCTTACACTTTTGATGACGAAGTAACAGACAGCCATAACCTTAAGGGCAGTAAAGGAATGCAGGCTTTAGAGGTAGTTTATGGCTCAACCGAAGCCTATAAGAGATATTGTGAAATCGCAAATCACGAATGGCATAATCGAATAGAAAAATTGTATGAAGATATGGCACAGCTTGAAAAACAATATGCTCTTGAAGAAGATTACGAAAAAGCTCAAGAAATCAAAAAGCAGATTAATGAACTTGAAGATAAATTGAGCGACTTAAATTATAATATAGCAAAATACACAGCTATGGGCAAAGATATAACTACGGACCTTGATGAAATTTACAAAATAAGAACAAACGGGGGGACTTTCTCCAATGCTTGCAGAATGTTTTCTCAAGGGGATATATACTCTCTTTCTACATACAAAAACATGCCTGTTATTTTAGAGCAAAATCCTTACGCGAAATTTTATATGAGAACATCAGGTAATTCAGATAAAATAGATATTGATAAAGATTTGAATATGGTTCAAAAACATGCCTATATGCTGGAATACGAAAATGGCAAGTATTATGCCATAAACCCTTGGATTTCAGCCCAAAGGATAGAAATACCCGAAGATAAACTTGACAAATATGCGGGAGATATATATTATCTGGATAGCTAAAAATGAACGAAGATAAAATCAAAAAAATATATCAACTTGAAAAAAATAGCTACTATGATATTGTAAAAAAGCTCGAAGAAAGCGGTGAAGTTAACTTCAAACAATGTGCTATGCGTCTTAGAATGCTTTATTTCTTAAAAAACGGAGCTTCTAAATTAAATCTTGTTGACGATTTGAAAAGCTATGAACTTGAGGAAAAAAATATCAAAGATACGCTTGAAAAATTTGGGTACAAGATAAACAATTAATTAAAGATTGTGCAAAAATATTTTTATGGTACTATTTTTATAGATTTATGCCGGTGTGATGACTTGACGAGCGAAGTGAGGCAGCGCAAGACTTTGCAAAATACCAATTTCATCACCGAAGGCAAAAAATGAAAATTGAATAAAGTAAGATAGTTTGCCGGTGTGATGACTTGACGAGCGAAGCGAGGCAGCGCAAGACTTTGCAAAATACCAATTTCATCACCGAAGGCAAAAAATGAAAATTGAATAAAGTAAGATAGTTTGCCGGTGTGATGAAATTGGTAGACGTGCCAGACTCAAAATCTGGTGTGGTTCACCCCACGTGTCGGTTCGAGTCCGACCACCGGCATTTTTTAATGCATAATTTTCCGGCTAAAAATCCTGAAACAGACTTAAGCCTTCAATTCTTCCTTCTATGAAACCGTGTCGCAGCCACCCTTCCTTAGACATAGCAGCCGCGCATTAATTTCTTATTAGCCGATAAACATCCTTCCGATATTATAAACGCCAAATGCTGCAAGCCAAGCTATTGAACACTGAATAATAATAATCAATGCAGCATATTTTATGCCCAACTCCCTTCTCACCGTTGCAATCGTTGCAACGCAAGGAGTGTATAAAAGCGAAAATACCAAAAATACAAATGCCGTGAGCTGTGTAAACATCATAGGCAATTTTGAAACGTCACCTACAAGTAAAGTCAAAGTACTTACAACGCTTTCTTTTGCCATAAAACCCGTAATAAACGCTGTTGCAACCTGCCATTTATCAATACCCAAAGGCATAAATACAGGCACGATAAGCTCGCCGATTGATGCCAAAATGCTGTATGAAGGGTCTGACACCAGATTTAGTTTTGCATCGAAATTTTGCAAGAACCAAACGAAAATTGTTGCCCAAAATATAATCGTAAATGCCTTTGTTACAAAGCCTTTTGCCCTATAATAAATTAGTCTGTATATGTTTTTCCAGCTTGGCAGTCTGTAATTTGGAAGCTCCATTACAAAAGGAGTTGTGCTTCCCTTAAATGCAAAAATCTTAATTATGTATGCAAAAATAATGCCGACCAAAATTCCTATAAGGTAAAGCCCGATTATAACTTCTACGTGATTTTTTACAAAAAACGCGCTTGTAAATAATGCATAAATCGGAAGTTTTGCGGAACAACTCATAAAAGGGGCAAGCAAAATTGTCATTTTTCTGTCTCTTCCCGAGGGCAGAGTTCGCGTTGCCATAATTGCGGGAACGGAACAGCCAAACCCGATTAGCATAGGTACAATGCTTCTTCCGGAAAGTCCGATTTTCCTTAGAAGTTTATCCATAACAAAGGCAATACGCGCCATATAACCTGTGTCTTCAAGAATTGACAAGAAGAAAAACAAAATTACTATAATGGGCAAAAAGCTCAAAACGCTTCCAATTCCTGCGCAAAAACCCTTAACTATTAAGGAGTGAACAACTCTGTTTAAGCCATATGCAGCCAGACCCTTATCAATTCCGTTTATCACAAAGTCGATAAGCGCTTCCATTTTATCTGATAAAAATGTTCCGACAGGACCAAAAGTAATGTAAAAAATACTGCCCATAATAAGAATAAAGGCAAGAATTGCAGTATATTTACCGGTTAAAACTTTATCCACCCTTTTTGAAATTTTATATTCAATAGTTTCGCTTGGCTTTGATACAAAGTTGGAGCACAAACCCTCAATATAATTGAACCTCATATCACAAAGAGCAGATTTTTTATCAAGCTCTGTCTCGTTTTCCATTTGTTTAATAATTTGATTGCAAGTGGTAATATCTCGTTTATCCAATCTTAGTCTGTCATTTATAAGCTTGTCGCCTTCAACAAGCTTTGTTGCAGCAAATCTTACGGGAAGTTCCGCCTCTTTTGCATGGTCTTCAATTATATGAATAACGGAGTGTATACATCTGTGCACACTTCCCTGTTTATGGTCGCCTGACGCACAAAAATCAAGTTTTTTAGGTCTGATTTGATATTTTGCAACATTTTCAATATGCTCCAAGAGTTCTGAAATGCCCTCGTTTTTTGATGCTGAAATTGGTACAATAGGGACACCCAAAGCGTTTTCAAGGCTGTTTATGTCAATACTGCCGTCGCTTTTTTGCACTTCATCCATCATATTTAGCGCAATTACCATAGGAATATTAAGTTCAATAAGCTGAAGTGTTAAAAAGAGGTTTCTTTCGATATTGGTTGCATCTACTATATTTATAATACCGTCAGGTTTTTCATCAAGTATAAAATTTCTTGTGATAATTTCTTCACTGCTGTACGGACTTAAAGAGTAAATTCCCGGCAAATCCGTTATTACTATGTTTTTTTTGCCCTTAACGGTTCCCTCTTTTTTATCAACTGTGACACCGGGGAAATTGCCAACCCTTTGATTTGAGCCTGTGAGTTGGTTAAAAAGTGTTGTTTTGCCTGAATTTTGATTTCCGACAAGTGCCAGTTTTATTTTTTCCTTTGGTTTTACATTTTTGGCCACGACACCTTTTTCACCCACCATTGAGTGTTCAAGAATTTCGTCAAATTTTATATCTTTTCTCGGTGAATTATGCGCATCGTGTATATTTATAATTTTTATTTTTGAGGCATCGCTTTTTCTTAATGTAAGCTCGTATCCTCTGACTCTAAGTTCAATAGGGTCGCCTAAAGGCGCCACTTTAATAAGTTCAACTTCAACATTTGGAGTAAGCCCCATATCTAAAATGTGAGACCTTAACGCTTCATCTTCACATTCAACGCTTAAAACATAGGCATCCTGCCCCTTTTTCAATTTGTCTAAAGTTATAACTTCATCTTTTTTCATTTGACTTACCTAACTATATATTATACCAAAAATCAGTTTTTAAAATAAAAACGTATTTTGAAAATTGTTTTTAAAAAACCGCTCTCTTGTGTTATAAAGATACTATGGAAAATATCAAAGCCATTTTAGATAAAGCCTTAAACACTCATTTATTAAATAAAGGAGAGATTATCACTCTTTTAAAATCGGATGATGAGTTACTATTTGAATATGCGGATGAGGTAAGACAAAAATTTAAAGGGAATGAAATTCATCTTCGAGGGCTTATTGAATTTTCAAATATATGCAAATGCTATTGTAAATATTGCGGTTTAAGATGTGAAAATAAAGAAGTTGAAAGATACAGACTTACAAAAAACGAAATCATTTCTCTTGCAAAAAACGGTGCGGAACTCGGTTATAAAACAGTTGTTTTGCAATCCGGCGAAGATAGCTATTATACGACCGATTTAATGGTTGAAATTATAAAAGAGATAAAAAAATTCGACCTTGCAATTACACTAAGCATCGGCGAGAGAAATTATGAGGATTATAAAGCTTTTAAAGATGTCGGGGCAGACAGATACCTTTTAAGAATTGAAACAACAAACCCTGCATTATACAAAGAAATGCACCCAAATATGAGCCTTGAAAACAGGCTGAATTGCTTAAAAAATCTCCAAAAATTAGGATATGAAACAGGAAGCGGAATTCTTGTCGGGCTTCCCAACCAAAGCATTAAATCTATTGCGGATGACATTTTATATTTTAAAGAAAATAATTTCGATATGATAGGAACGGGACCCTTTATTCCTCATCCAAACACCCCTCTGGCAAGGGCTCAGGCACACCTTGACAATTTTAAGGTAAGCTTAAGGGTAATGGCAATTACAAGGCTTTTACTTCCCGATATAAATATCCCCGCTACAACTGCTATGGAAACGTTAAATCCAAACGGCAGAATAATAGCACTCCAGTCGGGCGCAAATGTTGTTATGCCAAACATAACATCAACCGAATACAGAGCAAAATATTATATTTATCCCAACAAAATATGCTTAAATGATTCATCGGATAAGTGCAGAAACTGTATTGAAGCCAAAATTAAAGCAATAGGAAGAAACATATCCAAAACAAAAGGTTTCAGGTCAGACAAGCAGTTATAAAACTTCTTCATACCCTTGTTCAAGTTTTGGTTCCACAGGGGTTTTTGCGTTTTCTTCTTCTTTTTTTATTTTATTAATTTCATGGTATTTTTCAAAGCTTCTCATCGCATTCGCGAACTGAAAATCACCAAATTCAAGCATAGCTTTAATCCCATATGCATGTGGATTATTTGGCGCAAGTTCAATTGCATGATTTATATCAATGTAAGCCGATTTTTTATCATTAAGGCTATAATTAACCATTGCGCGCGCTTGAAAGGCGGTAGCATTTGTGGAATCAATTTCAATTGCTTTATCTAAATCATTTTTTGCAAGTGTCAGGTTTGGCATTGGTTTTAACCCGTAAGCAACTGCACGTCCAATGTAGGCGTCAATTTTATTTTCATCAATTTCAATCGCTTTCGTGTAAGTCGATATAGCATCATCGTATTTTTTGAGTCCGATTTCAGCTTCACCTTTACCGCAATATGCGTCGACGTAATTTTCGTCTTGAGAAATTGCGTTTACATAAAACCTTAAAGCCGCCTCATACTCATTTTTATAAAATGCCTCGCGTCCGCTCATATAATCGCCCTTTGGTGATGCCATTAAACAATAACATGAGGACACAATAAGTGCCATACAAACGCAAATAAATCTTTTCATATTATACACCTTAACAACTGCTACATTTTAATTATAGCACATTTTTAAAGATTTTTAAAGGGTGGACAAAAAGCTTAAATACACTATTTAAATGAACATTTTTAGCATAATTGGTGTTTTAATGTTTAGTAAAATAGGAAAACTGTTATGATTAATTTCCGCAAGATAATTTTAATTATTTTATGCCTTATAATATTTCAAAAAACATATGCAATAACCTCAAATAATACACCCTTGACACTTAAGGATTGCATACAAAAAGCATTAGAAAACAGCCCGCGCATAAAGAACAGAAAAATAAATTATGAAATGTCGAAGCATAATCTGGCTATGGCAAGAGCTCAATATTTTCCGACATTAGGGGCGGGAGTTTCTTATAATTTTAACGATACCGAAGGCTCAAACAGAAACACAAGAAATAACAGTCTTGGCGTAAACGCTTCTATCAGACAGTTAATTTGGGATTTTGGACGCACGAATGCAAATATTAATATGGAAAAATTTTATAAAATTGTAGCCTTCTACGATTTTGATACTGAAGTTCTTGACACAATTTTAGATATTAAAGTTAAATATTACACGGCTCTTGCCGCAAAAACAGCAATTGATGTTGATTTAGCAAATCTACAGATAAATGAGAGAAATTATCAAAGAACAAATGCTTATTTTGAAGAAGGTTTAAAGTCAAAAATTGATTTGGTAAATGCGGAGGTTTACGTAACGCAAGCAAAAAGTTCTTTGATTTCAACTGAAAATGCATATAAAGTAAGCTTATCCGATTTAAATAATGCAATGTATCTTGCATATAACCCTCAATATAATCTCGAAGTTCCAAGCGAATTTAAATCAATCGGCGATTTCACCCCAAAAAGCTTAACGGATTCTTCAAGACCGATTGAGGACTTTTTATCACCTCCTGAAAATATCTCAGATGCCACACTAACGGCAAAGGTTGACATAACAAACTATGCTTCAAAATATAAATTTGATGTTTTTCCTTACAGTTTTGAAAAATGTCTTGAAATTGCAAATCAAAACAGACCCGATATAAAAGCTTATGAAGCAACGGTGGGTGCCATGAAAGAATACAAAAAAAGCATCACCAGAAGTGTTTTGCCGACATTATCCGCCGTCGGAAGTTATAATTTTAATGAAGCAAATTCAAACATCACAAACACAAATAATTCAAACAGTTTTGGCGTAGGGCTTGATTTTTCAACCTCGTTTAACATAGCAAATGAAATTCATGAACACAAAAATGCGGATTTACAAATAGATATTGCAGAAAACGACCTTGAATCATTAAAACAGAATGTTTATTTTGAAGTTCAAAAAGCGTATATTGATATGATGGAATATGAATCACAAATTCCGCTTTTAGAACAAAAAATTCAACAAACACTTGAAAATTTGGAACTTGCAGACGGCAGATACAATGTGGGTCTTGGCGATTATATTGAACTGCAAACTGCAAGAATAAACTATAACAGCGCACAACACTCTTTTATAAATGCGGTGTTTAGATATAACGTTGCAAAAGCAAATCTTGAGAAGGTAATTGCAGCCGACCAAGAAGTAACAATTAAATTAGAGGATTAATATAATGAAATTATCAAAAAAGCAAATAACGGGTGTGGCAGTCGGATGTATCTTCCTATGCGGAATTTTATACTATGTATGTCCAAAAGGCACAGGCGCGAATTACAGAACAAGTAAAATTTCAAAATGTACGATAGAACAGATAGTTGAAGCTTCAGGGACAATAAACCCCGTTAACACCGTAAGTGTTGGTTCAACCGTATCAGGTCTTATAAAAGAAATATATGTTGACTTCAATTCTGAAGTTAAAAAGGGGCAAATTATGGCACAGATTGACCCTGCAACATTTGAGGCAAATGTTCAACAAAACAAAGCCGCAATAAACAGCGCAGAAGCAAACCTTGCAAGATTAAACGCAGAAAATGACCTTCTTGAAAAAACGTATAAAAGATATAAAAACTTGTATGCTAAAAACTTCGTTGCAAAAAGCGAATTAGATCAGGCAGAAAGTGCGTACTATGCAAATGTTGCGCAAATAAATGCTGCAAAAGCACAAATAACTCAAGCAAGAGCGCAGTATAAAACCGCGGTTACAAATCTTGGTTATACAAAAATTGTAGCTCCCGTAAACGGAACGGTAATTTCAAGAGAAATTGACTTAGGTCAACCGGTTGCGGCAAGCTTTCAGGCACCGGAATTATTCACAATTGCTCAAGATTTAACAAAAATGCAAATTGAAGTTAACGTATCGGAAGCGGATATCGGTAAAGTAAAAGAAAAACAGGAAGTTACATACACTCTTGACGGTTATCCTGATGAAATATTTAAAGGATACGTTTCACAGGTTAGAATATCGCCCACAACGGTTTCAAACGTTGTAACTTATTCTGTTATAGTAAATGTGGAAAATGAAGATTTAAAACTAAAACCCGGCATGACGGCAAATGTTTCAATAATTACAGAAAAAAGCGAAGATATTTTGTGCGCACCTAACAGCGCACTTAAGGTTTCACTTGATGAGAATAAATATGATTCACAAGGTGTATGGATTATAAAAAATGGCAGACCCCAGCGTATTAATATTGAAACGGGTGCCTCAGATGATAACGTTTTTGAAGTTAAAAGTGATAAAATAAAAGAAGGCGACACTATAATTACGGGTAAAAATAAAAGTAACAATAAAAAGGGTGACATGAGACGTCCGCCAAGGCTGTAAGAAATATGGCATTAATTGAAGCAAAAAATATAATAAAAACGTACATAACGGGCGATGAGCATTTTAATGCCCTTAATGGTGTATCATTAAGTATTGAAAAGGGCGAGTTTGTTGCCATAATGGGTGCGTCAGGTTCCGGCAAATCAACGTTTATGAATATGTTGGGCTGTCTTGATAAGCCAAATTCAGGCACCTATGTTCTTGACGGCATAAATGTTACGGATTTAAATTTAAACGAGCTTGCAGATGTCAGAAATCTTAAAATGGGGTTTGTGTTTCAAGGTTTTAACTTAATTTCAAGAACAACGGCGCTTGATAACGTTCAACTCCCTATGATATACAAAGGAATTGAGGAAGAAGAAAGAGTAAAAAGAGCTTATGAAGTTCTTGAAATTGTAGGTTTAAAAGGCAGAGAACACCATATGCCAAATCAAATATCGGGCGGTCAGCAGCAGCGTGTTGCAATTGCACGTGCCATCGCAAATGACCCGCCTTTAATACTTGCAGACGAACCTACCGGTAACCTCGACACAAAAATGAGTATTGAGATTATGAACTTTTTTGTAAAAATGAACGAAGAAATGGGCAAAACCATTGTTCTTGTAACCCATGAAAGCGATATTGCGGAATACTGCAAAAGAGTTGTACATTTTAAAGACGGCTCTATAATAAGTGACGAGGTAAAGAGAAAATGATAGATACAAAATCAATTTTAAAAATGTCACTGGTGTCTTTAAAAGTTAACAAAATGCGCTCGGCCCTTACGAGTTTAGGCATTATTATAGGTGTGAGTGCCGTTATTATAATGCTTGCTGTAGGTTCAGGTGCAAGCAAAAAAGTACAGCAAAATATGGAATCAATGGGAAGCAATTTGCTTACAATACGTTCTGCTTCCGCAAAATCCGGCGGCGTGCGTCAAGGTATCGGGTCAAAGCCTTCTCTCACGATAAAAGATGCGGAAACGATACTTAAAAATGTAGAAGGAATTGAAGCATTATCGCCCGTTTCATCAGAAAATAAACAGCTCATGTACGGTAATCAAAACTGGTCAACAACGGTTTATGCCGTTATGCCTTCCTATTTTTATATTAAAAACTATGAAATAGATTATGGCAGAGGCATTTCTATGGAAGATAACAGAAACTACGCAAAAGTTGCAGTTTTAGGCTCTACCGTTGCAACAGAATTATTTGGAGATTTAGACCCAATTGGACGAGTAATCAGAGTAGGCAATATTCCTTTTAAAATAATAGGCGTTACAAAAACAAAAGGTTCTGCTGGTCCTTTTGATCAGGATGATTTAATTTTTATTCCTATTACTACGGCTCAAAGAAAGGTGTTTGGAACAGCATTTCCCGGAACCGTCAATATGATAATTGCAAAAGGTGAAAATTCAGAAACCCTGAACCAAACGGAAAAAGACATAGACGAGTTTTTAACCGCCCGTCACCATATATCAAAAAATCAAGAAAAGGATTTTGAAATAAGAAACTCTGCGGAATTTCAAGAAAAAATGCAGTCAACCGTTCAAACATTTGCAATACTGCTTGCCTCAATTGCCTCTGTTTCCCTTCTTGTTGGAGGTATCGGCATTATGAACATTATGCTTGTATCCGTCACGGAAAGAACAAAAGAGATAGGCATAAGAATGGCAATAGGGGCAAAGGCACAAGATATAAGATTACAATTTTTAATTGAAGCCGTTATATTATCTCTTTCAGGCGGTTTGATAGGTATTTTGACAGGCGTGATAGGAGCAATGCTTGTTGAAATGTTGTCTTCAGGCTTAAGTGTTCAGATTTCAATGTTTTCTATTATTCTTTCCTTTGCGTTTTCAGGAATTATAGGGGTTGCATTCGGATATTATCCCGCCCATAAAGCATCTTTGTTAAATCCGATTGATGCTTTAAGGTATGAATAATTTTATCGGAAAATTAAATAACTGCGCACAACGTATGCCATTAAAAAAACCCGACCGATTGGTCAGGCTTTTTTATTTATCCTTTTGTTATTCACCAATACTTATATAACAATCTTTTCTTCTGTTTGTATAATTTGTGTGAAGTAACTCATGTGCTTTATGTGAGTTTGGCTTACCAAGATGTTTTTCATAAAGTTCTTTAATTTCAGGATTTTCGTGTGACTTTCTGTACTCAAGAGTTTCATCATCTTTATATAGACCTGCCGCACGTAATTCTCTAACGTTTGCGTCATTACAGCTTTGCGGTTGTCCGCCGCCGTTGATACATCCGCCGGGGCAAGCCATAACCTCAAGCATTTGATAATCTGCCTTACCCTCTTTAATTTCTCTTATGCATTTTTCAGCCTCAGCTAAAGTGTTTACGATTTTAACCTTAACTTTAGCCCCTTTAAGGTTAAGCTCGACAGTTTTAACCTTATGGGTTCCTCTCATATCATTTATTACAACGTCTTTAAGAGTTTCGCCCGTTGCTAATTCGTATGCGGTTCTAACCGCAGCTTCGGCAACACCGCCTGACACGCCAAATATTGTGCCTGCACCTGAGTATTTGCCAAACGGTGAATCTGCTTTTTCGCCTTTTAGGTTTTTAAAGTCAATTCCTGCATTTTTAATCATTCTGCCGAGTTCTTGAGTAGTTAATACGTAATCAATTTCGTATCTGCCGTCTGCCATTTTAAATTCTTCTCTTTGAACTTCAAATTTTTTAGCGGTACAAGGCATAACTGAAACACTTACCAAGTTTTCATCAGTAAACTCGGGATAATATTTAGGTACATACTCTCTGATTATTGCGCCCATCATACCTTGCGGCGATTTACAGCTTGACAGATGTTCAAGCATATCTGGATGTTTAAGTTCAAGGAATTTTACCCAGCCGGGGCAGCAAGATGTAAACATAGGCAATTTGCCGCCGTTTTGAATTCTATCAATAAATTCACTTGCCTCCTCCATAATGGTTAAGTCGGCAGAGAAGTTGGTATCGAATACCAAATCAAAACCTATTCTTCTAAGTGCTGCGTTAATTTTTTCCGTTGTATTTTCACCCGCTTTTAAACCAAACATTTCACCGAGTGCTACACGAACTGAGGGTGCAAATTGTACAACAACTTTTTTGTTTGGATTTGTGATTTCATCCCAAACTTTATCAAGTTGTTTGCTGTTTATGGTTATTGCACCTGTAGGACAAACTGCCGCACATTGACCGCAGTTTATACATTCACTTTCGCATAACGGTTTACCTGCCATAGGGGCAACAATTGTTTTGCTTCCTCTGTTTGCAAAGCCTAAAACTTGAAGACCCTGATATTCTGCGCAAGCTCTAACACATGCACCGCATAGAATACATTTGTTATTATCTCTTACTAAGGAGCAAGAGCTGTCATCAACGGGAAGCATTGTTTCTTTTTGAACGTACTTCTTAACGTCTTTAATGCCGTATTCTTCGGCATATTTTTGAAGTTCACAGCTTCCTGATTTATCACAAGTTGTACATTCTCTGTCGTGATTAGCAAGAAGAAGTTCAAGAATTGTTTTTCTGATTTTTCTAACTCTTTTAGAGTTTGTTTCAATCCTTATGCCTTCTCTCGGAGGCATTGTACAAGATGCTTGAATCCACTTTCCATCCTGTTCTATGATACACATTCTGCAAGCACCAAATTGTGTTAAATCGGGACGATGACAGAATGTCGGCACATCGAACCCGTTTTTGCGGATAATTTCAAGCACCGTTTTTTCGTTTGTATATTCAACTTCTACGTTATTTATAAATAATGTTTTCTTATCGCTCATTTTTCACCTACCTACTTTGAAACTATTGCTTTAAACGGACAATTGTCTTTGCAAGCTCCGCATTTAATACATTTATCCTGATTAATTTTGTGCGGTTCTTTTATTGTGCCTTCAATAGC
>CANQDZ010000018.1 GCA_947594025.1 Candidatus Gastranaerophilales bacterium
TAATCTTTTTCTAAAGTTTTGGATTAGGTTAGAAGCTTGAGAACTTGTAGCCCCCCCCCCCGTGAGTTTTTTAGTTTCTTCCATTTTCTTTTTCTCCTTTGATATTTGATATTCGATATTCTTATTATGACAGATTTTTTAGATTTTTCAAGGGATATAACACAGCTTTGTAAAGTGTTATGGATAAAACATTTTAGCTTTGTAAAGTCAATGGCCCCGCAAAACTGATTATATTAAGGGCAAAAACCTTTAAATTAATATTGAAGGTTATCTATGATAAATCTATCAAGTGTTAGGGCGAAGCCTTCTAACTTTTGGACTTTTTCGAAGTCCAAAAGTTAAGTTCAAATAACTCCCGAAAATTAAATCCTCGAGAGTTATCTAAATTTAGGATAAATTTGCCAAGTGTTAGGGGCGCAGCCTCCCTAAATTAATATTGAAGGTTATTTCTGATAAATTTTTCAAGCCTTAGGGCGCAGCCCTCCTAATTTCTTAAGGTCTATGACCTTAAGAAATTAAGCTCTTTAGTACTTCATCTCCCAGCCTTCTTCAATGATACGTCCTGCGCAGCCTTTACCTTCCGATTTTTTGTCTGTGTTGCATGTATATCGACCAGAATTAGAATTATTCCAGTAGTAGGAACTTTCTTCAATGGCATCATCATGCGTAATGCCTAGGTAAAATGCCGCAAGGTCAGCACCGCCATAAGGATACAACATACCATCACTTGATATTTCAAAGGAGAATAAGTCACGACCGACGATGTTGGGACCTTTTGGTCCGTTTACGTCAATATCTATACCTCCCGCCCTTTCCCAATATTTTGTAGAAAAACCTGTGGAGTCCTGAAGCTCTTTTAAAGAACTACAGCGGCCATTCTTACAAAAAGCACGATAAGAGCCTTTAATGACATCAAATTCCACTATTGAACTTCCGTCCGCAAGGGTAATCAAAGAACTGACAGTATCTTGTTCTGTAGGGTAATTAAGAAACTTGTAGCTTTTTGGGTAATTATCGGGGATTTCGTCTCTGTAATATATTTTGTCAATTTTAAAAATTTTACGAAGTTCGTCTTGGCAAGCTTTTGCGTTAATACCGTCATATACTTCCCAAAGTCTGGTATCGGATAATTTTGTAACACCCTGACTTGCCATATATGTACGAAAGCCGTTAATTATATTATTGTACGACTTCTTAAGCTGAGTAACATACATCTTTTTCTGATAATTTGTGATAACGGTTGGAATTGTAAGTGCTGCAACAACACCAATTATTGCAAGAGTGATTAAAACCTCCACTAATGTAAAAGCTTTATTTATTCTTTTCATCCTAAATCTCCATTTAATTTGTGTAAGCTTTAGCTATTTTTTATGTTGAAAGATGTGCTTTGCTTATGTTCTAACGACATACATTATTATAACACGCCTTTGAAATAAGATAAAGCAGCTAATTAAAAGACCCCACCAAATATGTGAGGTCAGCATTGTTGTTTTACTTCGGTTTTCGTGTTGTTAGGTGTTGATAATGCTATATTTATGCAACTTTGTTTAATTTTTTTGTTTCTGTAATACCGGCTTCAATTGATTTTGCTCTTGAAGCTGCTTTTGGATTAATTTTTTCAAATGTTTCTTTAATCATGCCTGCAAAGCCCGTAAGAATGCCTTCTTCCATAAAGCCTTGCTTTGGAATGTATTTCACACCATAGTTAGTCTGTTCGCCGGCTTTAAATGTCGGTTGACTATTTAGTGTATATATTACATTTTTTACTGGATTGATTTTCATTGTTCTCTTTTTGTTTCGTTTATTTTTTTTATTTATTAGTGTTTTTTTAACACTTTATCTTTATACTTTTAATATATAACCAAATTATTTTTTTGTCAACCCCTATTTAAAAATTTTTTTAATCAGTATTTATAAGCATTTTGATGATTTTATGCATTAAGCGGTTCTAATATTGTTATTTTTACACTTATTATATCAGTTAACATTTTGCCAAATAAATTTATTTTTGATATTCTGATAAATAAGGAGAATACAGAAGGAAGAAAAATGCCAAAGAGGGAAATTGAAGTTGTTGTCGACGTTGAAACAACAGGTCTTGATTACACAAAAGAAAAAATAATTGAATTTGCGGGTGTTAAGCTTGTAAACGGCAAGGTAAAAGAGGAGTTTCAAACTCTTATAAATCCTCATCAGCATATAAGAAAGTCCTCCATGGCAATTCATGGAATAACGGAAGAGATGCTTGAAGGGCAGCCTGACGAAGAAGAAATTTATCCAAAGATATTTGAATTTATAGGCGATGCGCCGATTATTGCGCACAATGCCATATTTGATTTTAGCTTTTTAAACAGAACCCATAAAAGGCTTTACGGCACGCCCCTCGAAAACAGGTATATAGACTCTCAATTTATGTTTAAAGAGGTGTATCCGAGTTGTGAATCATGCGGGCTTGAATGCCTTATGAACACATTTAAGGTTGATTTCACAACGCGCCACAGAGCTATGGCGGATGCCATGGGGCTTGCCCTTGCATATCCTAAGCTTAAGAAAATGTATGAACAAAAATACGCTTGGGAAATCTCCCAAACAAAAAATATAGATTACCTTTTTGAAAGATACTTAAGAATTCAGCAGGCAATCAATACAATGCAATCTGAAATGCAGGATTTAAAATCAATTTTTAAAGTATACTTTGAACAAGGGGGTGCCGAAATAACATCCCAAACGGGAGAAGTTTTAACATACAGTTCTAAAAAATCTTTTGCATACGATTTCAATCAAATAAAAGATATTCTTGATGAAATCGGCGCACTTCCCAAGGCGGTAAAATTGAACAATGCGTTTGTTGACAGACTTGTCGGGGGTAAATCATTAGATGAAGAAACAAGAAATAAAATAAAGCTTGCAAGATGTGAAATTACGGAAAATAAAGTATGCAGCATAATAAAACCTGAAAAGCATTAATTGTAAATATAAAACATTAATGCCCGAAAGATTTTCTTTCGGGCATTAATTGTATTTTTGTCTCACTTATTCAGCTTTTTCAATTAAAAGTTTTTTAAGTTGCTTTTCGTCGTCATATAAAAGATTGTTTGGAATTTGTTCTTTTTTATCACCCTTTACAACGAATACGCTTGGAAATCCTTCAATTTCATATTCTTGAACAAGTTCTGAGTTTTCCGGATCTTCGCAATTGACATATGCGATTGCCAATTTGTCTTTAATTGCTTTGTCTTTTGATAATTTATCGTAAATTGGAGCAAATCTTTGGCAGTATCCGCACCAGTTAGCGTAGAAAAATACCAAAATAGGTTTGTTTTCTTTTTGCGCTTTTGCAAAGCTTTGACCCCTGTCATATGTTTCTGAAATAAGACCTTCAGCTTTTTTAGGAGCTGAAGTTTCGATATTTGCAGCTTTAAACAAAACGTTCATTTTATGATTTAACAAAATTGCATAAACCATTGATGTAAGCGCAAAAACCAACGTTAAAAGACTTATAACAGCCTTGCATGCTTTACATTTGCATGGTTTCTTTTCTTCATCCGTGCATACTTCATTATTTTCACTCATAATATCCTCCTTTTTTTCTTTCTAATAACAAGATAGTATCATAAAAGTAGTACTAAAGTCTAATTTTTTATTTTTCTCGGAACAAAAACATACCAAAACGGTCTAAGTATATCGGGGAGTATTTGCTTGAGAAGAATTGAAAAAACTGAAATAACGCACTCAAAAAGCGTGCGTTATTTCAGAAACTATAATTAAGACTATTTGCCGTAAGAATTTACGCTTGCATCACCAAGATGTGAGAAATAAGCTTGTTTAAATTCTTCGCTGCTTACTTTTTCAACAACTGTGGGAACAACCACCAAGAACAAGTAAACTACACCTGCAAAAACTGCTAATCCCAACATTTCAACCATATCGTGTGCCTCACTTTCTATTAACTAACTGATGTTATGTATATCGTCAGACACTTACATGAACTTTAATATTTTAAATATTATTGTAACATTTCTACATATTAGGAGAAAAAATGAACGATACAAAAGGATTTTCAAAAATATTTAATGAAATAAATTGCCCGAGTTGCCGTACAAAACTTAATTATAAGAACATAAAAATTATAAGAAGCGAAGATGACGGCATCACAATAATTCAAGTATCCTGCTCAAATTGCGCAAAGAGTTTTGCTTTTGGCATATTTGGTTTAAGCGTAAGTGAAATACAAGCCATGCTTGAAGAAAAGCCTGAAAAGAAGCCCATAACCTATGACGACATTTTGGACTTTCACAATCTCATGCCGTCATTTGAGAAAAACCTTTCAAACTACATTAAAGAACGGGAGTTAAATTAAAAAGTCATCAGTTTCACGCTTAACATAGAAACCAAACATTGCAGGCTTATAGCTTGCGTTTTCGTTCTTTAGTGCAAAAACCTCTTTGTTAAGTTCATTTACTCTTTGACGAAGTGTTTCATTTTCTGTTTTTGCTCTAATAAGCTCAACAACAACTTCATCCAGCCCATCCATTTTTTCACTAAGAGTTTTGGAAATTCTTTGTACAATGTTGTTTTCAAGATTGTTCAAAGTTTTTTCCCAGTTGAGTTTTTCACTCATGGCAATCATTTCATTGTTAACGTTTGCAGGAACGGGCTTAGGCAGATTTTCGATTTCTTTTTTGGTTTTCCTTTGCATTGCAAGAGTTTGAATGTGCAAATCTTTTAGCTTCTGTAAAATGTGAATATCATCTCTTGAAAAGTATAATGCGCCTTTTGTATCTCTTTTTGGGGCAAGGCTTCCTCGTTTACATAAATCTTTCAAAAGAGAAATATCAGTATTAAGAATTCTTTTGACTTGTTCAACTCCAAATTTTCTTTCTTTATCTGCTGATTTTGAGCTTTGCAAAATACCTCTCCTCTTAAATACAGAAAACCTTACAATAAGATTATAGAGTAAAACTCAATTTTTGGCATGTATAATTTTACTTTTTAGAAACATATTGTAATAATTATCAAGTAGTTTAAGATTAAAAATTTATTTATGCACTTATGTCAAATTTTGGTTCTTCTGCCGTCATGCAATGAATTCCGCCATACAGCCAGCCAAGAAGCGTCATTATGTTGTTATCGGGTTTAAGACTTCTGCCGCCTGAAACAAAGCGAATATCGTCAATATCTTTACAGGTTTTCTTCAGGCTTTTTTCAAAAGCTTTTTGAAAATACATATAATCTTCATTGGCGCATTCGCAGGAATTTGTTATGTAGCACAAAGAACCGTCCTTTTTTTCATGAACAATTGCGTTCATAAAATTAATATTACGCCCAAAGACTCCCGGAACTCTGATTGGCTTAAAGCCGTTTTTTTCAAGGTCATCAGCTATTTTATCGCCGGATTCATAATTCAGTAAAACATTTGCAATTTGATAATCTCTGTAATTATTTAAAATGGATTTATCGCCCTTAAAATTTTTTGCGACTTTGTCGGTTTCTTTAATGTCATTTACCAAAACGTAGGGATATTTTAAAGGCCTTATCGTCATATCAAGATGAAAAGAGGGCTGTCTTATTATAAATATGTTATCTTTTTTTATATCAAAATCTTTTGAAAAATCATCTATAATATCGTTAATCTCGCGTTTTATTGTTTTTGGATTGTTTTTAGCGCGTGTTGGTTTAATATAATTCCGTACGTATTCCGTCATATCTTCTTCTGTTTCTAATCTTGCGCCAAGATTTTCAGAAATCGTATCTGCGCCCATAAGAAGATATTTTTCACCGTTATCTTTTATTCCCAGAAATATATTTCCGCCCTCGAAATGACATTTGGAAAGAGCGCAGTTTATACCCAGTTTTTGGGCAAGTTCCTTAGCCTCAACATTTAAGATATTGTTATTTGTTTTATCGGGGTATAAAATGGTAACTGCACCATCTTTGTTTATAAAAACCTTATTGTCCTGAGCCCAGCAATTTCCGTAATTAGCGGTGCGTACTGCGTATTTTAGTTCTTCGGGAGTACTTAAGAGTCTGAATTGCGGAGCGTTCATAATAACATCAAACCCGACTTCCCGACCTATGTCATGAAGTTCATTATAAATAGCATAGCTGCCTTGAATGGCGGATTTTTGCATATAAATGGCGTTTAAGGGTCTTGCGTCATAACCTTTAAAACTTTGGTTGTGAATGCTTTGAATCTTCATACGATTTTAAAACCTATGAAGTATATTTTTTGTCTTTAATCAACTTTTATGTCGTAAGACTTTAATATTTGTACAAGACTAAGTAAACGCCTGCTCAACTCGTCCTGAGAAATACCTGCTTTTCTTGCAACATCCGCTTGATCAAGCCCCTTGCAATACTTATGATAAAATATTTGAAAATACATTTTTTCAGGCATTTTTGCGT
The DNA here is from genome assembly GCA_947594025.1 of Candidatus Gastranaerophilales bacterium. GTDB lineage: Bacteria > Cyanobacteriota > Vampirovibrionia > Gastranaerophilales > Gastranaerophilaceae > SIG30. The sequence continues at coordinate 6,406 of CANQDZ010000018.1, forward strand.
GTATCTCGCATACTGCAGAAATTAGTCTTTTCATTTTTGACTTGGTGCTTTTTTCAGATACGGAATACAAAGGGTCATTTATGGCAGCATATCCTCTGTAAGGATTTTTTCTTGCTCTTTCCTGCAATTTCATTGCTTCTTGAGCTAATTTACGTCTTTTTTCCGCCTGACGTTGAAGCGCAATCTGTTTTATTTCTTCTGCCGTTTTAAGCGGCCTTGAATTAATTTTTAAAACTTCCTGAATGACTTTATTAGAAATTATGCCAAGATAGCGAATAACCTCTCTTGTATCGTTTTTTGTAGGAAGCGCAAGATAAGACCTTTTATAAATTTCAGCGGTAAATGTTTCCAAAAGATCTTCATTGCCTTCAAAAAATTTATGTTTAGCAACGATTTTCTTAATAATGTATATGTATTCGCTCTTTGTCTGCACAGTCACTTCCTCGTATGATTATATTATCATACAATAGCTAAACTGTGAACACTAAAAGCTATCCCTCTTTGATTTCCATAAGTGCATCAACAAGGGCAGGATCCCATTTAACGCCTGATTCTTCCTTAATAATATTTAAAGCATCGGTTTCGGATAGGGCATCTCTGTGTGCACGTTTTTCTCTTAAGGCGCAATATGCATCTGCAAGAGCAATAATTCTTGAACCAAACGGAATAGAGTATCCTTCAAGTCCTTCAGGTTTACCTCCGCCATTCCATAATTCTTTCTTGTAGTGAATATATGGGATAATTTCGGACATAAAGTTAATGTTCATAAGCAATGTAACACCGGCATTCGGATTTTCTTGAAGTTTTTCCCATTCTTGTTTTGTAAGTTTTTCTTTCTTTTCAAACAGTTCTTCACTAAGTGTAATCTGACCGATATTTTGAAGCAGACCCGCCCAGTAAATCAAATCTGTTGTTTTTTCATTTAAGCCAATGTGAGCACATATTTCACGTGCAAGCTGAGCGACAAATTTAGAATGATTGTGACCATAGCGGCTTCTTGTGTCAACAGCTTGAGCAAGTTTTTCAACAAATGCCTGCTGCTGGTCACCCAAGTCACCAATAATAATCGTTAATTGAGCGCGAAGATTTTGAAGCTCGCCGGTTGAAACAACTTCGATGTCTAAAACCTTGTTCACCTCATCAATAAGTTTTTGCAGACCTAAAGATGTTACAAACAGTCTTGCCGTAATCTCAATAAGCTCTCTGTATACCTTCTCCAGAGGACGTTTTTCTTTGCGTGCAAGCTCAATCGCGCCAATGCATTCAAATTTATTTTTCATCGGGAAAATCAAGATTTGTTTTCCGTCTTTATATGTTTCAAAAACTTCTTCATTTTTTTGAGTAAGAATAACATTTTTGGAAACTTCTAATCTTTTATTTTCGGAAGTTCCGCTGAGTTTAAGCGGTTCGCCTTTTTTAGACGTGTAAATATTGCAGTATTCAAGCGCCAGCATACCTTTAATGGTACTTGCAATAGAATTGTAGATAATATGCTCCTGACTCGGGTTGAAACCCAAAACCATAAGAGTATTATCGATGGAATATATAGAGGCTAACTCCACAAGTTGTTCTTTTAGATTTTCATTTTTATTATGCGCCGTTTTACCAATCTTATCTGCTAAATCGGCATTAATAAGATGTTCCGTTAAAAAGTCACCCAAGTTAAGTTCAAAAATTTCTTCAAGCGGGTCACTATCTAATACCCCTATTAAATTTGAACAAAGTGAAACACCTTCTTGAAAATCTAAATCACCGTTTTCTTTTTTAAAGTTACCCATTCTGTTTCCTATTTTAAAGTATTCGCTTACATTTTATCTTAACGGCATGATACAAAAAAACTTTTAGGTTTTTTACAAATCTTAATATTTTATACATCGTTTACATTAGAAAAATCCCAAAAATATGTGTTATAAGCAAAAGATTTTATGTTAACATGTCACTTATGAATATTATAAGAAAAGTCCGATACAAAATAGGCAAACTGTTTAAGGGTTCAGAAACCGTTCCGGTTATTGAAGCCCTCAAAAGATATAAAAAAAATCCTTGCACGGGTTTTCATATCCCCGGTCACAACAGAGGAAATATGATAGGGGCGGATTTTAAGGATTTAATCGGAACAGAGGTTTTTACGGTTGACGCAACGGATGAGTTTGATAATTTGGGGACTCTTTTGCCTCAGTCCGGTGCAATTCAAAAAGCACAAGAGCTGGCGTCAGATGTTTTTAATACAAAAAGAACTTTTTTTATAACAACGGGTTCCACGATAGGAAACCTTGCACTTGCACTCGGCGCAACGAGACCAAATGATGAAATAATAATCGGAAGGAACTGCCACCGCTCTGTTATAACCGGAGCAATAATGTCAGGTGCAAACCCTAACTGGCTTATTCCAAAAAAGCTTGAAGATTGGGAAATTTTTGGAAACATTGACCCAAAAGACCTTGAAAATATATTAAAAGAGAAAAAGGATGTTAAACTTGTCTGGATTACAAACCCGACTTATGAGGGCATTGTTTCGGACATCAAAGAAATTGCCAGAATTTGCAAAAAATATAAGGTAATCCTTGCAGTCGATGAGGCGCATGGCTCTCTTTGGAATTTTAATGACAGACTCCCGACTTCAGCACTGGAGCAGGGTGCAGACCTTGTGGTTCATTCCTTGCATAAAACAGGCGGAGCCATGGTTCAGGGTTCACTGCTTCATATCTCAAAAGACTCTGAAATTGACCCTAAAAAAATTGAAGCCGCACTTCAATTAGTCCATACAACAAGCCCCTCTATGATTTTGCTTGCAAGTATGGATAGTGCAAGAGCAATGCTTTGCTCCAAAAAAGGACAAGAGGCTGTTAACTCTGCCATTGAAAATGCAAAGTATTTCAGAAACAAGGTTAAGACTATTGAAAACGTATCTGTTTTAGATGAAAAAAACGGCATCAAAATTGATATAACGAAAATATTCTTAAAAATTAAAGGGCTTTCAGGCAAAACTCTTGAGAAGATACTTAAAGACGAATATAAAATCGAAATTGAATCAGCTTATGATGAGGGGATTTTAATTCTTTCAAACATAGGTTCAACAAAAGCGGAATTTGATTATCTTTTAAATGCCATAAAGCAGATTTCAAAGAAAAATATTAAAGAGGAAGAAAGAACATCAAAGCTTATGCCCCTGTTAGACCCTAAGATATTGATGTCTCCCAGAGATGCGTATTTTGCACAAAAAGAAAGGGTGCCTAAAGAAAATGCGCCTGACAGAATATGCACGGAAATTATTGCTTTCTGCCCTCCGGGCATTTCGATTTTGCTGCCGGGTGAGCTTATTACAAAAGAACATTTAAACTATCTTGCGGATAAAGATAGTATTGAAGTTTTAAAAGTTCGTTAATTATCTTGTGATAATGAATACGGCTTCTTCTGAAAATAAGCTTGAAAGCGCCCTTGTAAGAAGGCTCTTGTTTTCTTTACCTCTTGTTAGATATATTGATTTTTGAATTTTTATATTTCGCGCCTTGCAAAAATCATAAAAATCATTAATTGTAAGCAAGTGAATATTAGGTGTATTATACCATTCGTACGGTAAAGCCTCCGAAACGGGCATTTTTCCTTTAAACATAAGATAAAATCGGACTTTCCAGTAAGCAAAATTTGGAAAACTTATAACTGCCTTACTTGCAACCCTCAACATCTCGTCAACAACATAATCCGGTTTTTCCGTCGATTGAAGTGTTTGGTTTAAGATTGCAATATCGAAACTTTTATCGGGAAATTGCTCAAGTCCTTCATCAAGGTCGGCTTGAATTACGGATAACTCTTTTGAAATTGCCTCAATTACCCTGTCTTGCTTAATTTCAATTCCGACACCCGTTACCTCTTTTTCATCAACCAGTTTTTTAAAAAGAGTTCCGTCGCCGCATCCAAGGTCAATTATATGGGAACCTTTTTCTATAAGTCTTGTAATTATGTTGTAATTAAGCTTTTCCATCTTGACCTCTTAAAAATCCTTTTATGATTTTTGTTTGATTTTCAACTTCAATCAAAAATGCATCATGACCCAGCGTGCTTTGAATTTCAACAAAAGAAACGGGCACCTCCGCCTGTATTAAGGCGCTTACCATTTCTTTCGATTGTTTTGGAGTGAACAGCCAATCAGATGAAAAACAAATAATCAAAAAGCGAGCCTTTGTTTTTTGAAAGGCTTCCTTAAGCGAACCGTGTTTTTTTGGCAAGTCAAAATAATCAACGGCTTTTGTGATATACAAGTAGCTGTTCGCGTCAAACCTGTCCACAAATATTCTTCCCTGATAGTCAAGATAGCTTTCAACTTGAAAATCAACGCCAAAATCGAATGAGGGCTTGTTTTTAAAATCGCGTCCAAATTTATTGTGCATTGCTTCTTCCGAAAGATAAGTAATGTGTCCTACCATTCTTGCAATTCCGAGACCCTGAGTGGGATGCTCCTTATCGTAATAATTTCCGTCGTTAAAATTCTCGTCAGAAATTATTGCGTTTCTGCCAACCGCATTAAAAGCAATGGCTTGAGCAGAAAGTCTTGAGGTTGAAGCTATAACAATTGCACGGTTTACAATATCAGGGTAATTTACGGACCATTCGAGAGCCTGCATTCCGCCCATCGAACCGCCGACAACGGTCAATTTTTTGATACCCAAAAAATCAATAAGCTTCTTTTGTACTTCAACCATATCGGTTATGGTAATTATCGGAAAATCAAGCGCATAGGGTTTATTTGTATTCGGATTTATGGATGACGGACCCGTTGTTCCCTTGCAGCCCCCTAAAACATTTGATGAAATTACAAAATATTTGTTTGTATCAAACGCCTTATCAGGACCTATCATGTTATCCCACCAGCCCGATTTTCTGTCATCTTCGCTGTGTTTTCCCGCTGCATGGGCGTCGGCTGTCAGAGCGTGCAAAACGAGAATTGCATTATCCTTGTTTTCATTTAGTGTACCGTACGTTTCATAAGCCACTTGGATATCCTTAATGCTCTTACCGCACTCGAGGGGAAGCTCGCCTTCAATTTTAAAATATTCGGTTTTTACTATGCCTAAATCCATAACAAGATTGTATCAAAAATTGAAAACTTTGGGAAATTTTTAAACAAGGAGTGTTTTTTACATTATATTAAATTTTTGTCATGGGGTGTAAAGTTTGCTAAAATGTCCTTATGGCAAAGATTTTTGTAATATCAAAAGATGAGGAATTTAAATCGCTCGCTTCAAAATTTTCAAGCGAGTCACGTTTCATTGATTATAACAATAAAGACACTTTCGATTTTATTGAAGAAATAAAAAACTTTAGACCCGACATTATAATTGTAGATTCCGCTTACGACAGTTACGAAAACTTTATCAAGCTTGGAAAAACCGCCTCTAATGATGAAAATATTCAAATGGTTTTGGCTCTCCACGATGAAGATAAAAATATTGATTGTATGTCTTATGTTGACGGAATTATAAAATTCCCGATTGACGAAGACATTTTAAAAACAATTCTTAATTCTCACATGAAAACAAAAAGGTCTTTTGATAAACTTGCAGACAATAACAAGGAGCTTTCAAAAAGCTTGTATCAGATAAACGCCCTCTATAACACAAGCTCTCAATTTGCGGGAACTTTAAATAAAGATGATTTATGCAACATTATGCTCGAAGGATTAAACAGGATTTTGAGCTTTGATATTGCATCTGTTCTCATCTTGGGACAAAACAAAAGTGCGGTCTTGCATATTAATTCTTTATGTGAAATTTCAAAAACTCTTATGCACGCACTTAAAATGAGGTTGACTCTTAAGTACAATAACTCATTTGAAGATGAAAAAATCCCGTTTGAAGTTGATTTCAGAAAAATTAAAATTGTGGAAAAGACAAAACCTTCAAGCAATATTTACGATTTAAAAATTTTGAATTATAACACACTTTTTGCGCCGATAAAGGTTGGGGACAATTTTTTTGGAGTTATTGAAATTATCAAAAAAGAACCCTTTTCAAGCGAGGATGTAACCTGCTTTCAAACAATTGTTCATCAGGTTGCCCTTCCTTTAAGAAGCGCCACACTGTATGAAGAAATTAAAGAAACGAACATAAAACTGGAAAAGCTTGAGAAAATTAAATCAGAATTTGTTTCAGTCGTATCTCATGAATTAAGAACTCCGTTGACTCCCATAAACAACTCTCTTGAAATTGTTTTGTCGGGTCAGGCAGGTGAAATTAGCGATGACACAAAAAACTTTATCAATATGGCAAAAAGAAATGTCATAAGGCTTTCAGGCATTATTGAAGACCTGTTGGATTTATCAAGAGTTCAAACCGGAAAACTCGAATACAAATTTAAAAAGATGAACATTAAACCTTCAATTGACCTCGTTTGCCAAACATTTAAGCAAAGCGCGCAAGAGAAAAATATAAATTTTGAAGAAAATATTGAAGATGATTTAGGTGAATACTACATAGATAACCGCAGGATTGAACAGATTTTATCAAACATCATTTCAAATGCGCTTAAATTTACATCGGAAAAAGGCTATATCAAAGTCACAACAAAGAAAAACGCCCGCCCTGACGACAGACTTGTTTCTCCTGTTAAAATATTAGATAACAATTACCTTAAAATTTCAATTGAAGACAGCGGAGTTGGGATAAAAGAAGAAGATATCCCAAAAATATTTGATAAATTCTCTCAGGTTGAAAGCTCGCTTGCCAGAAACACGGGCGGAATTGGTCTTGGGCTTACTATTACAAAACAGCTTTTAGACACTCATTTTGGTCTTGTATCGGTTGAAAGCGAAAAGGACAAAGGTTCCGTATTTAATATCTATATTCCAAACTATTCCCAAGAAATAAACTTTAGAATGGAATTAAATAAAACAATATTAAAAGCGCCAAATCTTGGTTTGATTTATATAAGACAGGAAAAGGATTGTAATTTCATCCAAAAATTAGAGGAAAAAAATATCATCAAAAAGACTCAAAACTCTATGGAAATCACAATTCCGCAAGGAAATTACGAACACTATTTTATATACATACCAAGACTTGAAGATTCAGCCTTGAATTTTATTCAAACAAACATCGAACAAGAGATTAAAAACTTGAAAACAAACAGCGAAAATTGTAATATATTACTGGAAACAGCTACAAAAACGGACATGAAAAAACTTGAAAGCATTATAGGTACGCTGGACGAATTAGGGGATAAAAATGAGTAAGAAAATATTAATAGTAGACGATGAAAGAGATATCGTGGAAACTCTTGCTTTTATGTTAAAGCAAAAAGGGTATGAGTGTATTGCAGCTTATGACGGAGAAGAAGGGCTTAAACTTGCAAAAGAAGAAGCTCCCGATTTAATTATTTTAGACGTTATGATGCCTAAGATTAACGGCTATAAGATATGCAGATTGTTAAAATTTGACACAAAATATAAAGAAATACCGATTATTATGGTTACGGCAAGAGGTCAGGCGCAAGATATTCAAATCGGCGAAGAAACCGGCGCTGATGAATACATCACAAAACCTTTTGAATTTAATGAATTGTTTGACACTGTACAAAAATACGTAGGTGAATAATTTGGATACGGAATTTAATCAAGCTATAGACAACAAAAGTATTGAAAAACTGCAATATGACCTTGTACGCGATAATTTACTTCAATTTGAAGATTTAGAAAAAGCAAGAGAAATTGCAGAAGTTCAGCATATAAATTTGGGTCAGGCTTTGATAAATTCAGGACTAATAACGGAGGAAAAACTTTTAAAATTTTTGGAAGAAAAACTCCATATCCCCTCTGTCGACCTTGAAACTTTCCAGATTGATAAAAAATGCCTTAAATATATAAATTATAAAGAGGCATTTAAGTATCGCATTCTCCCTCTTTTTGAAATTGAAGATACCCTAACGGTTGCGATGTCCGACCCTCTCAATCTTTTTGCAATTGAAAGTATCATCGAGCGTACAGAAAAGGCGATTGAACCTGTTGTATCTTCCGAAAAATGTATTTTGAAGAAAATCAACGAATACTACGAAATAAAAGATAAAGTTGAAGACATTAACATGCAAGGTGATGAAAGCTATCACTGGATAGATGTTTTGCACAAAGATAATCTGAGCGAAGAAAGAATTCAAGAGCTTTTAGGCGCGATTTTAAAATATGCAATCAAAGAAGGGGCGCACGAACTCTATTTTGACAGAGTCGATAACGGCTTGAGTGTTAATTTTAAACATCATCAAAACACAAACTCCACAGGCACAATCCCGGAACTTTTAATTAACCCGTTCGTTTCAAAAATTAAAACCCTTTCAGGGCTTGACCCCTTGGTTGCAGAAATTCCGCAGCTTGGAAAATTAAGCTTCAATGTGGATTCCGTTGAACTGATTGCAAGCGTTTCAGCCTTCCCTACAATTGCGGGCGAAAGAATTTCACTTAAAATTTATCACCCTCCCAAAAAACTGGAGCAACTGGGCTTTAATGTACAAAAGATTGAAGTCTTAAAAGAAGCTTTAAATAAATCAGGTGTCGTGCTGGTTTGCGGTTCATCTTTAAGCGGTAAAACCCATACTATTTATTCAATTTTATCAGAGCTCATTCCTAAAAATAAGGTTGCAATGACGCTTGAATCAATCACAAAGTATAAAATTAAAAATGTTTATCAGTGCGAATTAAATGAAAATGTCGGGTTTAACCTTGATAAAGCAATGCGCTTTATTGAGTTTCAATCACCGGATATTGTTTATTTTGAAGGAATTTCGACAAAAGAAGGACTTGATTTCTTTACATCCTTAACTTTAAAAAATAAAACCGTTATTACGGAATTTTTAGCAGATAATATGGATGATTTAAGAAATAAATTCTCTTATGCAGAATTTCAGATGTTTAAATCCGTAATATCTTGCCTTGTTTTCATACACTCAAAAGAAAATGTTGAGATATTTAATGCGGACGATTTAAGAAAGTATTTATCGTAATTAAATTAGTTAAATTTGAAAGGCGGAGCCTTCTAAATTAAATTTTCGAAAGTTATATAATTTTAGGATAGATTTGCAAAACGTTAGAGGCGCAGCCCGCTGAATTAATATCGAATGTTATCTATGATAAATCTATCAAATGATAAAGGCGAAGCCTTCTAGTTTTGTGAGGTCAATGACCTCACAAAACCGATTATTGATATATTTAGAGTTATCTATAATAAATTTGTCGGGTGTCAGGGAAGAAGATTTCTGAATTAATATAAAAAGTTATATAAATTTAATGTAAATTTGCCGGGTGTTATGGGCTAAGCTCACTATATTAATATCGAGAGTTATTTATGATAAATTTTTCAAGTGTTAGGGCGAAGCCCCCCCTAATTTTTGAACTTCATCGAAGTTCAAAAATTAAGTTTCTAGTACTTCATCTCCCAGCCTTCTTCCATTATGCGTCCTGCACAGCCCAAACCGTAAGAGCCCTTATCACATGCCATCTCGCCGCCTTCATTTTTCCAATAGGAGTCACAAGATTCAAGATTGTCGTATTCGCAGCTTTCGTAAATGGCATAATCAGCACCGCCATAAGGGTATAACATCCCGTCATTGCCGACAATAAATTGGAATAAATCGCGACCAATGACATTTGGACCCTTGACACCGTTTACATCAATAAAGATATTACCCACATCGTTATATAGTTTTGTTTTGGTATTCATTGTTTCTTGAAATTCTTTTAGAGAAGAACAAGGTTTGCTGCTGCCGCAGTACACTACGTCTTTATTTTTGTATAAAGAAAAATTTAACATAGTGCCGTCCGCCAAATACATTGCAGAGCCAAGCGAAACACCTTCATCGCCGTTTAGAGTTTTATATTCAGGGTTATATTCCTCAGGAATGTTTTCTTCACCATATATTGCGGCAACTTTAAAGATTTTTGAAAATTCATTTTTAAAATCTGCATTTTTAGGCTGTGAAATATCACTTGTTCTAACATCATTTGAGGACATTTTTGACCAGAGAGTGGTATTTGTTAATTCTGTAACACCGTCATCCGCCATTATTGTTTTAAAACCGTTTGTTAAATTGTTGTATACTTTTTTAAGTTGAGTAACATACATTTTCTTTTGGTAGTTGATAATAACGGTTGGTATTGTTAAGGCTGCAACAACACCAATTATTGCAAGAGTGATTAAAACCTCAGCCAATGTAAAAGCTATAAGTTTTTTTGCTTTATATATTTTTTTCATGCTAAATCTCCTTTTTGGGTATTTTATCATCACACGTATTTTATTTTTTTGTTTTTGAAAAATTATAGCACTGATTTTGAAAAGTTTCATTTCAAAGCTGGTTGTAATAAGTTTATTAAACGTTAGGGGCAAAGCCCCTTACTAATATCGAAGGTTATCTATGATAGATTTGTCAGTTATTATGGGCGAAGCCCCCTAAATTAATATCGAATGTTATCTATGATAAATCTATCAAGTATTAAAGGCGCAGCCTTCTAACTTTTGGGCTTTGAAAAAGTCCAAAAGTTAAGCTCTAATACTTCATCTCCCAGCCTTCTTCCATGATACGGGCAGCACAGCCCCAACCTTCAGAACTTTTTGTGCATGGGTAACTACCGCTTTCGTTTTTCCAATAGCCTCTACAAGATCCAAGGTTGTTGTATTCGCAACCTGAATCATCGTAAATGGCAGCATCAGCACCGCCAACAGGATATAACATACCGTCATTGTCCAAATAATATTGGAATACGTCACGACCCAAAACATTTGGACCCTTAACACCATTTACATCAAGTTGAAGTATACCTGCGTAGCTGTAAAGTTTTGTCTTGGTATTTCTTTTTTCTTGAAATTCTTTTAAAGAAGAACATCTTATGGTACCACAACCCTTTGTAATTGGGTTTTTATACAAATCAATATATAAAAGAGTACCGTCCGCTAAATATATTGCGGCATTAGGCGGACCAAGTTCATCGCCGTTCAAAAATTTATATTCAGAATAGTTGTATTTCTCAGGGATGTTTTTTTCATCATACGCCGCAACAATTTTAAATGTTTTTGAAAATTCTTTAAGAAAGTCTGCATACTTAGGCTGCGTAATTTCGCTCATACCAATATCAGACGGCATTTTTGACCAGAGAGCGGTGTCGGATAACTTTGTAACTCCTTCATTTGCCATCATGGTTTTAAAACCGTTTGTTAAATTATTGTATGCTTTTTTTAGTTGAGTAACATACATTTTCTTTTGGTAGTTGATAATAACAGTAGGAATTGTAAGTGCTGCAACAACACCGATAATGGCTAAGGTTATAAGAACCTCAGCCAATGTAAAAGCTGCAAATTTTTTCATTTTATTTGTCGGTTCTTTTGGCTTACTCACTCGGGAAAATGAATGTGCAACACATTCTTTTCCGCTCATTCGTTTCGCCAAAGCCACCCCGGCGAGCGTAAAAGCTCGTTGCTTTTTATTATTTTCCAAAATAATCTCCTGTATTACTTGCTTTAACCCATCTCTATACACCAATTATAGCAGTTTTTTGGAGAAAATCCAAGTGTAAAATATTGAAATATTACGAAATGTAACCCAAAAATTATTCACCGGGCAGAGGCGTTACATCAAATGGTTTTTTTAAATCTTGTTTGTTTATATTTGGAGCAGGCTTTTCCTTGGGTGTTTCAACATATTCATCCCTTGAAATGGGTTTATCGACTGATTCTTGGGTTTCAACGGGTATTTCATCAACATTTTCTTCAATTTCGACATCTTCATTAGATGTCTTTGTGTATTCTTTATCAAACGGATAATCAAAGACAGAATTAGCAAAATTCTTTGTCGCGACAGTCATATAAGACCTCCAAATTCTTGCGGGAGCGTTGCCTCCCGTAATACCCGGCATTTTTGCGTTATCGTCATTGCCAACCCATACACCCGTAACCAAATTTGGAGTATAACCGACAAACCAAGCGTCTCGATAGTCATCGGTGGTGCCTGTTTTACCTGCCGCCTCTCTGCCTATTGAGGCACCTCTGCCCGTTCCTGAAGTTATTACTTTCTTTAGCATAAACGTCATTTCAGCAGCAACATCATAACTTATAATCTTTGTTGATTTAATGCTTTCTCTTTCATACATCAACACTCCCCTTGAGTTCTCAACCCTTTCTACGGCATAAGGCTGAACTCTGAACCCGCCGTTTGCAAATGCACCGTAAGCAACAACCATATCGTATAATTTTACACCGTTTGAACCAAGTGCAATTGTCATATCTCTTTGGAGCGGAGTTGTGATGCCCAACTCTCTTGCCATGGTAATAACCGCATCCACTCCAACACTTTGGATAAGCCTTACTGCGCATACGTTGGAAGACACAGCAAGTGCAAGCCATGCGGGGATTTTACCCCTATATTTACCGCCATAGTTTTTAGGCGCCCATTTTTTTGAAACTACCAAGGGACTGTCATCAAGCATATCATTAGGCACAAGCCCTTTTTGCAATGCCGCAGCATATACAAAAGGTTTAAATGATGACCCCGGTGGTCTTATGGCATTTGTAACTCTGTCATACTGGCTTTTTTCGTAGTTTTTTCCGCCTACGTAAGCATAAATTTTTCCGTTGGTAGGATTAAACGAAAATAGTGCAGCCTGAGATTTTTCTTTGGTTAAGCCCGTTGAAGCCAAAACAGAGCTAATTGCCTCTTGCGCCTGCATTTGAGAGTCGTAGTCAATAGTTGTGTATATCTTAAGACCGCCGTTTGAAATTTCGTCTTCTTCAAATCCCAGATTTTTTAGTTCGTTTATCACGTAATCAACTAAATACGGCGCCTTGTTGTGCGAGTATATTCTTGGTTTTGTATTTAATTTTAATTCTTCTTTAACGGCTCTTTTATATTGCTCTTTTGTAATATAGCCTTCAGCTCTCATTCTTTTTAAAACCCAGTTTCTTCTCTTTATTGCCTTATCGGGATTTTTAAAAGGAGAATAAACGCTGGGCGCTTGAGGAAGACCTGCAATAAGCGCTTTTTCCGCAAGTGTAAGCTTGTCTAATTCCTTATCAAAATAACTTTTTGACGCACTCAAAACGCCGTACGAGCCTGAGCCTAAATAAACCGCGTTAAGGTACATTTCAAGTATTTGATTTTTTGGAATAGTTTTTTCTATTCTGCTTGCAAGGATTAATTCTCTTATTTTTCTGTCAAAAGTTTTCTCGTTTGACAAAAATAATATTCTTGCAAGCTGTTGTGTGATTGTGCTTGCGCCTTGTTTAGCACGCCCTGCAAGAATGTTAACTATAATTGACCTTGCAAGTCCAACCAAATCATAGCCGTCATGCCTGTAAAAATTTTTATCCTCGGTTGCAATAAAAGCATTTTTAAGGTCATCGGGCACATCTTCAATTGAAACTTTTTCAAAGTTAAAAGAGCTGAATGTTTTAATAAGCTTTCCGTCAGCAGAAACAATGCTCGTTATGGGATTTGGCTTAATTTCATCAAAATTGCTTATCGGAGGCAGTGAATGCAGATAAAATTTGAATGCCAAAAACATTGCGCAGACAATAGACAGCATAACAAAGCACAGATATATAAACCCCGATTGTTTTTCTTTTTTTCTCTGTCTTCTTCTTGTATTTGTGTTTGTGTCTGCCCTCTTTGTCATAAAGTTATTTTATAAAGAACGCCAAAAATATGCAAATAAAAAGTATTATGTTAAATTTTTGTAAACTTGAAATAAAATGAGAAAAAAATGTTATTTTTTTACATATTCTTTTAAAAAAATCGCATTTTTTAATTGATTTTTCACATAACTTAATAAAAACTTTTCAAATATAAAATATTTTTGTATAATAAGCATGTTGTTAATGCTTCGGCTAGTATGCAGTGGGATCAATTTTTGGTCCCCTTCTTTTTTGGAAAAAATCAGCATATAAGATATTTGCTTTTTAAAAAAATGACAAAATACCCTCAAGCTTTGTCAAAGTTGACTTAAGTCATAAATCTTGTACAATAAAGATAGTTAAAGAAGGAGAGTTGTAAAATGAGCGACGAACAAAAAATATTGGTTGAACTATATAAAACACACAACTATAGCAAGGAAGAATTTATTAACAGAAATTTTGCCACAAACCGTTATTATCTGACATTAACTCTATTTTTGTTATTTGCCGCAGCCGTTATTTATGTAATGACGCCTTCAGTGTTTATAATGACCGTTCTGGGCGGTATCGGCATTGTGACAACAATCTTATGGCTATTGAATATAGATTCATATCAAACAATGATTAAGGTTAAATATTCAAAAATCCTTGAAAGAATTGAAGATAAATTGCCCGTACAGCCTTATCAAGATGAATACAAGGCAACCGGCGAAATTAAAAAAAGTAAAAAGTCTATGATTTTTGTTGATTTGCAAAAAGGCTTTGTTTATATGGTTCTGTTATTATTTATAGTAATCTTTGCAGGAAGCGTTGCTAAGAGCTTTATTCCGGCAAATACGGAACCGACTCAACCCGTTCAAACACAAACGGTTGATTTATCAGAAATTGAATAGCAAAATCGGAAGTAATTCTGCGCCCCGCAATCGGGGCGCCTTTTTTATCTGAAAACTCTGCCTGACCAGCGAACTTCCCCTATAATTTCAAAGTCGCAGTCATTCTTTTCTTCAAAATCTATAACTATAGGTTCGTAATCTTTATTATCGGATATAACTTTTATTTTCGCGGGAGATAATTTTTGCAATCTTTTTGCGTATAATTGACCATTCATTCTGATACAATATATTTTTCCGTCATAAATGTCCTTTTTTGAAGAATCTATAAGCAGGCTGTCCCCGTCAGCAATTGTGGGCTGCATTGAATTACCTCTTGCAAAAATTATGTGAGATGAGTTTTTTGATAAGCTCAAATCTCGTGCAAGCTGCATGCTCAAATTGTAAGATGCGGTTTGATTTTCATTATAAATTGATACTCCATATCCCATAGAAGCTTCAACATCGCCTAAAACAGGGAGCTCAATGCAGGATTCTTCTTCAAGTTTTTTTACTTCCTCTCTGCTTAAAACGTGAAGCTCTTTATATTCAATACCAAAATATTCTTCAATTTTACGAATTTCATGCGGTTTTAGTACGCTTCCGTTTTTAATTCTTATATTTACCGCGGATTTTTTTATCCCGAGAGCATTTCCTATTTCTTCCTGAGTAACCTTTCTGCCCATTATGTTTTGCAATGTGTTTTGAATATCGCTGAAATTCATTATTAACAATCCTTTTTACCTATTTTGTAAACTTTGTTTGATTTTTATTAAACTTTTACTTGACTTTGTTTGATTTTTAATATATTCTTTAAACATTATTTGACATACATGTCGGGAGGGATGGATGAAAACTGTTAGAGACTATAAAATTAACGTAACGAGTTACCTTACAATAAGTGCTTTAGATGCGCTTGATGCGCTTGCTAAAGAAGAAAACTCGTCTCGCAACAGTATAGTAGAAAGGGCTATTTTGAGCTACCTTGCCAAAATGGATAGAAAAAAATAATTACCGATTTTACTATATTTGTTTTTTTGATTTTAACATCAAACAAAATTTAAAGCAAGAAAAACTTAAATCAAACTAAATTTAAGTTCTATTTCTCATGCTGGCATGAACATTGAAAACTTAATAAAAAATTTACAAAAGTTAAAGGTGCTGCGGAAAATACGTGGACTTTCTTGAGTACGAGTTGTGAAATAATATCCGGATATAGCACCAAACTGTATCCGGATACAGTCACAAAACAGAATAGTTGGAATTACCAAAAAGGCATAACTGTTTGGCTTAGTTGTTGTGTCAAAAATCAAGAAGGGAAATATGAAAAGATGAAAATAGGAACAGTTTGGCTTAAAAAGAACAGCAAAGACAATAAATATACTTTCACAATAAAGTACGATGAAAAAATACATTTATCCGATAGCGGGCAAAAAGAAATCATAGGTATAATACCGCCTTTAAATAACGATAAAAGAGGAACAAGAATTAAAAAGACATCTTTCGACAATGACTCTTGTTAGTGTTTTTTCCACTTGTCGTTTTGAATCCAATTCCAAGTTGTTTGAATCATATCAACCAGTGTTTTGTGGGGTTCAAAGCCGAGTTCTTCTTTTGCTTTTTTATTAGACGCGATTAAAGTTGCAGGGTCGCCTTCTCTGCGCGGCGCAATTTCCACTTTGATGTCGATTTCTGTGACTTTTTTTGCCGTATCAAAAACTTCTTTTACGCTATAGCCTGAATTTGAACCTAAGTTATAATAGGAGGTTTCACCGCCGTTAAACAGCTTTTTAAGAGCAAGCTCGTGTGCTCTCGCTAAGTCTTCAACGTGGATATAATCCCTAACGCATGTACCGTCGGGAGTATTGTAATCGTTACCAAAAATCTTAAACGCTTTGCCGTTTTCGCCGTTTTTTTGCGCAAGAGCAGAATACAATATGTTTGGAATAAGGTGCGTTTCAGGTCTGTGTTCTTCGCCTAATCTTGTGTCTGATGAGGCACCTGCCACATTAAAATATCTGAGTCTTATGCTCTTAAGTCCGTATATTTTGGCATCATCCATAATCTTTTCAATCATAAGTTTTGATTGACCGTAAGGATTTATAGGATTTTGCTTTAAATTTTCAGTAATCGGAATAACTTCGGGTTCGCCATAAGTTGCAGCAGTTGATGAAAAAACTATTTTATTAACTCCGTAATTTCTCATTATATCAAGCAAAACAGCGGTTTTTGAAGTGTTATTTATATAGTATTTGTAAGGATCAATAACGGATTCGCCCACTTGAGAAAATGCGGCAAAATGCACGAGGGCGTCAATCTCATTTTCTTTGAAAACGGTGTTCATTTTTTCTCTGTCTGAAATATCGGCATTATACGCTTTAAATTTTGCGCCGTTTTCGTCTGCAATTTTTTGAAGCTCGTCTTTTGCTTCAACATTGCCCAAAACATAATTATCAACAAGCACGGCATCATAATTATTTTCAAGCAAATATTTTGCGGTATGAGAACCTATATAGCCGGCTGCGCCTGTTACGAGAATATTTTTCTTACCCATACTTAAACCTTATCAACTTTATTAACAGATATATTAAAACACAAAATTCAAATAAAAGAAACGGAGGATTAAAATGAACGAGAACAAATCACCTGAATTAGTACGCTGGACGAATGCATCAACTTATTGTTTTGAAAGAGATTGTAAATGCGAAGGCTGTATATATAAGGAAAATCTTGAAACAAAATGCGAAATGAAAAACACGGTCTTGAATCTTTTTTCAAAATTTGGAAAACCGGAAGACAAATATGAAAGGCTAAAGAAGAAACAACTCTTTATCACAACTCATTACGGCTTAGAAGCCCAAAAATTGAGACTGATTAAAAAGACAAAAGATTTAAGACTTGAAATTTTAAGAGGAGATTTATCCGAGCTTTTTAATATATATGCCGATGTTTTAAATATTTTAGGCGGGATTATCCTTTACGATGATATTGAAGCGCAGATAAAAGAAATTCAAAGCACAAGGATTGAAAGAGAAGTAAACCTTGTTCATCAAAAAAATTTTAAGCTGAGAAAAGAGGGGTTATAGAATTTTTTTCAAATTTTTTAATCATTCCTGTTAAATAAATTTTTTGGTATTTACAATTTCTGCATTTTTCTGTAAAATACACTTGCAGTAAGGGAAAAGAGGTAATACATGAGCAAAAAATTAGTCGCTTATTTTAGTGCAAGCAATGTCACAAAAACAGTTGCGGAGAATTTGGCAAATGCAATTTCAGCTGATTTGTACGAAATAAAACCAAAAGTTCCATACACGGGCGCAGACTTGAACTGGATGGATAAAGCTTCACGTTCAAGCATTGAAATGAAAGACAAATCTTCAAGACCTGAAATATCAGACAAAAATGCTCGAGTTGAAAATTATGAGGTAATATTTATCGGTTTTCCGATATGGTGGTATATTGCGCCGACAATCATAAACACGTTTTTGGAACAATATGACTTTTCAAACAAAAAAATCGTCCTGTTTGCAACCTCAGGAGGAAGCGGTTTTGGCGAAACGGTTAAGTATCTGAAAACCAGCGTCGCAAACAGTTGTGAAATTATTCAAGGAAGATTGTTTGATAAAAATACTTCTTTTGAAGAATTGCACAAATGGGCAGAAAAGTATTAAACTAATAACAAAGGAGTAAAGAAATGAAGAAAAATTTATCATGTTTGTTATTTGGTCTTGCATTGATGTTTTTAACAGGTGCAGCAATTGCAGACGAATATGGCGCTGCGCCTATTTCAAATAACAGCGAATCTCAAATCGAACAAACAAAATGCAATTGCAAAGAAGATTGCAAATGCGAAGACTGCAAATGCGGTGATGACTGTAAATGCAAAGAAAAATGCAACTGCGGTGAAGATTGCAAATGCGAAGACTGCAAGTGCGGTGATGACTGCAAATGCAAGGAGAAATGCAATTGCAAAGAAGACTGCAAATGCAAGGAGAAATGCAATTGCAAAGAAGACTGCAAATGCGGCGAAGACTGCAAATGCGGTGATGACTGCAAATGCAAGGAAAAATGCAAATGCGGCGATGACTGCAAATGCAAGGAGAAATGCAACTGCGGTGAAGATTGCAAATGCAAGGAGAAATGCAACTGCGGTGAAGATTGCAAATGCGGTGAAGATTGCAAATGCAAAGAAAAATGCAAAAAGGGTTGTCCTGTTGTGAATACAGATAAAAAAACTCTTAAAGACTGCAAATGCAATGATGACTGTGATTGCGGATGTCAAAAAAAATTCAAGCTGTTCAGAAAAAAATGCAAAAATAATAAGTAAATATTAAATTAAAAAAGCCCCTTTTTGGGGCTTTTTTAATTTGGCGGGCGTGAAGACTATGCCGAAGAAAAAGTTGACTAAATGTCAAGTTTTTTATTCCTTTCGTCCTTCCTGCACTTTCTTTTTAAATTTAATTCCAAAGATTGTAACAACTTTATATTTTTCAAAAAGAGTGTATTCGTTTCTGATAGAAAATATTTCCTTTATGAATGCATTCTTTTTTACTGCTTTTGGACGCTTACTTAACAGTCTTTTATAATATTCTGCAATCCAAACTTCATTATCACAATGAACTAATTTTGCACCTAATTTAAGAGCCCGCTCAAAAGGTAAGTCTAAAAATTTATTTCTTATCAGATGTTGTGTATCATACAATGTTAATTCATGGTTTTTACCATAAAACTCAAACAAAGCGTTTGAAATATCAGCATACACTTGCTCTGTATCAGAAGAAAACCCCCCAAGTCTGTATATCACAATAGTCGGATAAATTTTAGCGGTTTTTTTATTATTTTGCAGCATTTTATACATAAATGCAGTATCGCTTGATACTTTATATTTTAAACTATATAACCCCAGCTCTTTCATTGTATCTGTTTTTATCAGATATGTCTGGTGGCATGCCATTTCTCCAAAAATTAAATAATCATTCGTATCAACAGACCACATTATTTCAATTTTAGGATTATGCGGATGTATAAATTTTGTGCTTGCACAACAAGCATCGGCTTCGGTTTCTTCAGCTTTAGATACAAGCCACTCAACTGCACGGTTTTCGCAATAAAAATCATCAGAATTTAAACAAACGACATATTTACCATTTGCCTTCATTATGCCTTTATTTAATGCGTCATAAATGCCTTCATCGGGTTCAGAGTAATATTTTATCCAACCTTTGTCTTGATATTCTCTCAACAATTCAATTGTACCGTCAGTTGAGGCACCATCAATGACTATATGTTCAATGTTTTTATATGTTTGATTTTTCACACTTTCAAGATTTTGAATAAACCAGTCTTTTCTACCGTTGTCAATAAGATTGCGGGTTGCAGTAATGATTGTAACTAAAGGCGTTTTATTTTTCTTTTCTTCGACTTGGTACATTTTATCAAGAATAATATCAGCAGCTTTATCCCAAGAGAATAATTTTGAACGTTCGAGTCCTTTTTGCGCCATTTCCTCTCTGAATTGTTTATCAAAATAATACTTTTCGTAAGCTTCAATATGTTGTTCGTCACTGTCATAATCTATCATTATGCCTGAATTGCCGACTACTTCAGGCATAGACGAGTTATTTGAAACAATTACGGGACAACCGCATGCCATGGCTTCAAGCGGAGGCATTCCAAAACCTTCATATTGTGAAGTATAAACAAACCACTCCGCATTAGAATATAATATTTCCAAGTCTTCATCATCAATATATCCGCCCCTGATTATTTTATCTCTGTAATTTTCATATTCGGGAACTTCTTTTTCAAATGTTTCAATAAATCCGTCCCATGCCTGACCACCAAGCACATAAACCAAATCGTCAATATTATTTTTTTCGATAAATTCTATAAAAGTTTTAACAGCCCTGATAAGATTTTTCCTGAGTTCCAACGAACACAGCGAAAATAAATATTTTTTCCCTTCCGGAATGCTATATTTCTTGCAAATGGTTTTCAATTTGTCAATATTATTGTTTGGTTTATATTTAAAATTTGTGGATAAAGGTATTGTTTGGATATTATTTTTATCTAAATTGGGAAAATATTTCAGAAAATCTTTTGCCGTATTGTCGGAAATAGAAAAATAGTAATCACTTGTATATGTTGAAATAAAGCGACTGCGCTCGTCTTCACTATAGTATTGTGGAAAAAGAAGCGGAATTACATCGTATAAAATATTATAACAAGATATTTTGGGGTACATTGATAATTTGTCAATTTTATCTTTGTATGCGGAAAAATATACGTTTATTTCGAAAAAGTCATCTTCGTCTGAAAGTATGGATTTTATTTTTATTCCACCCAATATATTTAAAATATAATTATTTTTTTGCGGCAAATACAAAAATACTGATACGTCCTTACGTTCGGCTATTTTTTTTAATAAGTTTATAGCAACAAAAAATACACCTGTTCGAGCAGCATTTTTGCGAATTGCGTATTCGAAAATTCTCGCATCAAAAAGTATATTCATTAAATTATCTCCGCTATCATTTCATTTAAAGTGGTTTTCAAATCGTATTTCATCTCCCATCCCATTTCCGTTTTTAACTTGGAATTATCGCCAATTACGGACATTATTTCATTTGCTCTCAAACGATTATCATCTACAATAATTTTCGGAGTAATATTTAATTGTTCTGAAATCATTTCAATTATATCTTTTAACCTTATGCCTTTTCCGGAACATACATTGTAAACTTCTCTTGTTTTGCTGTTTTTTAAAATTTTATAATATGCATTTACAACATCCCTGACATCAAGAAAATCTCTAATTACATCAATATTGCCAACTTTTATGTTCTCTTGTTTCCCTTTTGAAATTTTTACAAGCTGATGAACAAAAGAAGGGACTACAAATTTAGGATTTTGTCTTGGTCCTATATGGTTAAATGAACGTGTCATGACAATATCAAGCTTGAAATAATCAACATAAAGCTTTGATAAATATTCCTGACTTAATCTTGCAACAGAATAAGGGCTTTTTGGATGCAAAACAAAATTCTCTTTCATCGGCTCATCATATATTCCGTATTCTTCGGATGACCCGACGGATAAAATTCGGCATTTTATATCCAGTTCTCTTACCCCGTCTGCAATATTTAAAAAAACAGATGTATTATGCAAAAAACATTTCGCAGGATCTTGCCAGCTTTGAGCAACAGAGCTCATGGCAGCAAGATGTATAATGTAATCGGGTTTTATTTTTTCAAGCATTCTGTAAACAGCAAATCTGTCGTTTAAATCTATTTGAACATAAGTGATATCAGGATTTAAACTACTATCTGAAATATCGGCACCGCAAATTAAAGCCTCATTTTCATTATTTTTCAAATATTCTATAAAGTATCTTCCAACAAAGCCGTTCGCTCCGGTTATTAAATATTTCATTTGTTATCCCTTCTTTTTTTAGAGATTTTTAAAAAAGGGATAAATCCAAATAAGTAAAAAGTAGTATATTTTCTTGTATAAACTTTTTTAATCAAGGTTATCGATATTTTTTTGGTATCTTTTACATTCAACGTGAAATCCATCAAGTCTTTGTCGGAGTTTGATTTTGCATCAACATCAATCCAATCTAAAATCTTATATTTATTTTGTTCCCATTCCTTGTATCCGTCTTCTATATATTTTCGTGCATTTTCTTGAATTAGCCTTATGTTTTTTATCGTTATTTTATGAGGGTGTTTCAAATCATATAAATATCCGTTAACTCCATTTTTAATATATTCATTCATAGTCGGATGATTTGGTGCAATAACACATCTGCCGATAGCCATAGCCTCTAAAAAGCTCATTCCTATTCCCTCAAGTCTGCGGGGAGAAAAATATATTGCACACTCTTGCATATGCTTGTCCATTTCTTCTTTGCTATCAAACCAGATTGAAGCTTGAATTTTTCCTTCAAAATTTTTGGAAGGTAATATCAATTCCTGCTTCGGGTCAGGCACTTGATGGTGATATAAAAAATTAATATTCTCAATACCTATGACTTTCTCGACAGTTTTTGGATTAATTTTTTCATGTCTTTGCCACAAAAATACAGATTTTTCATCTCCCAAATTTAAAATTTTTTTAGGTTCGGGAAAATATTGAATGTAAAAGGAAGACAAACCACATTTTCTGCAGTTTTCATGTAATATTTTAGAAAAATTTATTATATTGCATTCTCTATATTTATCCCAAATAATATCGTTTAATTTTGGTGTTGCGTCATACATGGGAAAAAATGCAATTTTATCCCATTTGATATACTCGCCTAATTTTGCAATATCAGGCATAATTTGAAATAAAACAACATTATCAAACTTTTGACCTAACAGAGTCTCAAATTTTGTAAAAGACTCTTTGTACGGATCAAAATCAAATTTTGTAACGTCATATTTTGACTTAAATATTTCTTGTAAAAATTGTGAACTTTTCGTCTTATTATGAAATGCGTGATCTATATACAATAGTTTTTTCAAATTAAACCTCCTGCGGAATTAAAACCTTATATCATCACTTCACTAATTGCCTAACAATATATCCAAATTGTTA
>CANQDZ010000019.1 GCA_947594025.1 Candidatus Gastranaerophilales bacterium
GGACAAGCCGTATTGCCTCGGACAAGCCTCGTCAAGTGAGCTTACGGCGCATAAAATAAATATAACATAAAAAACTTTGTAAGCAATAGGTATTTTACCATTTTTTAAAAACAAAAAATACTGCAAGGATTATACACAAAAATCCTACAATGTAATTCCATTTTAAGTTTTCCTTCAAATAAAAGACGGAAAACACGCAGAAAACAATAAGTGTTATTACTTCCTGCATTGTTTTTAATTGTGCCGCATCAAAATATTGATGTCCAATTCTATTTGCAGGAACTTGAAAACAATATTCCAAAAGTGCAATAAGCCAGCTTACAAGAATTACAATCCATAAGGCGGTGCTTTTAAATTTTAAATGCCCATACCATGCAAATGTCATAAATATATTTGAAATTGTAAGTAAAATAACCGGTGTGAACTGCTTAAACATAATTTACAGACCAAAATTCTTAAGTATCCAAAGAACCAACTGTTCCACAACTGAAAGAAATAAAAAACACACGATTGGTGATATATCAATCATCCCTACCGGCGGAATTATTCTTCTGAACGGTTCAAAACACAATTCAGAAAATTTTCTTATTGAATTAAAGGGCTCTTTTGACCAGTCTATTCCGGGGAACCATGACAAAAGCACCGCAATAAATAAAATCAAAAACACTACGTTGAATAATTGATACACCAAAAATGATACAGACATTACGACCTCAAGTTTTTAATGGTATTGGCACAATCGCAGTTTTGTTCCTCAGGCATGTTTTTAATAATTTCTTTTAAAAGCTTTTTCAAGTTTTCAATATTATTATTAAACACCTTAAGCACATCTTTGTGAGAAACAGGCTCGCATCCTGCAACAAGCCCTGCATCATAATCTGTTATTAAGGAAATATTTAACGGGCACATATCCATTTCTTTTACAAGGTAGGCTTCAGGATATTGTGTCATATTTATTACTTCCCAGCCTTGTTTCGTGTAGAATGTGCTTTCTGATTGTGTTGAAAATCTCGGACCGTCTATTACGACTACGGTTCCTTTCTTATGGAAGCTCAAACCCAAATTTTCGGCACTTTTAAAAGCAATTTCTCTCATCTGAGGACAATAAATATTTGCTGCTGATACGTGTAAAACTTCTTCTCCGTCAAAGAATGTATCTGCCCTTCCTTTTGTTTGGTCTACAAATTGGTCGCAAAAAACAATGTCACCGGGTTTTATATGTTTTTGAAGACTTCCTGCGGCGCATGGTGAAAACACTCTCTTACAGCCTATTTCTTTCATTGCCCAAACGTTAGCTCTATAATTTACTTTAGACGGCGCAATAGTATGATGTCTGCCGTGACGGGGCATAAAAGCCGTTTTTTTACCTTCAATTTCCGTTAAAAAAATGCTGTCACTTGTTTTTCCGTAGGGAGTATCGATTGTAATTTCTTCTACTTTTCCGCCAAGTTCGTAAAATCCTGAACCGCCAAAAATGCCTATCGTTGCTAAATTTTTTGTCATTATTATTCGTCCTCTTCTAAATATTCTTGCTCTCTTTTTCCGATGATTATTTTCCCGTCCCGCCTTACTCCGAAAGAAATCGGTAAAATATTACTATCCTTAGGATTTGTGTCTGCACACACAACAACATATCTTGTATCAATATTGCTTGAGTTTATGGTTTGTGTTGTAAATGTATCATACATTCCATACCAATATATGCCGTCTGATGTTTTAAACGCAAAATCATCGGTCTTTTTTGGGCATTTGCTATCAAGTGTTGTAAAAGTACTGCTTCCGTTGTATGTAACGGATTGGTCGCTGACCCCCGTTGTGCTTGAACAGGATATAATGCCTGATGTATTCACTTTATCCGCAAATTGTGTGCAAAAATATGTTGAGTCTGTTACATCTTCTCCGTTTGGCATTTTGCCGAGAACGCCGTCATATACATCGTTGTCGTTCATAAGGCTTTCAACCACATTTGTTAAAGTGTTATATGCTTTCTTTGCTCTTGCTGCATTTTTATCGGGCAAAATATGATTTATTGCAGGCAGAATAATTGCAGCAACAACGCCTATAATTGCAACTACAAGTAATACCTCAACAAGCGTGAAACCTCTTTTTTGCATTTTAAACCCCTTTCAATCTGCAATTATTATAGCATATAAACTCTAAATATTCTATAGGAGATTTTCCAGAACCGCAACCTTCATAGCGTTAAAATCAGGCATTATACCCGTCCAAATTTCAAACGCTCTTGCACCTTGTAAAACAAGCATATCAAGTCCGCCGACATATTGCTTATTGTATTTTGCGGCTTGTTTTATAAATTCTGTTTTAATAGGATTATACACAATGTCATACACTAAAGAATTATCTTTAAGCGTCTTCATAACTTCATCACTTACGGGTGAAATATCGGCGGCAAAGCTTTTCATGCCTAATGGAGTTGCGTTTATTACAATTTTATAATCTTCAAGGCTTTTCAGCATTTCTGTTTGGTATAAGTTAATTTCCGTATTTTTAAATTTATTTCTAAAGCCTGAAACCACCTCATGCGAGTTTACAACATTTCTTGAATAAAGGTCTATTGTTTTAATTCCAAGTGTCGAAAGCCCTGTGCATATTGCACGGCAAGCTCCGCCTGTTCCGATTATTGCGGCGCGTTCGTTTAAAAGGCTAAAACCCTTAGGAAGCGCTTCTATAAAACCGTAAACATCGGTGTTATAACCGTACAGGGTTTTATCATCCAATATTTTTACCGTATTTACGGCTCCCGCTAAATTTGAATAGTCGTCAAATTGTTCAAGAAAAAGAGAAACAGTTACCTTATGAGGGATAGTAACGTTAAAACCATTGTACCCATTGCCTTTAAGAGACTTTATTCTTGAAACTATATCTTCAGGTTTTGTGTCTAATACGTCATAGGTTCCTTCAAGTCCGCATTGTTTAAATGCTGCCTGATGCATAACGTTAGACAAAGAATGCGAAAGAGGATGCCCGATTATAGCGAATTTATACACCTTCATCCTCCATAGCTCTTGAATATTTGCAATCTTTATTTGAGCAGGCTATTTTATTTCCTGCTTTTAAAAATTTTTTAACTAAAATGCTTCCGCAATCAGGACATTTTTCATCAATCGGTTCATTCCATACAACAAAGTCGCAGTCAGGATATTTTGAACAGCCGTAGAACATTTTACCAAATCTGCTTCTTCTTTGGATAAGCTCACCGTCACCATTGTTTGAAGCACATTTTGGGCATTTAATGCCTGTTGAAATTACTATTCTTTTACGATTTTTGCAAGCATCATTTTTGCACTGATAATATTTGCCGTACGGCCCGTTTTTAATAGACATGCCGGAACCGCATTTTTCGCATTTTTCATCGCATTCCTCTTCTTTTGGAAGTTCAATTGTGTTTGTGCCGTCAAAGTTTAAAGGTGCCATTGTTTTGCACTCGGGATAACCTGAACAACCGAGGAATTGTTTTCCGTATCTGCTTGTTTTAACAACCATCGGCTTTCCGCAATTAGGACACTTAATACCCGAGTCAATTAAAACTCTGCCCATATTTTCATCGGCTTCGTTTAATGTTTTTGAAAACGGTTTCCAAAAATCATTCAGCATTTTTACGGGTTCTTCTTTGTTTTCGGCGATTTTATCAAGCTTATCTTCCATGGATGCGGTAAATTTATAATCCATAATTTCTTTAAAATGTTCAACAAGCTGGTCTGATAAAGTTCTGCCTAAAATTGTCGGTTTAAGAACCTTGTCAACCTTTTCAACATAGCCCTTTGTTTGAATTTTAGTGATGATTGGCGCGTATGTTGAAGGTCTTCCTATTCCGTATTCCTCAAGAGCCTTTACGAGAGAGGCTTCGGAGTATCTGGGAGGAGGCTGTGTAAAGTGCTGAATACCGTTTATTTTATCTAAATCTAAAATGTCGCCTTCTTTCAAATCGGGGAATGTGAGTTCATGTTCTTCTTCATCATCCCTGTAAACCTTTAGATAACCGTCAAATACAACATTTGAAAAACCTGATTTTAAGATGTATTCATCCGCTTCAATGTCAATGGTTAAGTTTTTAACACTCGCAGACGCCATTTGAGAAGCCATAAATCTTGACCAGATAAGTTTATAAAGCTTATACTGTTCCGCGGTCAGATATTTTTTAATACTTTCAGGTGTTTTATCAACGTACGAAGGACGAATTGCCTCATGCGCGTCTTGTATGTTTTTGCCCTTTTTTGCGTAATCGTTAGGGGTTTTCGGATAATAATTTTCACCGTAATTTGAAGTAATAAATTCTTTTGCCGCACCTTTAGCGTCATCCGATATTCTTGTTGAATCTGTTCTCATATATGTGATAAGACCGACGGCGCCATCTCCTCCAAGCTCAATACCCTCGTATAACTTTTGAGCTATTTGCATTGTTTTAGAAACACCGTAGCCTAATTTGCTTGAGGCTTCTCTTTGAAGGGTTGAAGTGATAAAAGGTGCTTGCGGATTGCGTTTGGTGTCTCTTGTTGAGATTTTCCCAACTTGATATTTTGCGTTTTTTAATTTAGATAAAATTTTATCTGCTTCTTCTTGATTTTTTATTTCAATTTTACTGTCTTTTCCGCCATTTTTTGCTTTAATTGAGGCAAGCTCCGCAGATAGTGACAATTTATCTTTTTTTAAAAGTGCTTCAATTGTCCAATATTCAACAGGTGTAAATGCTTCGATTTCCGCTTCTCTTTCACATATCATACGAAGTGCAACAGATTGAACACGGCCTGCGGATAACCTGTAATTTTTCATTTTTTTCCATAATAAAGGACTAATCTTAAAGCCCACAAGTTTATCTAATATCTGCCTTGTTTGTTGAGCAGATACCAAGTTCATATCAATTTCTCTTGAGTTTTCAATAGCGTTTTTAACTGCATTTGGGGTAATTTCGTTAAATACAATTCTGTAAATCTTATCATCAGGCACCTTAAGCACTTGTCTTACATGCCATGCAATTGCTTCACCTTCTCTGTCGGGGTCGGATGCAAGATAGATTTTATCCATTGTTTTTGCAATTTTATTAAGATTATCAACAATTTTCTTTTTGTCGGGCATAATTTCAAATGTCGGCGTAAAATTATTTTCAATATCAAAGCCTAAATCTTTAGCGGGCAAGTTTCTAACATGTCCGTAACTTGCTTCAATCGTGTATTTATCACCTAAAATTTTCTTAATTGTTTTTGATTTTGCAGGTGACTCCACTATAACTAACATTTTTTCTTTTGTATTTGCTGCCATTTTTATCCCAATAAATATTGTCCGTTAATCTGTTTTATTAAACCTTTAATTTCAAGTTCTGTCAATAATATCATAAGATGAGAATTATCGACTCCTGAACTTATTTGAATTTTTTCAAACGAAATAGGTTCACGAGCTATTATATCAAAAATATGTTTTTCAAGAGAAGAAAGTTGAATTTCCGATTTAGTTTTTGTGAAATCCCAGTTTAAAATCTCAAATATATCATCTGCACTTGTTACAATCGGGGCACCGTCTTTTATCAGCTTATAAATTCCTTCCGTGTTCGGATTGGTTACAATACCGGGAATGCACATAACTTCTCTTCCTTGCTCAAGAGTCAGGTTTGCACTTATTAAAGCTCCGCTTCGAAGTGCGGCTTCTGCCACAAGCGTACCATAACTCAAGCCCGTAACAATTCTGTTTCTTTGCGGGAAATTTCTTGGAATAGGATTGGTTTTTGGCGGATATTCAGAAAGTATAAGTCCTTTTTCTTCTTCCATTTCTTTATACAAATCTTTATTTATGTAAGGATAAACCATATCAATTCCGCAGCCTATGACGCCGATTGTCGGAATATTATTTAATATTGCACACCTGTGCGCAGCGGCATCAATTCCCATTGCAAGTCCTGAAACCACGGTAATCGGCAAATTTTTCATTGAAGAAAATAATGAAGATAGGACAGTCTTTGCGGATTGTGAAGCATTTCTTGAACCTACAACCGCAAGAGTTTTATCAAAATGACATCTTGGAAACTCGCCTTTGTAATACATCATTAAAGGAGGGTCATCAATTTGCTTCAGCAAATCGGGGTATTCTCCGTTTTCATAGGTTATATATTTTATTTTTTTGTTTTGAATTTCACTTAAAATGTCATCAGGGTTTATTGAGTCTTTTTGTTTAAAAAAATTTCTTGAAACGGGATAGGTAAAGTTTTCAAGTTCTTCTTTTTTGCACCTAAATGCATGTTCTATATCGTAATCAAAAAAATTAAGGAGTTTTGCCTTAAAGAAAGGAGTTACATTCAAGAGATAACTAAAAGCCAAGTAGTATTTATCAGTGTTTTTTGGCATTATCAAGCTCCCTTTTAACGGTTCTTAAATTGAATGACAGTGTTTTATAATTTTGAATTGCTTTTTGGATATTTTTTTCGTAAATATCAAACTCACCCTTTTTCTTAAAGGCTTGAGCTCTTATATAAAATATATCTCCCGTAATACAGCCTTTTGAAATTGCACGCGCACAAACTTCAATACACTTTTCTATGTTATTTTCAGATAAACTGTATTGCGCTAAAATCCTATATACATCTGCATCTTTAGGGTTTGCTTCAAGTGTTTTTTCAAGCATAATAATTGCCTTATCTTTGTCGCCTTTTTCCCAATAAATTTGTGCCAAATTATAATATGTCCAAGAATAATCCTCGGACAGTTCAAGAACTTTATTATAATTTTCTATGGCAAGGTCAATTTCGCCGATTTTTTTGTATTCCTGAGCTAAATAAAAATACGCAAAATAATCGTCTTTATTCAGTGAAATTGCTTTTTTAAAGCACTTTATTGCGTTTGTTGTGTCCCCTTTTTTAACAAACAAACAGCCTATGCAAAAAAAGGCATTTTCATCATTCTTTTTGAGAACCAAAATTTGCTTTAAATACTTCATCGCCCTGTCAATCTGGCCTAATTGTTCGCAGACAAGTGCTGAATTATACAGATAATCAGGCTCATCATTTTTTATTTCAACGGCTTTTTCATAAGATTTTAATGCCATATTAGGGTGTTTTAGTTTTTCGAAACAAATACCTATATTAAAATGAATGTTCGCATCGTTCGGAAAAACTTGTGCAAGATAAATCAAGTGCTTAAGTGCCATTTGGTCAAGTCCAAAATCAAGACACAAAACGGCAAGTTCTCTTCTTGCCTGAAAATTTTGAGGATCTTTTTCTATTGCTTGTTTTAGGATGTCAAATTTTTGTACATCATTGATCATTTGACTTTTGTTCTCTTGCAATCTTATCTAAATCGATAACCACTTCGTCTTCTTCAAAATCTGCCATATTACCTGTTTCTATGTTAACAGATTTTGAAATCGGTACATCCTCATCTTCTTCGTCATTATCTTGAATTATTTTTTCAATAACAAGTTGTGCCATATCAAGTGCAACTTTTTGTTTTGTTTCCGGAGAACACTTTTCAAGCATTTGAATTGCGGTTCTGACTGTTGAATCAAGGTCATACCATCTGCAGTTACCGCGCTGAATGATACCTTCTTCAACCGCTTCCATTATATCTTCAACGTTTTCATATTCGTGTGCTTTAATGTTGTGCTCGATGATAACCTTTATCAAATTAAGAGCAACTGCGATTTGTTTTGTATCGTCGGTAGTGGAGAGCGTACGCATTGACATAGATAAAACAGGGTCTTTATCATACCAACGTGAGTAATATTTATTCATTTTTCTCTCCTTATTAGCTTAGTTTGTAAATTACACCTTTTGATGATTTTGGATATTTCCACTCTATTGCATTATGCGGACAGATAAATCTGCATGCGCCGCATTCAAGGCAATTTTCATATTCAATTTTTATAATATTCGTATCTTCATCAACTGAATATACTCTTGCAGGACATACATATGTGCATTCTTTTGTTTTGCAATTTTTGCATTTTTCGCAATCTGCAATAAGGTGGCTCAATTCTGATACATTATACTTGATTGTAGACAGCTTATTCTCAATTGATGAATTATCACTCATTTTATCACCTCAATTAAAACCTTGGCAAATTCGAAACAATCCGCAAACATTTCCGTAATATTTCTTGAGAAAAACACTTTTTTAACAAATGCTCTGTACAATTTTTTCTTCGGAATTGGTTTTGAGCTTGTAAATTTGGAGAAAAAGTCTGCCATAAGCTCAGGATAGAATTTGAAAATTGATTTTTTTCTTCCGTAAACCATACTCATTACATTTTTATAAGATTTTAAATCTTCAATAATAAAG
Source organism: Candidatus Gastranaerophilales bacterium (assembly GCA_947594025.1). GTDB lineage: Bacteria > Cyanobacteriota > Vampirovibrionia > Gastranaerophilales > Gastranaerophilaceae > SIG30. The sequence continues at coordinate 8,283 of CANQDZ010000019.1, forward strand.
CTCTTATAAATTTTATCCTTATAAAGTTTAAGCGTTTTTGATGTATAATCTTGTTTTTTATGTGCAATGGCTGCAACTTCCCCTGCGATAAGACCGGAATATATTGCAAGGTTTGTACCTTCAAAGTGAACGGGATTTATAAAGCCTGCAGCATCGCCTACAACCAAGACGCCGTCTTTATATAATTTTGATAATTTTTTGTATCCTCCGTCGGGAATTAAATGAGCGCTGTATTCGACACTTAACCCGTCTTTTATAAGTTTTTGAATTTGAGGATGACTTTTAAATTTATCAAGTAAAACGTAGGGCTCCTTTTTAATAACGGGTAAATCCGCAAGAGATAGCCCAAGACCTATTGCAATATGGTCTTTAAACGTATATAAAATACCCAGACCCATAATGTCTTCGTCAAGTCCGCCAAAAAATTCCGAAATTTTTCCCTCGTTGTCTTCAAGATTAAATCTTTCATTTATAATTTTTTGGTCAAGTTTGATGACTTCTTTAACGCCTAAAATAATATCTTTAGGATTGCTTTTTGGTTTTAAATCAAGCTTTTCCGTTAAAAGAGTATTAACACCTTCCGCGATAATTGTAAGGGGCGCCCTCAATTCTTCAATATCCGTTTTTATACCCGTAACTTTATTATCTTCAATTATAAAATCTCTGACTGTTGTAGAAGGCGCAAAATAAACCCCTTCTTTTTTTGCCGTTTCAACAAGCCATTCATCAAATTTTGGTCTAAAAACGGTTGCGCTTTCTTCGCTATTTTTATTTGAATAGGTGAATGAAACATCTTCTTCATTATTTGTTAAAAATTCAAAACCGTGTGAAACAGTTTTTCTTTCAATCGGACAAGATTGCCAATCATCGGGAAATAAATCTTTTATTGATTGAAGGTAAACGGCTCCCCCAAACATATTTTTAGAGCCGTAGAGTTTTCCTCTTTCTACAACCACAACGTTAAGACCTTCCCTTTTTGCCTTAACCGCCGCGGCAATTCCCGCAGGTCCCGCCCCTATAACAATAATATCCGCCTTTGTGTACATAATTGTATTATACATTTTTTAAAATTGTTTTGCAATTACCAAATGGTTCTTGTCTTATATCCGGCATGATTTATGGTATAATTTACATAAAAGCAGGAGGATAATCGCGCAAATACTTTGAGATTTGTGAGGAAAGTCCGAGCATACAAAGAGCAGGTCGCTTGAGAAAGTCAAGTGCGCGTGAGCGTGAGGACAGTGCCACAGAAAAGTAAACTACTTAATTTATTAAGTACAGGTGCAACGGTGGAGTAAAAGCCCACCAGCTTATACCGTGAGGTATGAGGCTCGGTAAACCCCGATCGTATGCAAGTTTGAATGTATCAAAGAGTTGCTCGCTCGCCCCTTTTGGGTAAGATACAAAAAACGCTAGCGGTTTAAGGCAACTTAAATCCCAGACAGATGATTATCTGAAACAGAACTCGGCTTACTACCTGCTTTTTATTTATACAATTATCTAATTTTGTTATATAATTTAGACATTGATGAGGTCTTTTATATGAGTATATTAAAAAGCGAATACTATCCGCAGGAATTTGAAGAAAAAAGAGTCGAAAGCTGGGTTAAAAACAAGATTTTTAAAACCTTTGACGATAGCGACAAACCAAAATATTATGCACTTTCAATGTTCCCGTATCCTTCAGGTAAACTTCACATGGGGCATGTCAGAAACTACACAATAACTGATGTTATCGCACGTTTTAAAAGAATGAACGGATTTAACGTTCTTCATCCTATGGGCTGGGATAGTTTTGGTCTTCCTGCAGAAAATGCCGCAATTGAAAGAGGGGCAGATCCTGCCGAATGGACAGATAAAAATATTGCCTATATGAAAGGTCAATTAAACAGACTCGGACTTTCTGTTGATTGGGACAGAGAAGCAACAACCTGTAAAAAAGACTATTACAAATGGACGCAATGGTTGTTTTTACAACTTTATAAAAACGGTCTTGCTTATAAAAAAATGTCTCCCGTAAACTGGTGTGAAAATTGTGCAACCGTTCTTGCAAATGAACAGGTTATTGACGGAAAATGCTGGAGATGCGATAGTCCCGTCACAAAGAAAAACTTGTCTCAATGGTTTTTAAAAATTACGGATTATGCCGAAGTATTACTTGAAGACCTTGATAAACTTGAAGGCTGGGGCGATAACGTTAAAACAATGCAGAGAAACTGGATTGGTAAATCAAAAGGCGCTATGCTTAAATTTAAGGTCAAAGAAATTGAAGGGCTTGAAATCCCCGTATTTACCACCCGTCCCGACACGGTATACGGTATTACATATCTTGTTGTGGCACCCGAATATCCTGATATCGAAAAATTAACTTCCCCTGAAAATAAAAAAGCGGTTGAAGAATACAGAGAAAATGCAAAAAAACTCTCCGAAATCGAAAGACTTTCAACCGAAAGAATAAAAACGGGTGTTCCTTTGGGAACTCATATTATAAATCCGTTTAACGGCAGAGTTTGTCCTATTTGGGCAGCTGATTATGCAATTTTAGATTACGGTACCGGCGCCGTTATGGCTGTTCCCATGCACGATGAACGTGACTTTGATTTTGCAACAAAATACAACTTGGATAAAATCACTGTTATTTCAGGCGGAGACGGCAAAAATTGCTACACGGAACCCGGTGTTCTCGTAAATTCAGAACAATTCAACGGAATGAAAAACGAAGAAGCAAAATCTAAAATTGTTGAATATGCCAAAGAACAAGGTTTTGGTGATTTCAAAACACAATTTAGACTTCGTGATTGGTTAATTTCACGTCAAAGATATTGGGGTGCGCCAATTCCCATAGTTTATTGCGAAAAATGCGGAATGGTGCCCGTTCCCGATAGTGACTTACCCGTATGTTTACCCAAAGATGTTGATTTTAGCGTTAAAGGAAAATCGCCGATATTAACTTCAAAAACGTTTGAAGATACTACTTGCCCCGTTTGCGGAGCTCCTGCGAAAAGAGAGTGTGACACAATGGACACATTTATGTGTTCAAGCTGGTATTATTTAAGATATTCAGATGCAAGAAACACCAACAAAGCATTTGATAAAAAACTCGTTGATAAATGGCTTCCGGTTGACCAGTATGTCGGCGGTATCGAACATGCGATTTTGCACTTATTGTATTCAAGATTTTTCACAAAAGCATTAAAAAACTTGGGTCTTTTAAGCTTTGATGAACCGTTTAAAAATCTTTTAACACAAGGTATGGTATTAAAAGACGGTTCAAAAATGAGTAAATCCAAAGGAAATACGGTTGATCCGGATGAAATCTTTAGAAATTACGGGGCAGATACGGCAAGACTATTTATCTTGTCAGATTCACCCCCCGCACGTGATTTTGATTGGTCAGACGCAGGCGTTGAGGGCTGTTACAAGTTCTTGAGCAGAGTTTGGAGGCTTTATTCTAAATATCAGGATAATATTAAACTCGAGCCTCAAATTCCTCAAAACTTAAATAAAAACGATGAAAAACTCGTTCGTGAAACATATATCTCTATTCAAAAAATTACGAACGATATTGAAAACGAATTTCAGTTCAATACGGTTATTTCAAGATATAGAGAATTCACAAACGAAATTTACGACTATATTAAAGATGAAAACAACATAAATTACGATGTTTTAAGCTTTGCCCTTGTATCATTATTGAAACTGTTATCTCCCGTAGCCGTATTTATGACGGAAGAAATATGGGAAAAACTCGGGGGCAAGGGTTCAATTCATGAACAAGCCTGGTTAAAATTTGATGAGAAAAAAGCCCAAGCAAGCGAAGTTACATTTGTTGTTCAAATAAACGGAAAAGTCAGAGATAAGTTCGAAGCAGGCGTTGATGAGGACAAAGAAGCCCTTATTGAACGTGCTAAAAACTGCGAAAGAATTATTCCGTATTTAGACGGCAAAGAAATAGTGAAGATTATAGTCGTTCCAAAGAAATTAGTAAATATTGTTGTTAAATAAATGGTAAATGACTTTAAAAAAATAGCAAAATGCGATTGTTTAACGGATTTAGAAGATTTGTACGCATATTCAAATGACACATCTCCAAAATCCGATAAAAATCTGCTGCCTGATGCCGTGTTTTTTCCCGAAACAATTGAAGACGTTCAAAAAATTGTAAAATATTGCTTTGAAAATAATATCTCTGTTATTCCCAGAGGCGCAGGCACCTGCCATACAGGCGGATGCAGGGTTGTAAAAAAACCATGCGTCATTCTTCATTTGTCTAAAATGAATAAAATTTTGGAAATAAATAAAGAAAATATGATTGCAAAAGTTCAACCCAATGTGATTTTGGGTGATTTTCAAAATGAAGTTGAAAACATGGGATTATTTTTTCCGCCTGACCCTTCCAATTTAAAGGTTTCAACAATAGGGGGTGCAATATCCTTAAATTCAGGCGGCCCGAGAACTTTTAAATACGGAAATACAAAAGATTACGTTATAAATTTAAAAGTTGTTCTTCCAAACGGCGATTTGATTGAAACCTCATCGGATATTTCAAAAGATGTGACAGGATATAACCTGACTCAGCTTTTTGTAGGTTCAGAGGGCACCTTAGGAGTAATTGTTGAAGCGACATTAAAGCTTATCGTAAAGCCCGAGAAAAGGCTTGTAACTCTTGCTTATTTTAACAGTTTGGAGGATGCGGGGCGCGGGGTTAACCATATAATAAATAACGAAATGACCCCCTCAACAATTGACCTGCTTGATAAAAATACAATTGAAACAATTGAAAAATATAATCCTTCAGGGCTTTTAACGAATTTTGAAGGAGTGCTTTTAATTGAAATAGACGGTTCGAGCGAATATATACAAAACGAACAGGAAAAAATATCAAAACTTTTAAAAGAAGTTGGCGCCGTCGAAATTGTAAGCGCAAAAAATGAAGAAGAAAATGAAAAAATCTGGAGAGCGAGAAGAAGTGCATTTGGCTCAGTTGCAAAGCTAAAACCCGATGTCATAACGGAAGATGTTGTTGTACCGAGAAATCAGATAGTAAACTTTATAAAAAGAACGAAACAAATATGTGATGAAAATAATATCACTGTGTGTATTATGGGTCATGCGGCGGACGGAAACATTCACCCTAATTTTGCGCTTGATTTAGAAAAAGAGGGCGATGCTTTTAAAATTGTAAAAGATATGCTGTTTCATTTGGCTGTTGAATTAAATGGCACATTATCGGGCGAGCATGGAATAGGATATGAAAAACAGCCTTATTTAAAACTTGCGCTTGACAATGGCGCGATAAAATATATGGAGCAAATAAAGAAATTATTTGACCCAAAGGGTATAATGAATCCGAACAAAATGTTTTAATTTTCTAAAATCCAAACGGCATAGCCTTCTTTGTCAAGCATGTTAGCAATATTTCTTGCAATGTCTGAATTTGTATAAGAACCTACTTGGATTGTATAGAAGTCGCCCATTTTTCTAATAAAAGGAGATGCCGTTTCAAATCCGCTTATTTTGTTTATTGTATTTTGTATAGCCTGAGCATCTTCAAGAGCATAATATTTGCCGACTAAAACCCTTGTAAAGACAGGAACCTGTTCTTCTTCATTTTCCGTTTTGACTTCAAGGTTTGGACTATTTTCGGCTGATTTTCTTTCATTCATTATTTGTTCTTGCTCGTTTTTCATTTCTTTGTATTTTTCAGGATCCATAATTTCATCATCCTGTTTGTTTACCACACGAGCAGTGCTAAGCCCTATTTCTTCGTTATATATAGATTCAAGTCTTTTATCGATTGAGCCTTTTTGCTCTATCGGACTATTTTCATCAAGAATTTCTACTCCCTGATGAGCTTGTTCAATATCCACTTTTGCACTTAAACTGCCAGTAACATTCATAATGAAAAGAAAGCAAAGAATAAAAGAAAGACCAAATACAACAAGCAAAATCTCAATTCTTGTAATATTTTTACTTATGTCTTTCTTGTTTGCATTATTATCTCGAATTTTATTTTTTGCCTTTTTATATGCAAGATAGTCAGGTGTTTCCATATTTAGATTCCCCTCGTTTTGCAAACAGCATTTTGAATGCTTTTTATTTCTAAATCATAATCTTTCATTACACTTTGGGCAAATTTCTTAACATCGTCAATTCCAACTTCACTCAAACATGATACAGAGATGGGAGCTCCCGTTCCTACAATATTTATGGCAGTGTGGATAAGAGATGAGGTTGTTGATTTTGCCGCAATTGAAACGCTCATTTTTCTGTCTTCAAAAAACAGGTCATCTCCTTTTCTTTCAATTTTGACGCCGTATTTTTCAAGATTTTCTTTAATTATGGTAACAAGCATTCTTTGTGCAAAAACAGCCGTAGTAAAAGGCATTTCAAAATGCTCAACTATAAAATTCAGCATTTTATCAGACTTAATCGGTTCATTGTTTATGACATCTTCAATGTCAACCATTTCATCAAGCTTAACATCAACTTCTCCCGTAAAAGATACAATCGAATCACCGAGCAGGTGAAAATTTTTGTATATCCAATGAGGAGATAACTGATGTCCCTCATATTTAATATTTTTTTCAATAAATAATGTATTCACTATTCCTTAATCAAGCCCCTTCCAAGCATTTCTTCAGGTTTTTTAATGTTCATTATTTGAAGAACGGTAGGTGCTATATCGCACAAAGCACCGCCTTCTCTTAAATTATACTTCTTTTTATCAATTATGATGAAAGGCACGGGATTTGTCGTGTGAGCCGTATGCGGGCCGTTTGTGGTTTCATCAAACATTTTTTCTGCGTTTCCGTGGTCTGCAGTCAATAACATGACAACATTTTTTTCAAGTGCTTTTTCTGCAATTTTACCGATACAATTATCCACTGTTTCAATTGCTTTAACTGCCGCGTCAAATACGCCTGTGTGCCCAACCATATCAGGGTTTGCAAAGTTTACTAAGATGAAACCGTATTCTTCATTATCAAGCGCTTCAAGTACATTTTTGCAGACTTCATGTGCGCTCATTTCAGGCTGAAGGTCGTATGTTGCAACCTTGGGAGATGCAACAAGTGCTCTTGTTTCAAGCTTGCCGGCTTTTTCTGAACCGCCGTTAAAGAAAAATGTTATGTGAGCATATTTTTCCGTTTCTGCCGTTCTGTATTGTTTTATATTGTTTTCATCCAAAACATCACCTAAAATATTTGTCAAAATTTCAGGTTTAAATGCAACAGGCAGCGGGAAAGTCTCGTCATATTGTTTCATACAAACAAAATACAGATTATTTAAAACTTTTTTGCGTTCAAATCCGTCGAAGTTTGACAATGCCATTGCTGACGTAATTTCTCTTGCCCTATCGGGTCTAAAGTTAAAGAAAATAACGGAATCGTTGTCATCAATTCTTCTGTCTAAGATTTTAACGGGCTCTACAAACTCGTCGGTAACATCATTTTTGTATGATTTTTTAACCGCATCCATTGCGCTGTCTGCTTTTGGGCATTGACCCAGCACCATACAATCGTATGCTCTTTGAACTCTGTCCCACCTTTTATCCCTGTCCATTGCATAGTATCTTCCGGTTACCGTTGCAATTTTTGGCATATTGTGTTTTTTAAGTGTTTCTTCAATCTTTTCTATATATTCAACGGAAGATGTCGGAGGAGTGTCTCTCCCGTCTAAAAATGCATGGACATATACTTCTTTTAAATTGTTTTTGTCAGCCATTTCAATAAGAGCTTGAAGATGTTGATACATGCTGTGCACACCGCCGTCTGAAAGAAGACCAAACAAGTGAAGTGCGGAATTATTTTCTTTTGCGTGGTTTATTGCATTTAAAAGAACTTCATTTTCGAAAAAACTTCCGTCTTTAATGGATAAATTTATTCTTGATAAATCCTGATAAACAATGCGCCCTGCACCAATATTTAAGTGCCCGACTTCGCTGTTTCCCATTTGTCCTTGGGGAAGTCCTACATTTTCGCCGTCAGCTCCGATTTTAGTTGCGGACATATTTTTCATAAAGTTGTCATAATTCGGTGTTTTTGCGGTGTAAATGGCATTATACTCTTTGTTGTCAGATAAGCCCCAGCCGTCCATTATGCATAATAAAACTCTTTTTGTCATTGTGTATTTCCTCTCTTATAATAATTAAATATAACATAAAGATGTTATAATATGACAATGGACGATATCTTAACGGGCATAAAAAAATTTTTCTTTTATTACATTTTAAGAAAAAAATACTTCAGAGAAGGGCACTGCCTTATGTGCGGAAGGTGCTGTGAAAAAATATACGTAAAACATGGAAAAAACGTTATAACGGAAGAAGAAACATTTTATAAATTACAGAAAATGCACTCTTTCTATTCTTCGCTGGAATTGATAGGAAAGGATGAAAACGGGCTTATATTCAGGTGTAAAAATTTAGATACGGAAACGAGAAAATGCAAAAATCATAAAAAAAGAGATAATATCTGCAGAAAATATCCTCAGGAAGAAATTTTTATGATGGGAGGGGATATGGCAAAAACTTGCGGGTATAGATTTGTACCCATTTATACTTTTAAAGAGATTTTAAAAAAGATAAAAAAATAACCGGATAAATTATCCGGTTATTTTAATTTAATTATTTTGTTTCAGGTATGGGCTTTACGGGAGTAGGTCTTTTGATATCTCCTTGGTGCGGACCTTTCTTACCTTGTTTATCTTTAAATTCTTTGATTTTTTGCATTCTTTCTTCTTGCATTTTTTTAAGAATTTCTTTTTGTTCGTTTGTTAAAATTGCTTCAAATTGTTTTTTGTTTTCTTCCATTATTGCGCGTTTTTGTTCTTGCAATTTCTTTTCTTGTTCAATAATTTTTTTCATTTTTTCACGGCTTTTTTCGTGATTTTTCTTAATTTGTTCTTTTTGAGCATCCGTCAGTTGAAGCTTTTGTTCAAATTCAATCATGCGCTTTTTAGCATTTTCGGGGTTAAATTTTTTCGCATAATGTACTTTTTGCGGGATAGGTTTTTGACCAAGTTCACCTTTGTTTGTAACATTTTCATTGGCTGTCGCATTTAAGCATGTAAACATTGCAATGAATGCCATAGTTACAGCAATAGATTGTTTTCTCATTTTAATTTTCTCCTTTTCTTTTTTATAATAAATCTTGTAAGTTTTCTCTTAAAGCTTCCCTTGCGTTATACAATCTGGACTTTATTGTTCCTATCGGGACATTGCATAAGATTGAAATTTCTTCGTAGCTTTTGTTTTCAAGTTCATAGTATATGATTGTTTCTTTTAATTTTTTGGGCAGTTTGTTGATTTCTTTTAGTATTCTTTTTTGTCTTTCTATCGACTCTATGTTCCGTTCAATATTGTCCTTGTCTGACATATTTTCAATGAATTCGTCGCTTACTTCATTGATTTTTTTACTTTTCCTTAAAAAATCCTTGCAAGCGTTTGAAGTTATTGCGGAAATCCATTGTTTAAACTTGTTTCTTTCTTCATATTTTTGAATATTTTTCCAAGTTTTTATATAGACTTCTTGCTCTACATCTTCGTTTTCGTAACCTGTGATGTTTATTATTATTTTTTTTATTGTCCCTTTATATTTCTCTATAATGTCTTTCAATAGTTCACCGTTATAAGACCATATTCATCTACGGGATAAAGAGAAATTATATCGTCGGAAGTCTCTAACGATACGATTTGTTTATCCTGATTAATTTGTGCTTCCCTTACGCCGTATCCGCCAAGCGCGCTGATTGAAGTTGAAAACAGAATGAAAGCTGCTATAACAAATTTTTTGATTTGTTCGTTTCTTTTCTTTTTTGCAAAATATAATGGTCTTGCCTCTTTAATTAAATTTGATATATCCTTCATGTTTTTTATCCTTACATTCATTATAACTTTTTTTTTGAAAAAATGTTCATTTCTTGCTATAATTATTTTATGAGTACACCTGAATTAAGCGTATACGAAGCAATTATGCTTATTTGCTTTGGGGCAAGCTGGCCTTTTGCTTTGTATAAAACTTTTAAAACTAAATCAACAAAAGGCAAGAGTGCAAAATTTTTAATATTAGTAATTATCGGCTATCTTGCCGGAGTTATTCACAAGATATTATATTCTTACGATTTTGTTATCTGGCTTTACGTTTTAAATATGATTATGGTGTCTTCCGATTTGGTTATGTATATAATTTATAGAAATTTACCCCAAAATAAAGACTAAAAAATCCGACCGTTAAAGTCGGATTTTTTAATTATTTGCTTTATTCTTATTTTACTTCGCCTTGATTTGCCATATTTTGTAATAATGCTTTCGAAACATCCCAGCCGCTTTGTCCGCCTGTTAATTTATATTTTGCAACTTGATTTACTCTTTTTGCTCTGGCTTTTGCTTGGGTTTTTTCAAATTTCTTTTGTTCTTTTGCACTGTTTTTTCTTTTTTCAATTGTCGGTGCAATATATGCTAAAAATGCTTTATATTCTTGGCAATTGTATCCTGAAGCAACCTTTGAAGGATAATTATAGCTTAGATAATCATAGATATTCATTGTTCGTTTAATGTTTGCGGGTTTTCCTGTTACCGCTTCCATCAAACTGCCGTCCATTTTGCCCAAAATAACAATCATAGCAAGCGGGTTATAGCCTGCATTTATCATTAAGTCAACACCTGTGATATCTGCTTCCATAACTTCTTTTGTTGACATTTGAGATAATGATAATTGATTAAGAGCTGCCATTGTTTCTTTTGTTTGGGCATCTGCTATATTGTTTACAACAGAATTTGCAATTGATGTTAAAAGTTCTTTTTTAGAGGCTGACGCATTAACGATTGCACCAAGTTCTTGAGAGATAACTGCGGCAACTTCGTTGTCATTACCTGCGTAACTCAAATTTGCCGCCTGAACGTATAAAACGTTAGTTTCTAATATATTTGAGTTTGTTGCCGCCGCATCTGACGTAACAACAATTGTTGCATTCGGCAGACCGTTTTTTGAAAGCATTTGTGAGCCCACTGTGATTGCTTTTGCTGATGCGTCATAAGCAAAGGACACGCTTTGTATCATAAGCAAACTCAAAATCGTAAATAATAATTTTTTCATAAAAATTTAACTCCTATAAAATTTAACTGCATTGATTATATAATAAATTTTTTTATATGTCATGACATGGAAAAAATTAAAAACTACCGTAATAAAATAAATGACGGGTTTTTCCCCTTCGATATAAATCCAAAAAGAATTTTTTAAAGTAAGGCGCATATTATTATTAATACAAAGAAAAACCCTTTTTAAAAAAATGTTTTTATTGTAAAGAAATGTTAAAATGAATTTTATTTAAAAACCGCAATTTCATTGAGTTTCAAGACTTTTGTCATATTCCTCTTCAAAAACATGTAAATTTTTTGTATTTTGATGTTTTAATCAAGTAGTTAAGTGTGAAGAAAAGAAAGGTCTTTATGAATAACGTACCAATTTCATCAAACAAATTAACTATATCACCGTCATTGAATGAACAAATTCAAAATATGCAAACAAAACCCGTTCAACCTAAGGTGGATGTTGAATTAAAACCCGACACGGTTGAACTTTCAACTCCTGCTCCCTCTGCAGCACCTGCTCAGGTTCTTGAAAATGAAAAACCTGCAGCAAAGGCTGAACCTCCGGAAGTACAGGTAAGAGACGATAAAAAAGTAAAAAAAGAAAAGAAATCATTGCTTGAAAGATTTGCAAACTTTGTAGGCTCAATGAAAAAGATGGGCGTAAATATTTCTGAATACACAAAAGGCGGTGCAAAAGGAATTGGCAGTTTTGCAGTCGGCGGCGCTGTTGGTATAGGTGCTATATTTACGGCTGATAAAATAAAACAAGGCATTAAAGTTGCTAAGAAGGAAGGTCAAAACAAATTAGTAAGTATTGCAAAAACATTCGCAGAAGGTGTTTCAAACAACTTTAAGCCTGCACACTTGAAATCAACACTAAAATCAGCTAAAGGTATCCTTGCAATACTTGGCGGTGTTGTATTGGGTTCCATAGGCTTCATTGCTCAAATTTATAAAGCAAAACTTGCAGCTAACGAAAGAAATGCAATGCTTGACCACAAATATGTTAATACACCGGTTATTCCCAAATAAGTTAAAACAAATTTGTTGAAACAAGGTTATTAACAATAATATAAAAAATTGTAATTGTAGCAAAAATTGTCGGGAGTACTATTTTTAGGGTCTTAGATTTTAAAGATGGTACTCCGTTTGCCGTTGTAACAATCAAAATAGGATATATGGTTATGAGGTATTTGCTTAACAACACTTCTTTTGCGCAAATGCAGGTAATAAGCATGCTTAAAAACGTGCTTATAAATAATGTTATTGCCCAGTAAGTTGTATTTCTTTTATAAAGGAGCCCTTTAACCGATAAAAATATTCCTATAACGCTTGTTGCAATAACAAAAACCCAAAAACCAAAGTTTGTAAGTTCAAACTCGTCTATGCCGTTTAATTTCGGGGAATACATATTTGTTAAATATATAAACACATGCGAGAAATCAAACGGAAGGCTGTATTGTGCAATATAATCAGGTGCATTTACCGCTCTTAAAATAAAAGGTACAATTGGGGATAACAAAAATATCAACCCCGTAAATGTTGCGGCACATGCCTCAAACGTTTTTCTTTTTTTAGCGTAAAAACTCGCTATTGCAAGGAGATTAAACACAACGAAGAAAATACTTAAATTAAATGTCAAAATTAAAACAACATCGAATATTAAAATCGGTATAAAATATTTTTTATTTTGAGTATTGATGATTTTTACGGAATATAAAATAATAAATGCACTCAACATAAACACCAAAGAATACATACTGTGATTTTTGGCTAAATGAATTAAAAATACGCTTATTGCACCAAATCCTGAGGAAAGTAATCCTGTTAGATTTTCATTCTTTTTATCATTAAATTCTTTCCCTGCAAAATATAAAACAATAATTGAAACCGCGTCAAAAACAACTGAAAGATAAGGGTATATTGTGTTTAAATAAGGAAGGCTGAACAGATTTGAGATTATGGGATAAAATGGCGCAAGAGCGTTTTCAAACAATATTTCAAAAATGCTATCCGCCCCTATAAATTCAAAATTCATCTGTTCTGTTGGTATGTATGGCATATTCCAAATACGGAAAATAATTCCAAAAAATACAATCAAAGCCAAAAATAATACATTCTTCTTTTCCATAACAGCAATAATTTTATCAAAACTTTACCTATTTGTCATTTATATTAAAAAAATATACAATGAATTAGTCGACATTATATGAGGTTTAAATGAGCTCCGATAACGTTGTTGCCGTTATAAGCAATAACTCTGAAATAACAGAGTTTATAAATTCAAAACTTGTGCTTTTAAGGGATATAGATAAAGTTGAGCACACAAACACCATTGATGCAATGGAAAATATTACGCATCAAATCCCTCATATTATAATTTTGCATGCGGAAGCAAACGACATTAAAAGGGTACGGCTTGTTCAAGAGATAAAACAAAATTCCGATTTAAAACAAACCCCCGTTATACTGGTTTCACAGAAGTGTTCTCCCGATTATTTGGTTGAGATGTTTAATGCGGGCATATCTGATATAATCCTTGCTCCTATCAAAGAGCATGAGCTTTTATTCAGGGTTATGTGGAATATCAGAAAAAGCGAAGAAAATGACCACATCGAACTTCAAAATAAATTTCTTGCAAATCTGGGAATTATCCAAACGGAAACGGGATTTTATAATGAAAAATATTTTGATGAGTTTATGTCAAGTCAGGTCGAATATGCAAAAAACCACAAACAGCAGGCATGCATTATGTATATTCAGGCGGAAAATCTTGAGCTAAAAGACGATATAAAAGCTTTTCCCAAAATCATCAAAAAATCAGTAAGATTAAACGACTGGGTTGGAATTGCGGGCAAAAACAAATATTTTGTTTTTCTTCCAAAAACAAAGTTGAACGGTACTTTTGCCGTGTTTGAAAGATTGAAAAAAAATTCGGGACTTGATTTTAAAATTAATGCAAGTGTTGTGGAAATTTCAGATAAACCGTTTGATAAAATACAAGAAGTTTTGGTTAATTCAATTCAAAATACGGATGATAAAGGAAGCTCATTGATTGTTGCGTCAGACACAATCGCAAAGCAAAAAGAAGCCTCAAAGATAAACATAATAAATGATGAAGAAATAGACAAGGCTTTTCGGGCTATTATTAAGAGCAACAAGGATAATCTCGACTTGAATTTGGAAAAAATAAAAGAAAAGTCCGTAATGGATGTAATTTTAGAAGAAACGGATGACGCCGTCGATAAAAGTGATGATATGGAAATCAGGAACGCAATCGTTTTTAAACAAGTGTATAAAAACAAATGCCGTCTGGTTATAGAGCCTGTATTTAAAAGATATAAAGCAAGGGTTGAAAGTGCTGAAAACTACATCTTTGTTGATTTCAGGGTTAGTGTTCAAGATTCGTTTTTCAGAATTTCAAAGGGCGCAAACGAACTTATTCTGTCTTTAAAATATATGGGTCTTTCAACCGTTTGTATTGAAACTTCTCACATTTTTAACAACAGAGTCAAAAATTCCAACAGAGTTGAGGCGGAAATCACAAAAATTGACACTAAATTTATAGCATTTATTTTAGATGAGCTTGTTGAGTCCCTAAAAAGTTGCTAAATCAAGCATAAGGCTTTCAAACACCGTTTTTGCCTGCATTGAAGCACTAAGCCTTTTTTGCGCTTGCTGCACCTTTTTTATGTCATTTTTAATTTTTAATGACTTTGGATTTTGAAGAAGTAAATCACCTAAAAATTGTTCCGTCATATTCAATAATTCATTCGGCAGCCTGTTTTTTTCTTTTATTATTTTTTGCATTTCGTCTGAAATATAAAAAGCATCGTATATATCAATGTCAGGGTATTTCTTAAAAAGTTCATATATTTCCGTATAATCAAAAGAGAATTTTTTAGACGGCAGAGTAAATATCATAGAACGTGATGTAATTGTGCTGATTAAGCTATCCCTATTTTTGGTAAGAAAAACAAAAGTTGTTCTTTTGGGCGCTTCTTCAATTGATTTTAACAGCGAATTGCAAGCTTCTTCCGTTAAGGTTCTCTCATTTATAAATGAAGGCACCCAGTTTTCGGAAGGGAGGGCATAGTTTACGCCGCTCCAACTTTCATACTGACTTTTAAGATGTTCTTCCATTTCGCCTTCTTTGGCATCTAAAAATATAAAAAATCTATGAAAATCACTTGATTGAATAAGACTTTTTGTGATTTCTTTTGCCTGTTTTATGGAAACAACGGTTTTTGAATCGTCGCCCGAGTCTTTACTGTCAATTTGGGATATTGTTTTAACTGCAGGGTGTTTATTTTCTCTAATCCATTTGCAATTTGTGCAAGTACAATCATCTTCTCCGTTTTCCATGCAATTTGATATCCGCGCAAGTTCAAGTGCAAAAAAATATTGACCAAAAATGTCAAGTCCTTCAAACACAATTGATTGCGGAAATCTGTAGTTTTCTTTAAAGATGATTTCAAAATAATTTGCGGCTGTGGAAAATTGAGTTTTGAATAACTTGTTCATTATTGTGCGCCTCCGTTCAAAACAAGCCCAAAGGCAAGCAAGGGGTCTGAAATTTCTCCTGTTTTTATTTTATATTCAATATCCGTTAAATTTTGTTTTAGGCTGACAATGTCTTTTGTTTTCATATTTTCAACCTTTGATGCATTTTGTTTTACTACAAATTCGGGAAGCCCGAGTTTTCCTGTTACTTCAGCAATCGGGAATTTTTCCGTATATATCTTTGTTTGAAGCAATCTTGTTATTGCAGCTTGCAAAAAAGAAAGCAGAGTTAGGACATTTTGTTTTTCGAGGAATAAAGATATTCTATGTAAGGCTTCATCCTTTTTGCCCGATATGAAATAATCCAAAATGTCATGAATATCAGAATTGTCGTTCGTAAGCGCTTCAAGCATTTTGTTTGTTACCGTTTTTTCGGGGTATGCTTCAAGAACAAGTTTTTCAAGATTGCTGTCTAAGTCCCTTAAATAGGTGCCCGTCCCGTTAACTAATTGTTCCGCCTGTGAGTGTGTAATTTTAAGCCCTAATTCTTGGGCTCTTGCCTTTACCCACAAAACAGCTTTTCCTGTCTCATAGTATTTAAATATCGGATATTCTTCAATTTTTCCGTATTTTGAAACAGCTTTATACAATTTCTTTCTGCTGTCAGGTTTTTTGCCCGAGTTTTGCTCTAATTTGCACACTAAAACCACATGGATAGAGGGCGAAAGATTTTCTATCGATTTAACAAGCTCGTCTCCCTCTTTTTCGGATAATGTATATGCTTTTTTTACATTCATAAAATATCTGTCGGCATTCACAACGAATAAAATATCGCCAAACATCATCCCTTGAGTTCTTAAAATTTCGTCAAACTTCTCGGGTGCCGGATTATCTGTTTTTCTGTAATTAAGGGGGGTTATGTTATCTTTTAATATAGCTTTTTTGATTTCTTTTAATCTTTTGTCTATATTATATTCTTCTTCGCCCCATATAAGCTGAATTGGCATATCTTAGCTTTCAACTAACAAGCTTGCACCTATAACACCTGCAGTGTTTGCAAGTTGTGCGGGTACTATTTCAACCGCCTCTCTTTGTATAGGCATTGCTCTTTTTGCAATAACATCTCTTATAGGCTGAATTAAAATGTCCCCTGCGTCTGCAACTCCTCCGCCTATAATTATTTTTTCAGGGTTTAAAAGGTTAATGACGGAAGTTAAGCCAAGACCGATAATTTCACCTATTTTTGCATAAATTTGTTTCGCAACAACATCACCTTGAAGTGCTGCTTGAGCCACAATATACGGGCTTAATTCTTCATTTGCAAGTTCTCTGAATTTTGCGCTTTTTCCGCCTTTTAGATATTCTTTTGCCATTGCAACAATATTAGGACCTGAGGCATAAGCTTCAAAGCAGCCATAGTCGCCGCAACCGCATAGAGGACCTTCACCCATGGTCATTTTTATGTGTCCGATTTCACCTGCAGCATTTGACGCTCCGCGCACAATTTTTCCGTTCAGGATGATACCTGAACCGATGCCTGTGCCGACCGTTATACACACAAGGTTTTGACATCCTTTTCCGGCACCGTAGTTTAATTCTCCAAGTGCCGCACATCTTACATCGTTATCTAAGAATGTCGGAATATGAAATTCATCTTCAATAATCTTTTTAACGGGTACATCAATCCAACCCGGTATATTAGGCAATATCCTTACAATTCCCTGTTTATAGTCTATTTGACCGGGGAACCCAAAACCGATAGCTTCAATATTTGTTTTATCCGCTTTTGTTTCCTGCATTAAATCTTTAATAGCTTGCTTGATATTATTTATTGTATATTCATATCCCATTTCCGCACGCGTGGGAGTTGTATTTGAATATACAATTTTACCTTTATCATCCACAAGTGCAATTTTAATGTTTGTTCCGCCAATATCAACGCCTATTCTAAATTGTTTTCCCAAAGTTCCAACCCTTTCTTAATTGTCTTTTAATTCTGATACTTTTTCTTCCATTATACTTAAAATTTCGTTAAATGTCTTATGAATTTCATTTTTATTTTTAATTTCACTTTTCTTCAAAAATCCGATTTTAATTTCTCGAAAGTTTGATTTAAAAAGATTTTTAAATTCAACAAGCTTCTTATAAATATTTTTGTCTATGCTTGCTTCAAATTCTGACAGGTGCATAAATATTTCTCCGAGCTCTGTATTCATTTTATTTCCGTCATTTTTAACGAGAGCATCACCTGTTTTTATAAATAATTTATATAACTTTAAATAATTTTCGTATAATTTTTTCCTTTTATCGGGGAGTGTTTTTTCAAAATAGTTTTTAGTTGTAAAGTAGCCGATATTGAGCATTTCCCGTCTTACATCTTTTGAAACGGTAAAATCAACCACGCTTATATCTTTTGTTTCAATTTTGATGTAGTCGTAGTTATCTTTTTTGCTGTATAAATCCATTATAAAGTTTGTGGCAAAGCCTGTGATTGTGTTATAGATAGCATTTAAGTACGAAGTCAGACTATCGATTTTTTTATTTTTATGCGTATCTTCAAGCCTGAATTCCAAGACTCTCGCATCTTTTGGGCATAATCTTTCCGTTGCCCTCCACATAGGGCATGCTTTCATTAAGTCGCCGTCTGCGATAAGTTCGTCATTTTCTTCAATCGGTTGAAATAAACCGGGCATGCTGACAGATGCTCTTACTGCCTTTGCTATTTCAAATTCAGGTGTTGAATGTCTTGAAAACTCGTGGAATTCAAATTTTGTGAGATTAACAGACATAATAATAAGGTCTGCATCAATATCTTTAAATAAAACAGGTGCGGAAGTTTTTTTATTATATTTATTTCCGTATACTTTTTTTTCAATAAGCTCTTTTATCCAGTTATAAAATATCTCTCCTTTTGAAAATGAATATCCCTTTAAGTCAAAATTTATATCGGAAAATAAACTGAGCCCTACATCCATTAATACTTCTTTAAGTTCGTCGTAAGTGTATCCTACCGCAACAAGAGCTGCAATAATTGCACCTACGGAGGAGCCTGCAAGACTTTTGATATTTATTCCGCATTCTTTCATGGCACGAAGCGCACCAATATAGGCAATGCCTCTTATGCCGCCGCCGCCGAATATACAACAATAGTTTTTATTTTGTGTCATTTTATGCTCTTGGTTTTAATGTTGGAAATGCAATTACATCTCTAATTGACGGAGAATTAGTTAAAAGCATGACTAATCTGTCAATTCCCATGCCCATACCGCCTGTCGGAGGCATGCCGTATTCTAATGCATTAATAAAGTCCTCATCTATATCCATTGCTTCATCGTCGCCCATTTCTTTTGCCTTAGCCTGAGCTTCAAATCTTGTTCTTTGGTCAATCGGATCAGACAATTCCGAAAACGCGTTTGCAATTTCCCAACCGTTAACGCGAGTTTCAAAACGTTCCGTCAAACGGTCATTATCTCTATGTACCTTTGCAAGCGGTGAAATCTCTCTCGGGTAATCAATAATATGGCATGGCTGGATTAGTGAAGGTTCTATTTTTTCTGAGAATACAGCTTCAACAACTTGACCCCAGTTCATATTATCTTCAACATGTACACCGATTTTTCTTGCTGAGTCAATAGCTTCTTGGGCAGTATAGAAGGATAGGAAATCAATTCCCGTAACTTCTTTTATTGAACCGAGCATTGTTTTTCTGTCCCACGGCGGAGTCAGGTCAATTTCATGTTCGCCGTATTGAATTTTTGTTGTTCCTAAAACTTCCTGTGCAACATAAGCCACCATATTTTCAGTTAAAGTCATCATGTCGTTATAATCGGCGTATGCTTGATATAACTCAATCATGGTAAATTCAGGATTATGACGTGTGTCAATGCCTTCATTTCTGAAACATTTGCCTATTTCAAATACTTTTTCTGAAACACCGCCGACAATAAGCCTCTTAAGATATAATTCAAGCGCAATTCTAAGTGTTAAAGGCATATCTAAGGCATTGTGGTGTGTGTTAAACGGTCTTGCATTTGCGCCTGATGCCATTGTTTGGAGAGTTGGAGTTTCAACTTCTAAAAATCCGAGTCCTGCCAAATATTCCCTTATTTTTTGGATAATCAAACTTCTTTTTTGGAAGGTATCTCTGACATCTTCGTTCATAATCATATCGACATATCTTTGACGATAACGAATTTCAACATCGGTTAAACCGTGGAATTTTTCGGGCAAAGGCATTAAGGCTTTTGATAAAAGCTTTACCCCCGTTGTTTTAATGCTTAATTCCCCTCTCGGAGTTCTTCTGATTGAGCCTTCAAAACCGACAATATCGCCTACATCAAGCGTTTTTACTATTGCAAGCATATCTTCCGATAAATTTTCCTTATGAGAGAAAATTTGAATTTTGCCCGTCGGGTCCATAAGATCTATGAACATACCCGTGTTTCTGATTGCCATAACACGTCCTGCTACCTTGTAGTAATCATCCGTTTCCGTACCGGCTTCCAAATCTTTATATTTTTCCTGTAAAAACTTTGCTGATGCATTTTTATCATATGAGTAAGCATAAGGATTAATGCCCTTATCTATTAAATCAGTTAATTTTTGAACTCTGATATCTCTAACGCTTTTGTGTGTGTTTTCCATTTTGTTCTCCCAATTTATGTGGATATTTTAACACAAACAAGCAGGATATAAAAATTAGGTTGATTTAATCCTCTTGCTTTGCAAACTTGCAAAAACCATAAAACATGTCATAATGAAAGTACCCAATATCAAATATCAAAGGAGAAAAGAAAATGGAAGAAATTAAAAACCTCACGGGGGGG
>CANQDZ010000020.1 GCA_947594025.1 Candidatus Gastranaerophilales bacterium
ACCTTCGATATTAACTTAGAAGGCTGCGCCTTTATCATTTGATAGATTTATCTTAAAATCAGATAGTTCTCGATATTGATTTAGAGGGGCTGAGCCCCTAACACTTGATAGATTTATCATGGATAACCTTCAATATTACTATGGGGCTTCGCCCTAACACTTGGCAAATTTATCCCAAATTTAGATAACTCTTGAAGATTTAATTTTTCAGGAGTTATTTTTTAGCCATACAAACCGGCGTTTTTTATCCAGTTCGCGTTGTTTCTTTTCCGCAAATTTTAAAAGCGAGTTAACCTTTGAAATATTTGCGTCATTATCTTCAAGATACGGGTCAATTATCTCTTTTAATGTTTTATACCCGTCAATATACGGCATAAACTGTCTTGTTCTTACGTTTGCATATTTATCCGTGACATCAACAAGCTTCATATAAAACTGAAATAAGACGTCATCTGTTCCTTTTTCAATTAAACATTCGCGTATGCTTGAATTTTCTTCTAAATCAATTTCTTCAAAAATATATTTAATTTCCTTTTTTGCAACAGGCACTTGCTTTTTAATTACCCTGTTAATTTCATTTTTATATGTCTTGCTATATTTATGCAAAATCGGCTCATATTGAGCAAAAACATTTAAAACGGACAACACAAGCATTAATGCGGTAATTAAAAACTTTCTCATATATCTAATTATAAAATTTTATTTTTTGAAAACATTGTCTTAAAAGATATCTTTTTATAAAAACGATATCCTTGCGCTTTTTTAGAATATTATACTTAAGCAGGAAAAGCTGTTTTGCAATAGCTGCTCATATCACAGGTACAAGGGGATTGCAGGCGGTTGAATATATTGTCCGCAATTTCTGTCCTCACCGTATAATTAAAAAGTCTTTAGAAAGATGACTTATTAAGTTGCAAAATTATTTTGACCGTAATATACTTAATTAGACAGGAGATTTTTATGAGCCAAATAACAAAAATTGCTTGGGACCTAAACGATAAAGCAGAAAACAGGTATCAACTTGTATATGAATTAATCGAACTTGCAAAAAAATTAGTCGATGAATCACAAATCAAAAAAAATAAAGATGATTTTGGTTACGAATTTGAACAAACATTTGACCCTAGTATTAAAAAAGAAAAACCGGTTCAGCATGCAATGATGGTAAAAGCATCAGAGGAAGATGACGACGGTCTTGTAGGTTAATTTAATATTAGGTTTATAAATGAATGAAACTATAGAATTTATTAAAAGCAAAATTGGTGATTTTGTGCCGGAGACAGCGCTTGTTTTAGGGTCCGGCAGCGGGGATTTTGCATCAGGTCTTAACGGTGTTGAAATTCCTTATTCCGAAATTCCGAATTTTAAAACATCTTCTGTCCAAGGGCATAACGGCTCTTTGCTTTTTTGTAATTTTGAAGGGAAAAACATTGTTATCGCAAAAGGCAGAATTCATTTTTACGAAGGTCACGACATTAAAGATGTTGTTTACTATATAAAAATCTTCAAAAAATTAGGGATTAAAAACCTTATTTTGACAAATGCGGCAGGTACTTGCAACAAGAAAATTAAGCCTCCGAGTCTTGTTTTGATTACAGATCACATGAATTTTACGGGCGTTAACCCGTTAATCGGTAAAAATGACGATGAACTCGGGGTCAGATTTCCCGATATGTCAGAAATATATTCCGAAGAATTGCGCGATATATGTAAGAAATGCGCTAAAAAGCTTAAAATTGATATTAAAGAAGGAGTATATTTAGGGCTTACGGGTCCTTCTTATGAAACTCCCGCAGAAATCAGAGCTTACCAAAAACTAGGTGCGGATTTAGTTGGTATGTCAACCGTAAATGAGGCAATTTACGCTCATTATATGGGAATTAAAATTCTCGGCTTATCTACTGCCACAAACTATTGCGCAGGGATTTCAAAGACTCCTCTCAATCATCAGGAAGTTCTTGAAATGGGAAAAGTTGTAACAAAAAAATCAGTTATGCTTCTTAAAGAATTTGTGAAAAACATATAAAAAATTTTTCAAAAATGGTGGTATAATATACCTATGACTTTGGAAAATGCTTCAACAATTGAAAAAGAGAACTTAAGGGAAAAAGTTCAAAAACAGCAAAAAAAGAAAAATAAAAGCATTAGAATTTATCGTTCTTTTTTAACAATTGTTCTTTTGCTATGCATTTTGCAAATGGCAAAAAGCGCCATTATAAACATATCCAAGGTTATTATTTATCAGGAAAAAATAAATAAATCTCTCAATCTTCAAGAAAATGCCGAGGCAGAAAATAAAAGCCTTGAAGACAATATAAAGGTGAATAATTCTCTTGAACAAATTGAATCAATTGCAAGAAATAACCTTAAAATGGCAGCAAAAAACGAGGTTCTGATTATTATAAATTCAACGTCGGCAGAAGAAGAACCCGAACCCGACACACTAAAGGAAAAAATACAAAAATACTTTGAACACTTAACGGATAAAGAACAAGACCTCTAATTATTTTACGAGTGAAATTCTATCTTCCGTTTTTTCGTTGCACAAAGTTTTAATTGCAAGTTTAGCGTAAGAGCGCCTCTTCTTTGATAATTTTGAAATTAACTTCACACAGGATAATTGGTTTTGGCATTTCTTTTGCATAGCATCTTTACTCCTTTTTATATATCGGTATACCTTTTTCAAAACTTAAGATTACTGACTGTAATTTTTACATTTTTTTACAATCGTGCTTGTAATTTATTATTTTTTTGTTATTATAGACATATAGTTGAATATCAAACTTCCGGAATGTCTTAAAAGGACATTCTATTAGTAAGGAGAGATATCCCCGACCTTAAGGAGAAATAAAATGGGAATTAAAAACAGTAAAAATGACAGAATGGTAGTTCTTGCTTGCGAAGAATGCAAAGAAAGAAACTATACAACTACAAAAAATAAAAAAACCATTAAAGAAAGAATGGAATTAAAAAAACATTGTCCGAAATGCAACAAACACACTGTTCATAAGGAAACAAAATAGTTTGATTTTTAAACCTTTGCGTCCTTAGTTCAGTTGGTAGAACGTCGGTCTCCAAAACCGGATGTCGAGGGTTCGAGTCCTTCAGGGCGCGAGTTTAGTAAATATCAAAAGGAAAATTATGAAATCAGATAAACAAAATCCAATAGTAACATATTTCAAAGGCATTAGAGCCGAATGGGGCAAAATCACTTGGCCTGAAAAAATGCAAATTCAGGGCGAAACAGGTGTTGTTCTGTTTATTGTTTTTGTGTTTACTGTTGCGGTTTTTCTTATAGATATAATCTTTGGGAAAATATTAGGTTTAATACATTAATGGGTGATTAAAATGGCAAAAAAGAAAAGCGAAGATTTAAATGAAGAAATAATTGAAAACATTGTTGCCGAAGAAGACACGACAACATCTTCACTTAAAACCAACAAAGAACCGCAAAAACGCTGGTATGTTGTGCACACGTATTCAGGACACGAAAACAAGGTAAAGGTTAACCTTGAAAAACGTATTGAATATCTTGGCTTAGGTGAAAAGATTTTCAGAGTAGAAGTTCCCCAAAAAACTGTTACTCAGGTAAAACAAGGTAAAAGAACCGAAAAAGAAGAAAAAATATTCCCCGGTTACGTTCTTGTTGAAATGATTATGGACGACGACAGCTGGTATGCGGTTCGTCATACTCAAGGGGTTACAAAGTTTGTAGGCTCTACAAAACGTCCAATCCCTGCAAAAGACAGCGAAATTAAAAGAATTATTCACAGAGGTCAATCATCTGCACCTAAAATTGAACTCGATGTTAAGGTTGGCGACAAAGTCAGAATTATCTCGGGTCCCTTTGCCGAATTTATCGGCGATATCACGGAAGTTTATCCTGATAAAGCAAAACTTAGAGCTACGGTTTCAATCTTTGGACGTGAAACCCCTGTTGAATTAGAGTACAAACAAATACAAAAAGTATAGCAAAAGCGGGAGAGAGTTAAACTCTCGATACCTACCGCAGATAAGGAGAAAAAAATGGCACCAAAAAAAGTAATCGGAAAAATTAAGCTTCAAATTGAAGCAGGCAAGGCAAATCCGGCACCTCCGGTTGGTCCTGCATTGGGTCAAAAAGGTGTTAACATCATGGATTTCTGCAAGCAGTTCAATGATAAAACTGCATCACAAGCAGGTTTCATTATTCCTGTTGTAATTGAAGTTTATGAAGATAGAAGTTTTACATTTGAAACTAAATCACCGCCTGCAGCAGTATTGATTAAAAAATCAATTAACTTGGCTAAAGGTTCTGCAGCGTCAAACAAAACAAAAGTTGGCAAAATTACAAAAGCACAATTGGAAGAAATTGCAAAAACAAAAATGCAAGACTTGAACGCAACAACATTGGAAAGCGCAGTAAAAATGATTGCAGGAACTGCTCGTTCAATGGGTGTTACAGTAGAAGAATAATTAGTTGGGAGGCAGTAATTCTGCCGTTATAACCACGAAAGGAGAAGAAATGTCAAAATTAACTAAAAAACAACAAAAAATAAAAGAAATTATGGCTGATTTCAATCAACCCGCAACGGCTCTTGATGCCATAAAAAAGCTTCAAGAAGTTTCAAGTGCGGTATCTAAATTTGATGAAACCGTTGAATGTCACATGAGATTAGGTATTGATGTTCGTCAAGCCGATCAACAAATCAGGTCAACCACAGTGTTACCCGCAGGTCTTGGTAAAACTGTCAGAGTTTGTGTTATTGCAAAAGGCGAAAAGGCTACTCAAGCTAAAGAAGCGGGAGCCGATGAAGCAGGAGCGGAAGAAATCATCGAAAAAATTCAAGGCGGTTGGTTTGAATTTGATACTTTGATTGCAACACCGGAAATGATGCCTGCATTAGGTAAAATCGGTCGTGTTTTAGGTCCGAAAGGTTTAATGCCGAACCCAAAAACAGGCACGGTTACGATGGATGTTGCAAATGCAGTTAAGGATGCTAAAGCAGGTAAAGTAGAATTCAGAGCCGATAAACAAGGTATGATACACGTCGGTATAGGTAAAATTAAATTTTCTACGGAAGATTTAATGAAAAACTTCTCAACACTTGCTGAGGCAATTGTAAAAATCAAACCAGCTACGGCAAAAGGTACATATATTAAATCAATGTATTTAACAACAACAATGGGTCCTTCTATTAAACTGGAACCAAAAGACGTTGTTAACGAAATTAAGGAATATGTATAAGAAGGTTTGCGAATTTATATTAAAGAGTGTGGGTTTTTTATCCACACTCTTTCATGTTGATGAAAGGTTTATTAAATATTTATTTGTTGGTGCACTGAATACCGCATTTGCATATTGTTTGTATGCACTGCTTGTCTTAATAGGGCTTGAACCTAATATTGCGCTTACCTTTCAATACGTAATAGGAATTCTTTGGAATTTTAAAACCACGGGCTCGCTTGTGTTTAAAAACCACAACAATATGCTGATTTTTAAATTTTTTGGTTGTTACATAATTACATTCACCTTAAACAGTATTCTTCTTTATATTTTGACAGAATGGGTGAAAATTAATGATTACATTGCGCAGGCACTTTTGGTGCTTCCTATCGCGCTTATTGCATTTACTATAATGAAATTTTACGTCTTTAAGGAAGAAAATAATGATAACGGTGAAGTATAACGGTGGTTTTGGAAACCAAATTTTTCAATATCTTATGGGTGTTTCTCTTGCAAAAAAATTAAATACCGATGTCACTTTCGATATGAGTTTTTTTAAAGGCAGACGAACAAGAAAATACGACATGTTCCTGTTTGGGATTGAAAAAAATGAAAATAAGGATATAAGAGTTCCTATTTACTGGAAATTAAGACGTTTGCTAAAAATGCCGAAAAGATTTTTAGGGCTTAATATCTATAATGAAAAATCTTTCAATTTCGAAGAAAGATTTAACGAAATAAAAGATAATACATTTGTTGAAGGCTTTTTCCAAAGTCCGAAATACTTTGATGAAAATATAGCACGTGAACTTGAATTTAAAGCTCCAATCAATCAAAAAACGCGCGAAATTGAGGAAAAAATGAATAACGAAAACGCAGTTTCAATTCATATAAGACTGGGGGATTACGTAAAAAAAGCCAGATACAACAAGGTTTATAACCATTTAGATGAAAATCATTACAAAAGGGCAATTGAAATTATAAAAAGCAAAGTCGATAATCCTGCTTTTTATGTTTTTTCAGATGAACCGGACGAGGCAAAACAAGTTTTAAGCCTTGAAAACGCAGTTTACGTGACTCATAACGCAGGTGACGATTCCTGGCAGGATATGTACCTTATGACAAGATGCAAACACAATATTATTGCAAATAGTTCGTTTTCATATTTTGGAGCATATTTAAATAAGAACGAAAACAAAATTGTAATAGCACCGATTAAGTGGTTTCAAGACCCTCGAAAGACAACGGAAGATATTTATCCGAACGGCTGGATTAGAATATAAAAAAGCGCCTCAAGTGAGACGCTTTTTTTAAAATCAAACTTCCTTCCTATGCTTGAGTTGTGTTTTTTTCAATCTTGCCTGCTTGTATAACACTTTTAATATGGTTTATAAAACCTGTAATGCCTGCTGCAACACCTAATGCTGCAAAGGCTAGCACACCGCCCTTTAAAACTTTTGGATTTGTTAAAGCTTTACCTATTTTATCTAAAACCGATTTTCCTGCTTTTGAATTTACTTTTTCTGCTGCTTTTTTAAAAATTCTGCCTAAAACAGGAGTACCATATATTTCCTCAAGCAGAAACGTTGAAGCGCCTGATGCAACACCTAATGCTGCATAACTACCTATAGATTTTCCCATATATTTAGCACCTTCTTTTTTGTCACCGCCAATCATTTGACCTAAACCCGGTACAAAATATGATGCTACACCGTGAATTGCTGACATAACTCTAACCCCTTTCGTTAACTCCTTACGTAACCTACGTATTTAAAAAAACAGGTTTTTGAAGATTATTGTTAAAACATTCATTAATTATTAAGAAATATTACATAAACTTATATATTTTAACTTTTTTTTAACAAAACTTCACAAAAGGGTTGAAATTTTAAAAACAAAGTGATATATTAAGTATATACTCTATTATATACTTATACTCAAAAGCATTGAAATATATAAGAGTACAGGTTATTTAAAAGACAGCATTCAAATAAAAGTAGTTTAGTTCGTCTTATTACGGTTAATTTTTTTAGTCTTACAAAACCCTGATAAAAGGGGCAATCGTCGTGCGGTAAAAATTTAATATAGGAGAGTATTTTATGAAAAAAAGTGTTGCGTCTGTTTTTTATTATGATGAGTTTGCGGAAGATTCCGTTTTAAAAGATTATGTGAAGTCAATTTCAAAATTTAAAGAACTATCCGAGGAAGATGAAAAGTACTATATCAAGCTTGCACATCAGGGCGATTCTTTGGCTAAAAGAATTGTTGTTCAATCAAATTTAAAACTTGTTTTCAACATTGCAAAAAAGACTATTATGACAAGTAAACTCCCAATGATTGATTTATTGCAGGAAGGAAATTTAGGACTTATTGCATCAATTGAAAAATTTAATCCGGACTTGGGGTTCAGGTTTTCAACTTATGCTTCTTGGTGGATAAAACAGGCAATGTTTAAAGCAATTTCCGAGCAATCATATTTAATGAAAATACCCGTATACGTGCAGGAAACTCTTTCAAAATATAGAAAGGTAAAGTCTGATTTAGAAAAAAAATATAGCTGCGAAATCCAAAAATCGGTTGCAGCTAAAAAAATAAACGTTGATGAAAACAAAATTGATGCCTATCTTAACGCTTTTTCTCAAGGTATATCACTTGAAACTTCAAGCCATGAAGATAAAGACGGAAAATCAATGGCGTTTTCTGAAATTATTGAAGATGTAAGAGAAAATGTTGAAAGAACCGTTGAAAACATTGAGCTTAAAAGAGATATAGAAACGGTGCTGGATTTTTTAAAAGGGAAAGAACAGGAAGTTATAAAGCTTCGTTTTGGTTTAAACGATAGGGAGCCTATGACATTACAGGAAATAGGCAATATCTACGGCGTCACAAAAGAATGCATAAGGCAAATGGAAAAAAGAGCAATTAAAAAAATATTTGACAGAGAAGAAACAAAAGAACTGTTATCTTGTTATGTGTATTAATTTTAAAGGCGGTTGGATGACCGCCTTTATCAAAAACTAATATAGCGGAAATTCCTTGCAAAGCTTCAAGCTTCTTGCTCTTAGATTTTCTTTTGAATCTCTTTCCAAAATGCCGTCAGCAATAATTTTTCCGATTTCAATCATTTCTTTTTCCTTGAAGCCTCTTGTTGTTGCTGCAGGAGTTCCAATTCTAACGCCCGATGTTACAAAAGGAGATTGAGGGTCATTTGGGACAGTGTTTTTGTTTGCGGTGATACCTATTTCTTCAAGCATATTTGCAACATCTTTTCCGGTTTTATTCAATTTTCTTAAATCAACAGTCATAAGATGATTTTCCGTTCCGTTTCCGACTATGTCAATGCCTTCTTTCATCAAGGTTTTTGCAAGTGTGTCAGCATTTACAACAACTTGTTTTGCCCATTTTTTAAAGTCATCGGATAAAGCTTCTTTTAACGCTATTGCCTTACCCGCAATAATGTGTTCCAAGGGCCCGCCTTGAACTCCGGGGAATACCGCTTTATCAATGCCAAGTGCGTGTTCTTCCTTGCACATAATAATTCCCCCTCTCGGACCTCTTAAAGTCTTATGCGTTGTTGTTGTTACAAAGTCAGCATAAGGTACGGGGCTTGGGTGAACTCCGCCCGCAACAAGACCTGCAATATGCGCGATGTCAACCATTAAATATGCACCGACTTTGTCTGCAATTTCTTTAAATCTCTTAAAATCAATCACTTTTGAATAGTTGCTTGCGCCTGCAATTATCATTTTTGGTTTTTCTTTGACTGCAAGCTTTTCAAGATTATCATAGTCAATTTCGCCATTTTCATTTATTCCGTAGCTTACAATATCGAAATATAAACCCGAGAAGTTTACGGGTGAACCGTGTGTTAAATGCCCGCCGTTTGAAAGGTCCATACCCATTACTTTGTCACCGGGTTTTAGTGCATATAAAAATACTGCCATATTTGCCTGCGCACCTGAGTGAGGCTGAACGTTCGCGTGGTCGCAGCCAAATATTTCTTTGCATCTGTTCACTGCAAGTTCTTCAATTTTATCTACGTTCTCACACCCGTTATAAAATCTTTTATAAGGTTTTCCTTCCGCATATTTATTTGTTAAAACGCTTCCACATGCTGCCATAACCGCAGGCGATGTGAAGTTTTCACTTGCAATAAGCTCTATTGTTTCTTGCTGGCGTTTAAGTTCAAGTTCAATATATTTTGCAACATCTTCATCAGTCTTTCTTATAACATCAATTTCCATGACAATTCCCCTCTTTTTAAAAGAATTATACAACATACAAGAAATTCAGTCCAGAAACAGGCAACACTCATAATAGGAATTGAAACCTTGAAAAAAATGTAAAATCTGCCATAATAAAAATATCAAATGAAGGAGATTTAGGATGAAAAAAATGAAAAAACTCGCAGCTTTTACACTTGCTGAGGTTCTAATCACTCTTGCAATTATCGGTGTTGTTGCAGCCTTAACAATACCTACCGTTATCACAAATTATCAAAAGAAAATGTATGTAACCCAGCTTAAGAAGTCATACAACAACCTAACCAATGCTTTTAGAACCATAATGGCAAATGACGGAGTTACAGAACTTACAGATACCACTCTCTGGTCAAAAATATCGTCATCTATTAGTGCCCGTGATATATTACAGACCAAAAATGCAGATTTTAAAAATGAATTTTTTAAAACCTTTAAGGTGGCTGAAGTATATGGTGAAGGAAATATACCCGAGGAATACAACCCTGAATTTAAATATTTAAACGGTACTGACGGCGATCCGTTTGATTCTGCAATTTATTTAGCGGATGGTACTCTTTTAGATTTTAATTTTTACACAAAACCTGATCTGGCATGTACCGATGGATGTTCTTCTTTACAAGAATTTCAGAAAACAAGAAACACTAAAACTAAATTTTGGGAATACGTAGGTGATATCACTATTAATGTAAACGGGCCAAAAGGTCCAAATGTTGTGGGCCGCGATGTTTTTGCATTTTTTTTGGGTAATGACGGCGTATTGTACCCATATGGCGGTGCGGATTTTGCTGTTTACTTCGGTTGCGAATATGGTAATCTTGATTCTTGTACTTACTATTGGAAAAACGAAGGCGGTGAGGCTTCATGCGCCAAAAGCTCTGACGGTGTAGGCTGTGCAGGACGTATAATGGAAGAAGGCTGGGAGATGAAGTATTAAAAAGCTTAATTTCTTAAGGTCATAGACCTTAAGAAATTAGTGGGCTTCGCCCTAACACTTGATAGATTTATCATAGATAACCTTCAATATTAACTTAGTGGGCTGCGCCTTAACACTTGGCAAATTTATCCTAAACTTAGATAACTCTCGAAGATTTAATTTTCGGGAGTTATATTTTTTAGCTTAACTTTTAAACTTCTTCGAAGTTCACAAGTAGTGAGCTTTACCCTAAGGCTTGAAAAAATTGAAAAATCTGTCATAATAAATATGTTAACTAACAAAGGAGAAAAGAAAATGGAAGAAACAAAAAAACTCACGGGGGGGGGGGCTACAAGTTCTCAAGCTTCTAACCTAAATCAAAATTTTAGAAAAAGATTAAACATTACCAGCCTTTCAAAAAAGATTAAAGCTTTTACTTTAGCGGAAGTACTAATCACGTTAGCAATTATCGGTGTTGTTGCAGCACTTACAATTCCAACCGTTATCACAAATTATCAAAAGAAAATGTATGTAACTCAGCTTAAAAAAACGTACAACAACCTATCAAACGGTTTTAGAACCATGATGGCAAACGAAGGTGTTACAAAACTTACGGATACTACTCTTTGGTCAACAATACCGTCAGAGGATTTTTATTCAGGCGATATTTTACAGCCCGAGAGCGCAGAGTTCTTGAAAGAATTTTCAAAAAACTTTAAAGTTATTGCGGTGTATGATGATAAAAACATTCCTGAGGGGTATAACCCTGAATATAAAGCTTTAAACGGTGAAAGTACAGGTCAGCCTAACGGAGCTATATATTTGGCAGACGGTACATTTTTATGGTTATCTTTAAATAAAACTCCTAATACAGAAATTTGCAATGGTAAGCCATGCTTGTCTTTAAAAGAATTTCAAGAAACAATGAATACCAAGACAAAACTATATAGCACTGCAGGTGTATTTCAACTTGATGTAAACGGAGTCAAGGGTCCAAATGTTTTAGGTCGTGATTTATTCGCGTTTGCACTCGGAAATGACGGTATGCTATATCCTACAGGCGGTGCCGATTATGCTGTTTACGCTAATCCAAGCTGCAAATATGACAACCTTGAATCCTGCGATACTTATTGGAAAAATGAAGGTGGTAACACCGCATGCACTAAGGGCTCTGACGGTGGCGGCTGTGCGGGTCGTATCATGGAAGAAGGGTGGGAGATGAGGTACTAATTAATTAGTTTTGTGAGGTCATTGACCTCACAAAACCAGAAGGCTGCGCCTTTATCATTTGATAGATTTATCTTAAAATCAGATAGTTCTCGATATTGATTTAGGGGGCTGAGCCCATAACACTCGAAAAATTTATCATAAATAACTCTCGATATTAATATAGTGGGCTGAGCCCTAAAACTTGATAGATTTATCATAGATAACCTTCGATATTAACTTAGAAGGCTTCGCCTTAACACTTGGCAAATTTATCCTAAATTTAGATAACTCTCGAAGATTTAATTTTCGGGAGTTATTTGAGCTTAATTTTTGAACTTCATCGAAGTTCAAAAATTAGGGGGCTGAGCCCATAACACTTGATAGATTTATCTTAAATAACTTTTTAAAACAAAACCTTTTATAAGTTGTGGTATATCTCTTGAAAATTCTGTAAAATCTGCCATAATAAAAATATAAAATGAAGGAGATTTAGGATGAAAAAAATAAAAAAACTCGCGGCTTTTACATTGGCAGAGGTTTTAATCACTCTTGCAATAATCGGTGTTGTTGCAGCCTTAACAATACCAACGGTTATCACAAATTATCAGAAAAAGATGTATGTAACCCAGCTTAAGAAGTCATACAACAATTTATCTAATGCCTTTAGAACCATAATGGCAAATGACGGAGTCACAGAATTATCTGAAACCACTCTCTGGTCAAAAATACCGTCAAATAGTTTTAGTTCAAATGATATTTTACAGCCAAAAAGTGCAGAATTTTTGAAAGAATTCTCAAAAACCTTTAAAGTTATTGCAGTGTACGATAAAGAAAACATTCCTGAGGGATATAATCCTGAATACAAAGCTCTAAACGGCGATGAAGGCGGTTCGTTTGATTCTGTGATTTATTTAGCAGACGGTACTCTTTTGGTTTTTGATATACAAAAAACTCCAAGCGCAGTGTATTGTGGCAATAAAAGATGTTCTTCTTTAAAAGAATTTCAAGAAGCGGTGAATACTAAAACAAAATTTTGGCAATATATTGGCTGTATCTATATTGATGTAAACGGAGTCAAGGGTCCAAATACTTATGGGCGTGATTCTTTCCTATTTTATTTGGGTAACGAAGGCATATTATACCCTTTTGGCGGCGCGGATTATGCTGTTCTTTTCAGTCCGGACTGCGGCAATGACAATCTTGAATCTTGTAGTCTCTATTGGAAAAATAGCTCATACGGATGCACTAAGAGCTCTGACGGCAGTGGCTGTGCGGGTCGTATTATGGAAGAAGGCTGGGAGATGAAGTACTAAAGAGCTTAATTTCTTAAGGTCATAGACCTTAAGAAATTAGTGGGCTTCGCCCATAACATTTGATAGATTTATCTTAAAACAGATAGTTCTCGATATTGATTTAGGGGGCTGAGCCCTAACACTTGATAGATTTATCATGGATAACCTTCAATATTAACTTAGTGGGCTTCGCCCTAGCACTTGACAAATTTATCTTAAAATCAGATAGTTCTCGATATTGATTTAGGGGGCTGAGCCCTAACACTTGATAGATTTATTAAAATGACTCTCGAAAATAACTTTCAAGAGTCATTTTGTAACTTAACTTTTAAATCAAATATCTACCCCTGATTTTTAAATTCGGCATCTATACGCTCTGTCATAGAACTGCAATCTTCATGATATTTTATTCTTTCATAAATTTTGAAGAACTTGTCCTCCTCCTCCGCCTGCTCCATAATCATATCTTCTAAGAATATTTCTGACATATAATCTTTTACCTCTTTTGATAATTCGCTTAAATTTATAATCTCTGAAGTTACAAATTTTTCATGTTCGTATGCCTTTTCAATAACATTTAAAGCGTTTGAAAAGTCGCTGTCAGGTTCTTCAATTCTTTCAAGTTTTATGTTGAAGCGTCTTAAAATCATATAGTCATATATTTTTTGAGCGTGTTCAAGTTCTTCTTTTGCTTGGTCTTTCATATATTTTGCAAAACCGTCCATATTTATCCCTGAAAAATACGAAGACATCGCAAAATAAAGGTATGCTGAATAAAATTCTTTATTTAACTGTGTATTAAATCCCGCATTTAATTTACTATCTATCATGTGTCACCTCGCTTGATGCCCAAAGTCCGTGTATGTTGCACAATTCTCTTGAACTTATACCTTCTTTGCATTCGCATTTAAATGTTAAAATAGGTTCTTCATCCGGCTTAAAGTATTTTCTTTTCAAATATTTGTTGTCATTTGCAATTGCTTCTATAAATTGAATGTAGTGTTCTTCTTCCATGGGATGAAGAACTGAGCCGACTCTTATGGTTATGTTTCCGTCCTTCATTTCAATTACGGGAACATGTTTTTCTTCCATTTCATCATGGGTTTTTGGAATCAGTAATTCCATTTCTTCCCCGCAGCACACAAGTTTCCCGTACCCTGAAAGCACAATTTCTGCTATGTTTCCGCAAACATTGCACCTGTAAAGTTCAAGTTTATTTGTCATAAAACGTCCTTTCTTTTTACAAATAAATTTTGCATTACAATTTGAAATTTTTGTATTAGACAAGAGACAAAATCTCGGGCTAGATTGAAAATAGCAAAAAATATGATAGAATAGCGATATGGATAAAATACTAAATATAGTTGTTTGTATTAAACAGGTTCCCGATACTCAAGATATTAAATGGAGTGAAAATAACAACATGGTGCGCGAGGGCATGTTGAGTATTTTAAATCCTCTGGACGAACTTGCAATTAATACGGCAGTTGATATTAAAAAAACATGTAATACAAAGGTGACCGTCATATCCATGGGTCCAAAACAAGCGGTAAGTGCGATAAAAGAGGCTCTTGCTCTCGGTGCGGATGAAGGTGTTTTGCTTTGCGACAGATGTTTTGCCGGTTCTGACACTCTGGCTACGGGAAAAACTCTGGCACAGGGGATAAAACATGTCGTTCCGGATTTTGATTTAATTTTATGCGGACAAATGGCGCTTGACGGCGATACCGCGCAAACAGGAGTTACAATTTCAAATTATTTAGATATAGAGCAGATTTCGTGGGCAAATTCCGTTGAAGTATATGACGGAAAAATAAAAGTTAAACAGGAAATGGAAGACGGCTATAATATTTTGGAAGCAGATACTCCTCTTCTTGTTTCAATGTCAAAAGAGAATTTTGAACGAAAAGAGCCTAAAATTGAAGACTATATAAGAGCGCAAGATAAAGAGATTTTAATTTTAAGCGCGGAAGATATAAATATTGAACCCGAAGAATGCGGAATAAAAGGTTCTCCGACTTGGGTTTCAAAAGTATTCAGAAAGCAAACCTCAAGAAATTGCGAGGAGCTTTCATCAAATGTTGATGTAATTTTTAATAAAATAAATGAGATAAGGCAAAATGGCTGATGAAATTTTTGTATATATAGAAAAAGATAAAAACGGTTATAAAAACGTTTCTCTCGAGCTTTTAAGCGGGGCAAGAAACTTAAAAGGAAAGGTTTCAGCCATTTTATGTTCCGATTACGAAATTGATAACCTTAAACCCTTATATTTAAGCGGTGCAGATAAAGTATACAATATAGTAGATAAGAAACTTGGAATATACAACAACAAATACTTTGCGGAAGCAATCTTGAAATTAATTAAAGAACGCGAGCCCAAAATTATGCTTGTCGGTTCGACAAAAACAGGCAGGGAACTTGCGCCAAAGATTTCTTCCAAATTGAATACGGGGCTTACCGCAGACTGCACAAAACTTGAAATTACGGATGTCAAAGGCGAAGAAAAACTTGCATCAACAAGACCGACGTTTGGCGGAAGTTTAATGGCAACCATTTTGTGCAAAAATTATCCTCAAATGGCAACCGTTAGGGGAGGGGTAATTAAAAAAATGAATGAACCGTACAAAGAAGACGGCGAGAGAGAAGTTTTTTATCCAAACATAGAAACAAAATCTAAAATCCGAGTTTTAGAATTTATTGAAGATACCTCAAAAAATAAAGATAACCTATCTCATGCAAAAATGATTTTATGCGGAGGAGTCGGGCTTAAAACTCAAGAAAATTTTAAAAAACTCGAGGAGCTTGCAAAATATTTCGGTCCGGATTGTGCAGTCGGAGGTACAAGAAAAGCTGTTGAAAAGGGTTTAATTTCAAAAGATAAACAACTCGGGCAAACCGGAAAAACAACTGCGCCTAAACTTTATATAGCCTTTGGCGTATCGGGCGCTATTCAGCATATTGTGGGCATTGAAAATTCGGATTACATAATTGCAATTAATAATGACCCAAATGCACAAATATTTGAAAACTGTAATTATAAAATAGTGGGTGACGCCGAGGCTGTTTTAAACTCTTTGCTTAATGAAATGAAAAAGATTTAAGCTAAGATAAAATTGTTTATAAAATGAAATCGGGCGCAAAGAATTAAGCATAAACTACTTGCATTTTTTACAAAACTCATGTATAGAACACTTCTCACACATCGGCTTTATCGGTTTACATATATTTTGTCCATGTGTCACAAGCAAGGTATTAAAATCTATCCAATATTTTTCAGGTAATTTTTTCCTTAATTCCAATTCAGTATCATCAGGCGTTTTTGTTTTTACATATCCTAAGCGATTGCAAATTCTGTGGACATGCACATCCACACATATTGCAGGGGTATTAAACCCTTTTGTCATTACAAGATTTGCGGTTTTTCTGCCGACGCCGTTAAACTTTACAAGTTCATCAATAGATTTTGGAACTTTGCCGTTATATTTGTCTAAAAGAATTTTTGCAATTTCTGTAATTTGAACAGCTTTTCTTTTATAAAAACCAACGGGGTAAATTGCTTTTTCCAAAACCTCAGGGCTAATTTTGGCAATTTCTTCAGGTGTTTTTCCAAGCTTCAACATGCGCCTTGACGCGCCCATTGTTGTTTCATCTTTTGTTCTTAAACTTAAAATACAGCATATTAAAACAATAAACGGGTCATGGACGTTTTCCATAAACTCAACAAAGTCGGTTCTTTTTACCTGATTTGTTTCATTATCTGAATATAGCCTGCTTATTATCTTGTCAATTACCATAAACCTTATTATAATATAAATAAATTAAAAGGGAGGGTTTATGAGCGGCGCAAAAGACGTTACAGATGTAACTTTTGAACAAGAAGTACTAAACAGTGACAAACTTACCATTGTTGATTTCTGGGCTCCATGGTGCGGACCATGCAGAAAGTTGGCTCCTGTTCTTGACGAGATTGCTCAAGAATATGAAGGCAGAGTTAACGTTGTGAAAATAAATACTGACGACAATCTTAAAATTACAAAGGAATACCAGATAAGCGGTCTTCCAAGCCTTGTAATGTTTAAAGAGGGTAAATCCAAAGAAATTCTTGTAGGTTTAATGCCTAAATCATCAATAATTAACAATATCGAAAAATACTTGTAAATTTTATTTAAAAAATGCATTTATACGCGCAAAAAAAGATATTCACACGTTTTGTCATGAACACAAACGTGTGTTTTTTGCAAAAAAAGGAATGGAATGTATGAAAATTAATCCCATAGGAAGTACTACCGCATTTGGAAGAAGATTAAACGAGAATGAGGAAAAAGGCTACAGCGAAGCAGTCGGCAAATCTCTTGATATTTTGGATAAAGATTTAGGCATCATCCTTCATCATTCATCTGCGCCCGCGGTTTCAGACAAAGATACGGGTATCGGCTCACTTTATAGCGAAGCGTCAAGGAACTTGGTTCTGCCCTTTTTAAATAAGCATAATTTTTCTTCGCTACAGGTTGAACCTGAAACAACAAGAAAATTTGGTGACCCCAGCCCTTACGCGTCAAGCAATAATATGGCAAACTTTTTAATGAGTGATTTGTATCTTTTAACAACCGACAGATACGGAAATTTATTAAGCAAAAAAACATTTGACGAAATAGTAAAAAATAATCCAAATAAAGGCAAAAACAAAACAAATTTTGATTATGTAAATTCAAATCATTCAAGAGCCTTACATGAAGCTTGGGCAAATTTTAAAAAGGGAGAAAGCCCCCAAATACAATCCTTAAGAGATGAATTGGAATTATTTAAAGCTGATAAGCAAAAAGAACTTGAAAGCAGTATTTTATATGAAGTTTTATGTGAAGAAAACGGAAGTGATTACTTCAAAAATTGGGGCAATGAATTAGACAGAAATTTATATGAAGTTGACGAAGATACTCGAAACGCAAGAATTGCAGAGTTAAAAGATAAATATGCAGACAAAATTGATTATTTATACTTTACGCAAATGCTCATTTCAAAAATGAGAGATGAAAGCATTAAAGAGTATTCAAAATACGGAATTTCAACAATAGGCGATGCACCCGTTGCTTTTTCCGATTCAGATGTTTGGTCGCATCCTGATTTATTCCTAAAAGGATACAGCATGGGATGTCCCCCCGACCCCGGTAGCCCAAACGGACAGGCATGGGGTTTTGCGGTTTATGACCCTTCAAAACTTTTTGATGCAGGCGGAAATTTATCCGAAGGCGGTAAATTCTTATTTGATAAATACCAAAAACTATTTGAAGAAAACAAGGGCGGTGTCAGAATTGACCATATCTTAGGTTTAATTGACCCGTTTGTATACAAAACAAGCCCAACTGAAAACGGTTCAGGCAGATTGTTCTCAACGCATCAAGGAGAGCTCGGACGTTTCTATAAAGGTTCGCCGGAAGATTTGCAGGAAATTATGGAAAAAATCGTAATTCCTGCGGCAAACAGCGTCGGTCTTTCAAAAGATAATATTCTTTGTGAAGATTTGGGTATTATGCCCGATAAAGCAAGAATTGCCTTTAATAATCTTGGACTTCGCGGTATGAGTATAACTCAATACCTTTCAAATAAAGATGTTCCCGCGCAAAATATCATAATGCCGGGTTCCCATGATTCGCCTACCATCATTGAATATACAGACAGATTATATGCACAAGGTGACCCGTATAACTACGCTGCTTGGCCTTTAACAGAGGATGTACTTCCTGAAGACGCATCTCATGACGAAAAACAAATGTATTTTGATGATATGAGATTTGACTATAACAGACCAAACGCAAAAGAAAAATTCAGAACCTCAAAATATGCTCAACTGTTTACATCTCCCGCAAAAAGTGTTCAAATATTCTGGACAGACGTTTTGGGTGAAAAAGATTTATACAATATTCCGGGAACAAGCGGAGGTCAAAACTGGACACTAAGAATGGGCGAAGATTTTGAGGACAGATACTATAAAAATCTCGAAGAAGGAAAGGGCTTAAACCTTCCGGAAGCTCTTGGCATTGCAATCAGACAAAAAGGCGACTCATTCGCTTGCGAGCATCAAGACCTGTTAGATGAGCTTAACCGTTACACAGAGATTTTGAAAGAGAAAGAATAAAAACGGAAATTAGAATATAAGGCAAAAAGCACAAATAAAAAGAGGTTCCAAAAAACCTCTTTTTCATTATCTATATTCTTTTAAAAGACTAAACGCTTGTTGTCTGAAGCTGATTTGCTCTGTTAAGAGTATCTTGAGCTTGTTGTCTTTGCGCGTTCAATTCTTCCGCCTTTGAATAAGCCGCTTTTTGTTTATCTCTTTCATTTTTAGCAACAAGCAAAGTTGAAAGTCCGATATATCCTACAATCATCAGCGGGAATGAGTTTCTTTTTACAAAAGATGCAAGTTTTGGGCATTTTTTTGCACCCTTCTTTAATACATTCATAACGCTGTCCGTAAGAGTGCTTAATCTGCTTGAATCTATAACGTTTGCAACGCTCTTAGACATTTCTTTATATCTTGCCGCTAAATTTGGGAATTTTTCTACAAATTTCTTGGCACCTTTTTTTACTCCTTTAAGAGCAAGGGCAGATGCGCCTAATGACGCGCCAAGATTTGCAAGGGCGCCGACCAAAGGATATTTTTTATTAGTTTCTTTTACGGTATTGCTTTTTTCTTCAATTTTTTTAGATCCTGCTTGAACACCGTCAAAAATTGCTGAAACCAAGGCAAACGTGCCGACTGTGCCAAGGGTATTTTTAACTTTGCTTGAAAGTTTGCCTTTTGTAAGCATTCCGCTTACAGCAGCAACTCCGATAACCGCAAGAGCGGGAAGCGCCTTTAAAAGTTTTCCCGAAAGGTTATTTTGGGCAACATTGTTCCCGCTTTCGCAGGAATGTTGGATAATCTCGTCATTGGTCATATTAGCAACCTGATGTAATTGCTGACTTAAACCGCTTGATGAGGATTGAGTTATCGGTTGAATTACCATAAAAACCTTTTTTATTTTCTTGAGTTGTATTATACTATAACAAAGCATGAAAAACAAAAAAATTGCTATAATAACCGTAAATATTAAGTTTTGTGGAGATAAAAATGACTGACCAAAAATATATTAAATTTATTGATGTTACAAACCGCGACGGGGTACAAACTTCCCGACTTGGTCTTGCAAAATTACAAAAAACGATAATTAATATAATGCTGGATGATTTAGGTGTTAATTTTTCAGAATTCGGCTTCCCGATAACAGGACATGAAATTAATTATTTGAACGGCAACCTTGAACTCGTGGAAAGGGGTATCATTAAAAAATCAAAATTATCCGGCTGGATGAGAGCAATTGCGCTTGATGTTCAAAAATCATTTAAAAATGTCCCAAAACTTAAATATTTAAACATGTCTCAATCAACTTCCGACCAAATGATAAACGGAAAATATCTCGGCAAGAAAACAAGAGAGGATATTTTAAACATAACAAGAGAAGCGGTAATTGAGGCTAAAAAATGCGGAGCAATAGAAGTTGGAGTTAACGCGGAGGATGCCTCAAGAACTGATATAAAATACCTTATTGAATACGCTCAAACCTGCAAAGAAGCAGGCGCAAACCGTTTCAGATATTGTGATACTCTGGGCTACGATGACCCTCAAACGGCTTATGAAAGAATTAAGCTTATTGCTCAGGAAACAAATATGGATATTGAAATGCACTTCCATAACGATTTAGGTATGGCGGTTGCATGTTCTGTGCTTGGTGCAAAAGGTGCAATTGACGGCGGAGTTCATGCCCTTATAAATACTGCAATTAACGGTATGGGTGAAAGAGCGGGAAACGCTGATTTGGTTTCTTGTATTCTGGCGATTGAAAAATCAAGCGGATTTAAGGAAAAATATTTTATTGATCCTCAAATAGATTTAAGCAAAGCATGGAAGCTTGCAAAATATACGGCTTATGCGTTTGGTGTTCCAATTCCTATAAATCAACCTGCAGTCGGCGATAACGCTTTTGCTCATGAATCAGGAATACATGCCGACGGTGCTCTTAAAGACAGAAGAAACTATGAACTTTATAACTTCGAAGAATTAGGACGCGGCGAACCTGAAATTATTGAAACCGGACGTATGATAACCGTAGGTGAATATGCAGGCATTAAAGGTTTTAGAAACGTATATGAAAATCTTGAAATAGAATTTGAGGATGAAGATGAAGCAAGAAATATTCTTGAACTTGCGCGCTATGCAAACGTTCATACTCAAAAACCTTTAACGTCAAGCGAACTTAAATTTATATATTACTATCCGGACATTGCAGCGCGCGTTATGACGGTTGAACCATATTATGAACCGACTCACTCAATGAAAAAAAGAATTACGGAAAAAGATAAGGCGGTTTTATAATTACCATGAAACACGTCTATATTGAAACTCTCGGCTGTCAAATGAATAAATCGGATACTGAAAGAATTTATTCCATATTGTCATATTTTGACTATGAAAAAACAGAGGACCCAAAAAATGCCGATTTTCTTATAGTAAACACTTGTTCAATCAGGCAGCTGAGTGAAGAAAAAGCTTTTAGCAGACTTGGTGTCTGGGGCAAGTGGAAAAAGGACAAACCAAATCTTAAAATAGCTCTTTGCGGATGTCTTGCTCAGCATACGGACGAAGATTTACTTAAAAGATTTCCGTATCTGGATTTAGTTTTTGGGACACAAAATATCTACGAACTTCCAAAACTTCTTAAAGAAGAAAAAAGGATAATGGCTGTCAGAAAAAAAGATTACGTGCCTGAAGAAAACGTCGGTTTCAAGCGTGAAAAAAGCGTTAATGCCTGGATTCCGATTATCGAGGGGTGCAATAATTTCTGCACATATTGCATAGTCCCCTTTACAAGGGGCAGAGAAAGAAGCAGAGCGCCTGAAATTATAATAAACGAAGCAAAGCAAATAATAAAAGAAGGATTTAAGGAAATTACTCTTTTGGGGCAAAATGTTGACAGTTACGGAAAAGACCTGAAAGATAAACCGACTCTTGCTTGCCTTTTAAGAGAGATAAATAAGCTTGAAGGTAAATTCAGAATAAGGTTTGTAACTTCCTATCCGACCGATATTACGGACGAACTAATTGAAACGGTTAAAAATTCAGATAAAGTGTGTAAATATTTCCATATACCGGCACAAAGCGGAAACTCTGAAATACTTAAAAAAATGAACAGAAAATACACAAGAGAACAGTACGCGGATATTGTTCGGAAAATAAGACGCGAGATAGAAGATGTTACAATAACATCCGATTTCATCGTGGGTTTTCCGTCAGAAACGGAAGAACAATTTCAAGATACTCTATCTTTAATCGATGAATATGAACTGGATTATTCAAATATTGCGTCATATTCTCCCCGCCCTCATACCGTTGCCGCGAAAATGACGAAAGATTTTATTGACGAAAAAATAAAAGATGCTCGTTTCCAAAAATTAAATGATAAAGTTAAAGAAATGCACTTAAAGTCAAATAAAAAGTTTGTCGGAAAAAGCATGGAAGTTTTGATTGAAGATAACAAGGGTGACGTCATGAAAGGCAGAACGGGCAACAACAAAATTGTCCACTTTAAGTCGGATAAGCACAAAATAGGAGACTTTGTGACGGTTAAAATCGAATCTGCAAGTACTTGGCATCTGAGAGGCAAAATAGAATAGAACTTGCTATAATAAAAACATAAAGGTATAATGCGAATATGAACTATCTGCTTAATTATTTAAAGAACAATGCAAAATTTGAAGCCATAAAGGAAGAAAAGGTTGCTCTGGACCATTTTATAGGGACGGTTGTTTCCTTTGACAAAACCATTATTACAACAAAGATATTTTCTGACGAGAAAGAATATATCTTAGAAAAAGGCTCAATAGCAGAGCTTATTATATACACTCCAAAAGGAGTCTATGCAATTGAATGCGAAGTGCTGAAAGAACTAAACAACGGCTGGGAACTTTCTTTCCCTTTAGTTGCACGACTTTCTCAAAGAAGGGAACATTTGAGAGTAAATATTCAAACGCCTGTTAAGGTAAAAACCCTTATAGACGGTGAAGAAACAATTGCAACAACGGAAAATGTTTGTGCAGGCGGCATAGCATTTATTTTCAAACGCCCAATCAAAAACGGGGCGGATATAGAATTGGAATTTGAAATCGAAGGAAGACATATAAATTCAAGAGGTAAAATTGTATACGGCGCCCCAGCGGATAACGGACTATACAGAACGGGTGTTATTATGACCTCATTAAGCTCTGACGATACTATTTATATTATGGATTTTTGTTCTAAATTTATAGGACACGCTTAGTCGGCTTAAAATACAGAGATATAAAAATCGCATAAACATTTCGTTTATGCGATAAAAGTAGCAAAAGGAGTTAGCAATCCTTATTAATTATCTCTCTCATTCTCCGATTTGATTTCTTTATCTTACAGTG
Organism: Candidatus Gastranaerophilales bacterium; assembly: GCA_947594025.1. Classification (GTDB taxonomy): domain Bacteria; phylum Cyanobacteriota; class Vampirovibrionia; order Gastranaerophilales; family Gastranaerophilaceae; genus SIG30. Next base: position 23,368 of record CANQDZ010000020.1, read on the forward strand.
TTTGAGAAGCATTCCAGCGAGCATCAAGAGCAAGTTTTGAATTTACCATTTCTTGAGTTAACTCGATATTGCTTGGCGTGAAGATAAATACGAAATCGCCGATTTTTCTTTGTTTTCCGTCAAGTGCGTGTGTACAACCGCATAGGAAATCAACTATTCTTTGAGATTGTTCTCTGTCCAAAAGTTGTAAATTTAAAATAACCGTTTTTCTTTCTTTAAGAGCTTCAACAATTGAAATAGATTCGTTGTATGCTCTCGGTTCATAAACAACAACCTCGTGGCTTGCTCTGTTTGCCATAGGAACAACCTTTAAACCTCTGTCTTTGCGTGAAGCCGGTTTGAATTTTGGTTGAAGTGCCGTATTGTCAACAACTTCGTAATCGCCTTCTCCTTCTAAATCTTTTTTCAGTGTACCAAATACATCCTCAGTTCCATCGAGTTCCGTTTCTTCTCCGCCTATAGGACCAACCAAGTAGTCTATTACGGATTTAATTTTGTCTGAAATGCCTGCCAATTTTCTTTTCTCCTTTATTCAAATAATATCTTACCTAATCTTACTATTGTTGCGCCTTCTTCAAGCGCTATTTTGTAATCATGACTCATACCCATTGATAGTTCTTTTAAGCCGCATTCTTCTTTTAGTTTGTTCATTTCTCTAAAGAGCCTGTGAAGTTCGATTTCATCATCAATAAAAGGCGCCATATTCATAAGCCCTACAACCTCTATTGATTTAAATTTTTGAATTTCGCTTAAAAGATTATTCAATTGTGAAGGTGCAATTCCAAACTTTTGTTCTTCCTTGGCATTATTTACCTGAATAAATATTTTTTGGATAATGCCTTTAGAATCAGCAACTTTTGCTATTTCGTTTACCAAATTTAATGAATCTACCGAATGGATGTAGTCAAAAAACCCAACAACTTTTTTAGCTTTATTTGTTTGTAAATGTCCTATGAAATGGAATGTGCTATCTTTTCTTACTTCTTCGCTCAAGCCGTTTATTTTGTTTATGGCATCAAGCGCTTTATTCTCTCCAAAATCCCTCAGCCCGTTATTGTAGGCATCTTGCATAACATCTAAACCGTAGTATTTTGTTACACCAACAATTTTTGCGTTATATGGTTTTACCTCTAGGCTGACTTTTTGAAGGTTTTGTTTAATCCTGTCTGATGTAGGTTGCACAAATCACTTCCCGTCATGTATGTTCGTTAGAACATGATTCAATTATAGAGCCAATTCATGCCTCGGGCAAATATTTAAATAAAAGATGCAAGCGCTTCATGACCTATCATGTCAAAACATGCATGGTGACATGTTTTCTGGTATTTTGTTACATGCTTAAAGTTTCTTAATATTGTTAAGTTTTGTAACATTAAGACGTCAAAAGTTGCACATATAAAGAATTTTTAAAAATCAAATCTTTTAAAAATATTGTCTATATTTCTTAAATATTTCTCTTGATTAAAACATTCTTTAATTTCATCTTCATTCAAATATTTAGAAATTCCCTCTTTAAAATCAGCCCCGTTATTAAATGCCTCAAAGGCTTCTTTTTGTACAATCTTGTATGCTTCTTCCCTTGTCATTCTTTTGGTTAAAGATAAAAGAGCATTTTGTGAATAGATTATACCGCCATACCTTTGCGCATTTTTAATCATGTTTTCTTCTTTAATAACAAGGTTTTGAAGAACATCATTAAATCTGTTTAGCATATAATCAATCAAAATTGTCGAATCAGGGAATATTACTCTTTCAACGGATGAGTGAGAAATATCTCTTTCGTGCCACAAGGTTATATCTTCCATGGCAGGAGCTGCATAAGACCTTACAAGTCTTGCAAGCCCCGTTAAATTTTCGCTTGAAATAGGATTTTTCTTATGGGGCATAGCCGAAGAACCTTTTTGCCCTTCTTTAAATCCTTCTTCAACTTCTCCTACTTCAAAGCGTTGAAGATGTCTTATTTCAACGGCGGCATCTTCTATAATTGAAGCTAAAATGCCAAGCGCGTTTATGAAATCCGAATGTCTGTCACGGGATATAACCTGAGTTGAAATTCTTGCAGGTTTTAAATTTAATTCCTTGCATGCAATCTGTTCAACATCTGCGGATATATTTGAATATGTGCCTACGGGTCCTGACATTTGTCCCACCAAAATATCTGATAATGAACGTTCAATGCGCTTTTTTGCTCTTTCAAACATATCATACCAATTTAAAAGTTTGAACCCGAATGTTATAACTTCAGCACCCATGCCGTGTGACCTTCCGATACAAACCGTATTTTTGTGTTTTAAAGCCATTTTTTTAATGGTTTCAAGAAGATTTTCCATATCTTTTAAAATGATGTTTGATGCGTCTCTTATTTGAAGTGCAAAAGCCGTGTCTATAACATCAGAGCTTGTAAGCCCCATATGAATGTATCTTGAATATTCACATCCGACGTTTTCATTTACGTTGGTTAAAAATGCGATAACATCGTGACGGGTGATTTTTTCAATCTCATCAATCCTCTCCGTTGAAAAATCCGCAGTTTTAATAATATGGTTAAGCGCCTCATCAGGAATTTGACCCAATTTGTTGTATGCCTTACATACTGCAATTTCAACATCCAAATAATATCTGAATTTTTGATTTAGTTCCCAAATATTTTTTATTTCTTCTCGAGAGTATCTTTCAATCATAAAATTATCATAGCATAAAAGCTATAAATTAAAAGCCACGCCACTACCTATCGAAAAGTAAAATTAAAACCTCAAATACACCAACCTACTTCCTAAAAATTAATACCCGTTAACTTCACCTTAGTGCTGCTATGTTTCCATCCTGACACGGTTCGGAGCATAATCGCCATCAAAAATCAGGCTATCAACAATCAATATATTTTTAATTTTAACCTTACCTCCCTCACGGTAGGCTCTGCACCCAACATAAGCTTTTGGTCAAGAGTTCGCAAGACCCCGTGGAGCGTGGCAAAATTATTATATCATAAATTACTTCTTATCTATAACTTTAATCAGGTGCCAGCCGAATTGAGTTTGAACGGGGTCTGAAACTTTACCTGTTTCCGTATCAAAAGCTGCATTTTCAAAAGGTTGAACCATTTGACCGCGTGTAAAATAGCCAAGGTCACCCCCGCTTGCTCCGCTCGGGCATTGAGAATACTCTTTTGCCAGTTCTTCAAAGCTTGCGCCTTCTTCAATCTGAGATTTAAGCTTTTTGGCTTGGTCTTCCGTTTGAACAAGAATATGTTCAGCTCTAACTTGTTGAGTCATATTTTCTCCATTTCTTTGATATTCGTCCGCTTCCGCATTATAGCAAAAACATAAAAGTAACGCAGAAAATAACACTAATTTTGAGTATAAAACGAGTATTTTTGTTTTTGTCATGGACGCTCTCCTTTTTTTAAAAAATATATCAAAAAGAGTAAAATTGGTAAATATACATAAGCGTACGCAAATCGGGCAGTTTTATAATACTTTTCTCCTAACTCTTATGGGCGATTAAACGCTTAAGAAAATATGTTATCATAATAATGCGAGATGACAAACGCCTATCACTTTCTTCGGGGTTTCGATAATAAAGTTTTGGATGGGTTTTTAAAAGTTTGGCATCTTGCTTTTTTATATGTATTTTAGAAAAATATATTCTTAAAAATAGTCCATTTTGAGTATGACGTTTTTTCTAAAAAAAAGTATGATTTTGATATGATAAATCTTTTAAGTGTCCTCATAGTAATAATTACGGTTTTGACCGTTCGCTTTTTAATAAAGGCTGACGGGCATGTTATAAGATATCACAGGCAATTTATAGGAAGTACTTTTGCAATTATCGAGGAAATAAAAGATATAAGACAATCCCTGAATACAGTAAACAAACTTATACGCGTGCTTACTCAAACAAAGATAATCAACGTATTTAAACTGATTACAAAAACAATTGATGTATTAAGCATATTTTTGTTATTTATGCCTGCAAAAAGCAAGCTCTCTCTCGTCAAGAGATTTTTATCCTTTAAATTTTTAAAGTACGCATACTCTTTATATCAAAGCATTACTGCTTGACGGCAAAAAATGTTGTTGGTAAAATTTTCCTTGCAAGTTACTCTAAATCGGGATGTAGCGCAGCTTGGTAGCGCACCTCGCTTGGGACGAGGGGGTCGCAGGTTCAAATCCTGTCATCCCGACCATTAAGTTTAAGGGGGTATTATGGAAGATACTATTAAAAAAGTCGCACTTGTGACGGGAGGCTCAAGAGGCATCGGACGTGCGTGTGCAATTGAACTTGCTCGTGCAGGTTTAGACGTTGTTATTAACTACGCCGGAAATGTTGATGCTGCAAGCAAAACAGTTGAAGAATTGCGTGCTCTCGGCTCAAACGCGGAAGCTTACCAATTCGATGTAAGCAACAAGGCGCAGGTTGAAGAAAATATAGCAAAAATCTTTGAAAAATACGGCAGAATAGACGTTTTGATAAATAACGCAGGTATTACAAGGGACGGTTTATTTATCAGAATGAGCGAAGAAAATTGGCTTGATGTCATAAATACAAACTTAAACTCAGCCTATTTTGTAACTAACCCTGTTTCTAAAATTATGATGAAGCAAAGAAGCGGTTCAATAGTTAATATGGCAAGTGTTGTCGGACTTTACGGAAACGTTGGTCAGGCTAATTATGCATCAGCAAAAGCAGGCATTATAGGCTTTACAAAAGCTCTTGCAAAAGAACTTGCAGCAAGAAGCATTAGAGTGAATGCAATTGCTCCCGGCTTTATACAAACCGATATGACAAAAACATTGCCCGAAAACGCAGTTGCGATGATGACGGAACACATTCCTTTAAAAACATTGGGCACTCCCGAGGATGTTGCAGTTGTTGCCAAATTTTTGGCACTTGATGCGAAATACGTCACGGGTCAGGTTCTCGGTGTTGACGGCGGATTAATCTTCTAGTCTTAAAATAAAATTCAAATTATGAAAACCCATGCAGGAGAAGAACTTGCATGGGTATTTTCTTTGTAAAGAAATGTAACAATATATACTGAGTATTGCAAT
>CANQDZ010000021.1 GCA_947594025.1 Candidatus Gastranaerophilales bacterium
GGAAGTAGCAAGAATTGATGCCGATGCACAATTGGTTGCCGAAAACATAGCTCAACAGTTGGAAAAACGTATCGCATTCAGACGTGCTATGAAACAGGCAATGCAAAGAACAATGAGAGCAGGCGTTCAAGGTATCAAAGTTATGGTATCAGGTCGTTTAGGCGGCGCCGAAATTGCAAGAAGTGAATGGGCAAAAGAAGGCAGAATTCCTCTTCAAACACTTCGTGCAGATGTTCAATACGGTTTTACCGAAGCTGATACGGTTATGGGTAAAATCGGTGTTAAAGTTTGGATTTTCAAAGGCAACTTAATGCCCGGCGAAAAGGCAGACCAAAATATCAAACTTAAAAAACCGTCTACAGGCAAAGAAAGAAGAACAAGAAAAGACTTTGCCGAAAAAGTTGAAGAAACACAAGAATAAAAACAATAGGAGCAAATAAAAATGTTAATGCCCAAAAAAACCAAATTTAGAAAAAAAATGAAAGGTAATATGAAAGGACACGAAACAAGAGGTGTGTCTTTAGAATTCGGTACATACGGTATAGCCACAACTGAACCTGCATGGATTACGGCAAGACAAATTGAAGCAGCCAGAAGAACAATGACAAGAGCCGTAAAACGTGGCGGTAACGTTTGGATTAAAATATTTCCGGATAAACCTATCACTGCAAAACCTGCCGAAACTCGTATGGGTAAAGGTAAGGGTAACCCCGAATACTGGGTAGCGGTTGTTAAACCGGGCAGAATTCTATTTGAAATAGAATATCCTGAAAGAGAAGTTGCTATTCAAGCACTTAAACTTGCAGCTCAAAAATTACCAATCAAAGTTAAAATTGTTGAAAAAGAAGGTTAATTATGAAACTACAAGAAATACGTGAAAAATCAATAGATGAACTAAAAGAGCTTGTTTTAAATTTAAAAAAAGACTTATTTAAACACAGAATGGGTCATAACAAAATAAAACAGTTAGAAAATACTGCTCTAATTAAAAATACAAAAAGAGACATTGCGAAAGCAAAAACAGTGATAAGAGAAAAAGAATTAAAGGAAGCACAAAATGCCTAAGAAAATTAAACAAGGTATTGTAACAAGCGACAAAATGGATAAAACTATTGTTGTTGAAGTTGCAGAACACAATCCTCACAAAAAATACAAAAAAATTATGAAAACTACAAAAAATTATAAAGCGCATGACGAAAAAAACAGTGCAGGTGTTGGCGATGTAGTTACTATCGTTGAAAACCGTCCTGTTTCAAGCACTGTTCGTTGGGCTTTACAAGAAATTGTTGAAAAAGCAAAATAGATAAGGTAAAGAAAAATGATACAACAAGAAACTAGATTACAAGTAGCAGATAATACCGGCGCAAAAGAACTTTTATGTATTAGAGTTATGGGCTCTTCAAATAAAAGATATGCTTCTGTGGGCGATGTTATTATTGCAACTGTTAAACAAGCAGCTCCAAACATGACGGTAAAAAAATCTGAAGTTGTTACGGCGGTTGTTGTTAGAACAAAGGCTGATATCAAACGTAACGACGGTTCAGTTATCAGATTTGATGAAAATGCTGCTGTTATTATTAACAAAGACGGCAACCCGCGCGGAACTCGTGTATTCGGACCCGTTGCAAGAGAGTTAAGAGATAAAAACTTCATGAAAATTGTTTCTTTAGCTCCCGAGGTAATTTAAGGAATAAGAAAATGACACAAAAGAAAGAAAATCTAAACATCCATGTAAAAAAAGGCGACAGAGTCGTTGTTATTTCAGGCAAGGATAAAGGCAAAATCGGAAACGTAAAAGATATAAACAAAAAAGACGGCAAAGTTTTAGTTGAAGGCGTTAATCTTGTAACTAAAGCTCAAAAAGCTAATCCGATGCTTGGTATTCAAGGCGGCTTGAATAAAATTGAAAAGCCTATATCATCAAGCAAAGTTATGCTTGTATGCCCGCAATGTGAAAAGGCTACAAGAATTTCAAAAATTGTTAAAGATGACAAGAAAATTCGTGTTTGCAAAAAATGCAACAAAGAAATAGACTAACCGCATAAGCGGGGCATTGAAGTTTGATAGACGCTAAAAATAAGATAAAATCTAAGCATAGTGTAAAATTTCAAAGGCTAAGAAAAAGGATAAAAAAATGACAACTACAAAAGATCTTAAAAAAAGATACGAAACAGAAGTTAGAAAGGCTTTAAAGGCTGAATTTAACTACAAAAATGATATGGAAATACCTAAGCTTAACAAAATCGTGTTAAACATGGGTGTTGGTGAAGCATCTCACAGTTCAAAAGTTGCTGAAAATATTGTTAACCAATTAACAAAAATCGCCGGTCAAAAAGCGGTTGTAACAAAAGCTAAAAAATCAATTGCATCTTATAAATTAAGAGAAGGAATGCCGGTTGGTTCAATGGTTACATTAAGAGGCGAAAGAATGTACGACTTTTTGCAAAAATTAGTTTGTGTTGTTCTTCCTCGTATTCGTGACTTTAGAGGCGTGTCAGGAAAATCCTTCGACGGAAGGGGTAACTACACTTTTGGTCTTAAAGAACAAGCATTATTCCCTGAAATTCACTATGAAGAAATTGATTTAGTTAAGGGTATGAACGTTTCTATCATAACGACAGCAAAAACAGATGAAGAAGCAAAAAGTTTATTGGCACATTTAGGTATGCCATTTAAGAAGTAATAAAGGAAATAAATAATTATGGCAAAAAAAGCAATGATAAACAAAGAAGCAACAAGAGAAGCGTTGGCTGCAAAGGGAAAATATCCTAAAGTCAGACTTCACAACAGATGCTCTATTTGCGGACGTCCTCACGGATTTCATAGAGATTTTGGTCTTTGCAGAATTTGTTTAAGAAAAATGGCGCACCAAGGATTACTTCCGGGTGTTACAAAATCTTCATGGTAAGATATTATATGTAGACTAAACCGCAAGATGTGCTTGCAGGTAGCAATATAAAGGAAAAATATTATGGTAACAGACGTAGTGGCTGATGCACTAACAAGAATTAGAAACGCTTGTATGGCAAAACATTCAACAGTTTCTATCCCCGCATCAAAATTAAAAGTTGAACTTATTAAATTATTAAAAGAAGAAGGTTATGTTCAGGATTTTGAAGTAGTAAAAGATGATATTAAATCATCTATTGAAGTTACTTTAAAATATGATGAAGCAGGAAATCCGGTTATTACTTCTTTAAAAAGAGTATCATCACCCGGTCTTAGAACATATTCAAAATCTAAGAATTTGCCTAAGGTTTTAGACGGTCTTGGAATTGCCGTTATTTCAACAAGCAAGGGTCTTATGACAGACAGAAAAGCTCGTCAGGAAAAATTAGGCGGCGAAATTCTTTGCTACGTTCATTAATCTTTTATACGCCAAATGTAATTGGTAGAAAAATTTGGCAAATATTTACAATATACCAAACAAGGAGAAAATTATGTCAAGAATCGGTAAAGCACCAATTGAAATCCCAAGCGGTGTAGATGTAACAATTGAAAACAATAAAGTAACTGCAAAAGGACCTTTAGGTACCGAAGAAGTTCAAGTTGCTTCTGAACTTGAAGTTGCAAAAAAAGACAACACTGTTGTTATCACAAGAAAAAATGATGACAGAAAATCAAGATCTTTGCATGGTCTCTCAAGAACATTGGTATCAAATGCCATTAACGGCGTTAAAACCCCTTTTGTTAAAAAACTTGAAATTATAGGTGTCGGCTATAAAGCCAATATGCAAGGAAATGATTTAAATCTTGCACTTGGTTATTCTCATCCAATTTTGATTAAAACTCCTGAGGGCATCAAAATTGAAGTTGAAGCTAACACTAAAATAACGGTTTCAGGTACCAACAAGCAAAAAGTAGGAGACATTGCAGCTCTTATTCGTTCTAAACGTTCTCCTGAACCTTATAAAGGTAAGGGTGTTCGCTATGAAGGCGAGTATGTTGCTAAAAAAGCAGGTAAAGCAGGTAAAAAATAATAAATAATTGCCAGCATAAACCGACTTAAAATCTAAGGAACGGTTTTGGTGAAAGGAAAGAAAAATGATTAAACTTGAAAACAAAAAAGAGAAAACAAGAAAAAGACACATACGTGTAAGAACTAAAATTTCAGGCACATCGGAATATCCGCGTTTAGCCGTATACAGAAGCTTAAAACACATTTATGCTCAAGTAATTGACGATGTTAAAGGCGTTACGCTTGCAAGTTCATCTTCAAAACTTAAAGAGCTTGGTTTGAAACATGGCGGTAACATTGAAGCAGCTAAGATTGTCGGCAAAGATGTTGCTGAAAAAGCAATAAAAGCAGGCATTAAAGGTGTTGTATTTGACCGCGGCGGCTTTTTATTCCATGGCAGAATTCAAGCGCTTGCAGATGCTGCAAGAGAAGCAGGTCTTGAATTTTAGTCTGATTTTTATATAAGGAAAAGACATCCCTAATGGGGTGCCTTTTTTTATTATTTTACTTTTTTGTTGCACATTTTTTTTATGTGTAGTTTAATGAAAACATAGGATAATTTGAATTTGTATCAGAAAGATTTAACGAATGCTAGTTATATACAAAACAAATAATGAAAAAGGTCTTGACGAAATCGGAATTAACGAAGCGCAAAGCGGTTCTTGGTTTAATCTGATTGATCCGAGCGATGATGAAATAAAAAAAGTTTCACTCGTTTTAAATCTTGATGACAGTTTTTTGAAAAATTCGTTAGACTCCGATGAAAGGTCACGTATTGATTTGGATGACGGACATCTTCTTATCATCATTAACGTTCCGACCGTTGATGAAGGGGATAATTTTGATACATTGCCTTTAGGTTTGATATTTACTCAAACGAGTTTTATCACCGTATGCAGCAAAGAAAACAGAATTATAAAATCGTTTAACGCTGAAACCGCAAAATTTTTCAATACTTCAAATAAAACAAACTTTATGCTAAACATCCTATTTAGGGCATCTAAGTTCTACTTAAGATATTTGGATTATATCTATAAACAAAGTGAGGTTATGGAAAACAGCCTCAGAAAAACGATGAAAAATAAAGCATTGTTCAAACTTTTTGAATTACAAAAATCACTTGTTTATTTTACAACCGCCCTTAAAGATAACAATATGGTGCTTCAAAAGATATTACGCTTAACAAAAACGGGTTCAGCAGCTTCCGTTATGAAGTTTACCGAAGATGATATTGATATGCTGGAAGACGTTATTATTGAAAACAGACAGGCGCTTGAAATGGTTGAAATGCACAGAAACATCTTGGAAAACATGATGAATGCGTTTGCGTCAATTATTTCCAACAACTTAAACATTGTTATGAAAAGATTAACTTCGATTACAATCATCCTTGCTATTCCGACAATGTTTGCAAGTTTTTGGGGTATGAATGTTGACCTTCCGAAAATTACATTAATTCCGGAATTCTTATTTGTATTTGTATTATCCGTTGTCGTGGCAACTATAGCGGGCGTTGTTTTTGCAAGAAAAGGTATGTTTTAATCCTCGATTTCAGCTAAATTCATAGCATTAAATATTGCTTTAACGTTTGCTCTTGCGGTGTTTTTATCAAATGCTCTGCCTATAATATCTTTTCCGTCCTTGCCTAAAATGTGAATTGTGCTTATAGCGCTTGCACCTGAGCCCATAATGTCCGCATCTACCGCTTTTTGTTCAAAACCAGATAAGGTTCTTTCAAACCCCACTTTTCTTAAAGCATTCAAGCATGCATCAACAGGGCCGTTCCCGATACCTTTAATGTCGTAATACTCATCATTATAATTAAATCTTAATTCAAATGTATCCGCCTCTATCATATTGAAGGATAGAAATTCAAAAGGACCAGCTATGTTAAACAATTCCCTAAAATATATTTCAACAATTTTGTTTACGGGCACTTCTCCAAGAATTTCCGCCTCTTTTTTAACATGAGGTGAAATTCTGATTGCTTCGTCGACAGATATCGGATATCCTGCTTGATTTATAATTTCGTATATGGCAGTTTTTCCGGATTGACTTGTAAAACCTATAATTTCGTCATCGTTTCTGCCGATTAGCTTGGGGTCAATTGCCCTATAAGCACCCTTTTTCATACCCTTTGTTTTTATTGCGCCGTCCTGGTGTATTCCGCTTCTGTGTGCAAGAGAGTCGGAGCCTATTAAAGGGGCTTTTTCATGAATTTTAACCTTTGACATCTGTGCAATTAAAAGGGCGGTTTCATATATCTTTTCAAGATTTAAATCAAGTTCTACGCCGCTGTTATACAGTGCAACGGCAACTTCATACATATTCGTATTTCCTGCACGTTCTCCAAGGCCGTTCAATGAGCATTCAAGCTGGGTGGCGCCTGCGAAATAGCTTTCGACGGTTGATGCTGTTGACATACCAAGATCATTATGATGATGAACGGCAATCACAACATCTTTTGGAAGTGCTTCATAAACCTTATTTACCATATCAACCAAAGGTTTAATTCTGTATCTCTCAACGGTATTTGGAAGATTTATGACGTCGGCGCCCGCTTTTACAACCTCTTTTAAGGTATCTGTTACAAAGTCAATATTTTCTTCGCAATCGCCAAAATGCTCAGCAGAAAATTGAACTTGACCGTTTTTGTTTACCTTTAATATTTCCTCTTTTGCATATTTAACAGCCCTTATGACGATTTCTTTTGCTTCCTCGGGTGTTTTATTTAAAACATATTGCATATGAAAAGGGCTGAGCGCCATAAATACGTGAATTCTCGGTATCGGCGCATCTTTTATTGCGTCAACGGCTTTTCTTATATCTGCTTTAACACATCTTGCAAGAGCAGATATAACAATATTTTTTGGCGCAATTTTCGCAAGTCTTTCACAAGCATCATAATCCATTTCCGATGCACTCGGAAAGCCGACTTCTATCCCGTTTACATTTAATTCGACAAGTTTATTGAAGACAATTTCTTTTTCCTTAATTCCCCATGGTTTTTTTAATGCCTGATTGCCGTCTCTTAATGTTATGTCATAAAAAAAAGGTTTTTTATTTGTCATGCCTATTGCTCTTTTCTTTAAAATATTGTATTATAAATGGAGTAATTAATGCAAGTTGAGCATTAAATATTAAAAAATATTTCAACGCATACAGTTTCTGGGCAATTTTTATTTATTACCTGTTTTGTATACTTGACTACCGAAGATGAAGATTAACAACAATATACAGCAATTAAAACAATGCAGTTTTGGCTCATTAAGCAATTTGAGCAGCAGGGCTGCGAAATATATTCAAGATGTCGACAAGGTAAACAGTGTCGGTCAAAGGGCTATACTTGGCGTTACGGCAATGTTTTTACAGCCGATGATTGACATGTCTAACAAAGATGTTGACCAAAAAACCAGAGAATCTTCTGCTATAAGGTCAATTGCAAGAAACGGCATAGGTATGCTGACAGGTGTTACCGTTCGTGCAGCTACCATTAAATTTGCAGAAAAATTCACCGGCGAAGGCAAGTTCCTTGATTTTAAAGCTTCAGAAAAAAGCATGGAAGCAATGACAAAACAAGGTAAAAAGATTGTTAAATCTCTTGCGGATGCATCTGAAAAACAGATTAAAAACTACTCTGCAACAATGGGTACATTGCTTGGACTATGCGTAATGTTATTTACGAACTTCCTTGTTGATATACCTTTAATTAATGCCAGCCAAAATAAAATTGATAACTTGTATCAGAAACATCACATGAAAAAAGAAGCTAAAAAGAATGAGGAGGCAGTAAGTGGCTCTTCAAACTAGTCTATCTAAAATATTTAATAATCTTAAATCAGGAGTATTTACTCGATATGCCGATAATACCGATAAATTCTTATTAGATACTGCAGCCATAGGCTGGATGCTTGCATCATTATCTAATATGACGGGCGTATTTTTCAATAAAAAAGTTGATAAAAAAGAAAGAAGATATTTAGCCGCTCAAGAAATTGCGGATGGCGTCACAAACGTTGCCCTTTTTTACGGTATTACATATTCTTTAATTAAAGGGGCAAGAGGACTGGTTGACAAAGGTATTATAGGGTCTAAGGCGCTTGATGAAAAAGGCACTATGATGCTTAAAAACGGTGTTGGTACAATTGCGTCATTATTTGGCGCCGTATTTACAAACAACCTTATTACTCCTGTTGTCAGAAACAAATTTGCAACTTTTGTACAAAAGAAAACAGGCAAAAATGACGTATATGCACAATCCCCGATTGTTAAACCGTCTTCTATACCATATACTCCCATACAGCAAAAAACCCCGATTTCAATTCAAAGCTATATGGCATTTACAAAAAACGGCGGAAATATGAGAATTTAGTTTACGATTGCATCTTTGGGGACAACCGTAATTCCTCCCTGTGATACATAAAAACCTCTTTTTAAGTCTTCTTCTCTATCAAAACCTATTTTTGTATAAGGAGGTATTTCTACATTCTTATCGATTATCGCGCGTTTAATTTGTGAATATCTGCCAATTTTCACATTTTCAAGAAGGATAGAATCTTGAATATTGCTATAGCTGTTTATGTGCACTTTTGGCGATAGTACACATCTTGAAAGACTTCCCCCGCTTATAATACAGCCTTCCGATACGAGAGAATTTTTTGCCATACCTATACGCTGTTCTTCATCCCATACAAATTTTGCGGGAGGGAAGTTATAGTTAAATGTTCTTAGCGGCCATTCTTTTGAATATAAATTTAATTCAGGATTATAATCAATTAAATCCATATTTGCCTGCCAATAACTATCTATATTTCCCACATCTCTCCAGTATCCCTTTTCTGATTCCGTCATGCCCGGAAATTCGTTGGTTGCAAAGTTATAAATTTGAATTTTATATCCCTTTTTAAGCATTTCCGGAATAATATTTTTACCAAAATCATGATTTGACTCTTGATTTTTGGAATCTTCAATAAGCTCTTTAATTAAAATATCTGATTTAAATATATAATTTCCCATTGAGGCAAGACATTTTGTCGGGTCTCCGGGGGTTGTTTTTGGCGGCGTTTTAGGTTTTTCGATAAAACCCGTAAGTCTCCAATTTTCATCAACCTCCATAATTCCATATTCGCCCGCGAGTTCAATCGGAATAGGAATTGCCGAAATCGTTAAATCCGAATTATTATTATAATGATATGTAAGCATTTGCCTTACATCCATTTTGTATATATGGTCTCCGCCAAAGATGCATACCGTTTTAAAACCTTCATCTTCAATCTGGTTTATATTTTGAAAAACCGCATCTGCCGTACCTTTATACCAGTTTCCGTCAGTTCTCATCTGTGCGGGAACCAAGTCAACATATTGTCCGATTGATGATGCTAAGTCCCAGCCTCTCGAAATGTGTTTATTTAAGCTGTCAGATTTGTATTGAGTTAAAACCTTAATATTAAAAAAACCTGAGTTTACAAAGTTATTTAGTACAAAGTCGATAATTCTGTATCTTCCGCCAAAAGGTACTGCAGGTTTTGCTCTGTCCCTTGTTAACGGAAATAATCTTTTGCCCTGACCACCTGCCAAAATCATTGTTAATATTTTTTCTGTAAACATATAATACTACCCCTTAATACTCCTATTTAAGCATATTTTATTGTTTCATGCAAAATCTATTAATTTTTTTTACTAAATAAATAAACTTGTATCTCGTAAGGTTTTAATGTTGTTGTTATTGATTTCCTACCGTATTTTGGCTCTTTATCATGCTTAATTGGAATTACCACACTGTTCTTTATACTTGGAGTATTTATTTTTATCTTATGAGAATTTTGTTCGCTAAGATTTCCAATTACAATTAATGTGTTATTTTTATCCTTCCTGCTAAACCCGAATACATCTTGATTTCCCGTTTCTATCGGCTTGTACGGTGCATTTTTTAAAATATCCTTTGACCAATTCTTAAATTTCACGGCATCTTTTACTTCATCATATATTTCGGGAAAATTTCCCTGAGGGGCGCGGGAAAAATTAAATATATCCATTTTACCTTTATGAGCAAAGTAATAATCGTCGTCAGTTTCCGTATATTCCGCTTTTTTATCTTTATAAGGATATAAAAAATCATCGCCCGTCAAATAACCGTCCAAGAAAAATGAATTAACGGGAAGGGTTACGCTAAGCCAGGTAATCAGGTCGCTTCTTCCTTTGTTTCCGTTAATCGTAGGGCTTTGTTGGTCGTGGGTTACGAAAGATGCGATGGTTGATTTTTTGTTATCAAACTTTTTTATGATTTTTCTTTCTTTTTTAATGATTTTATGGAAATCTTTTGCGTTATATATTCTGCTAAAATCACCATATTCTCCGTAATAACCGTCAAATCCCGCTTGGAGAAGATGTTCGACGCTTGTATAAAAATGCTGAGATTTAACGGGATTTTTCCAAGCAGGGCTTGCCTCCGCAAGAAATAAAAATTCGTTATCATTTCTTCTTGCATAACTTATTAATTCCTGCCAAAATTCTTTTGGTTTAATTCCCGCAACGTCAGCTCTTATTCCGTCTGCACCAAGCTCTTGAACCATATCCACAAAAGATTTATAGCCGTCAAGAACATCTCTGTTTAATGTTTTTTTATCATTATTATATACCTTAAAGAGTCTGACGTCAGTCCAATCCGAAGGAACAATTGTTTGACCGTTTTTATCCGTCATAAACAGATTTTTATCCTTTAATGTGAAATCATAAGAGCCTGCACAAGGCATATCTATAATGACTCTAAAATTAAGTGCGTGAGCTTCTTTTATAAATTCTTTTGCTTCGTCATAAACCGATAAATCATCGCTTAAATCATCAAATTGGGGGTTTATTGTATTAAAACTATCCATTGCGTATAATGAGCCTGCAGTACCCAGTGCTTTTAATTTTCCAACTTTCGTAATCGGCATTAGATACAAAGTGTTAAAACCGAGATTTCTGATTTCTCTTAATTTTGGAATTGCATTTAAAAAAGTTCCGCTTTCTTCTCCGTCATATATGTCAATAATTCCGTTTTTATTGCTGTCGACGGCACCAAATGTTCTTATATTAATTTCATAAATTATTGCTTCATTATTTGTAAACAGCGTTCTTAAATCGTTTCTTTTTGTTAATTCTGATGCGGATGATGAGTTTATAAAAAATATTAAAAGTGCAAGACATTTAATTAAATTTGTTTTTTTCATGTTTTAGATTATACTATAAAAGTTTAGTGTATAATATTGTTTGTTAAAAAAGATAAAATTGGGTTTTCGATATGAAAAAAATAAGGTTAAATTTTATTTTAAGTGATATATTTCAGTCTTCAAAAATTTTAGCATTCTTGCTCTTTATTGCAACTTCAGCACTATTTACTTTGATTTTGGCATCAAGCTACTATATGCAAAATATTGTTGCAAACGGTATAAGCAAGAAAAATATTATTGCAAGAAAAACTTTTGAAGTCGTTGATACCAAAAAAACCGATTATCTCAGACAGGAAGCTGCAAGCAAAATAAAACCTCTGCTTGTAAATATTGAAACAAACTATATAAAACAAAATTTAAAAACATTAAATGAAAATATTATAAAAATAAAAAATTCTTCTTTATCAAATGCGGAGAAAGAAAAACAGATTGATGATTTGTTTGACATAAACGATAAAAATCATGAAAAAGAAATAGTTCACTATATGTTGGTAAATTCCGAAAAAACGATTAACAATTTGTTTAAAAGTTCGGAAGCCGCTCTTGTTATAATACTCCAACATGGTATAAGTGAAGCGGAATTTCATAATAATCATTTTGAAAAGACTATTGCCGAAGCAAACAGTCCGAGTATTTCTTCAAGCCAAATAAGACACATTATGATGATTATGGAAAATATTGTTGTTCCTAACTTAATCGTTGACGAACACGCAACGGAGGCTATGAAAAACAATGCAAAAGAATCCATTAAACCATATACCGTTACCTTTAAAAGAGGGGATTATATCTTAAGAGAAGGTGAACCCGTAACCCAATTTAAAAAAGACGCTCTTAAAAAAGCCGGATATACGGCGCTTGAATTAAATAAAGGTTCTATTCTCGGTTTGTTTTTACTTGTTTCTTTTACCCTTTTAATTGTTCTTACCTATATAAGAAACTATGAAAAATCCTTCTTTAATTTCAGATATATGCTAATTCAGGCGACCCTGCTTATCATCTCATGCGCCGCGACGGTTGCGGTGTCTCATTATAACGCAATAACTCTTTTATATTTGATTATACCTGCTTATATGATTATTCTTGTTATATTTACATCGCCCATACTTGCAAGTTTGTCGCTAATCTTGGTTTTATCTTTATTTTCCGTTGTTTTAAATTTTGACCAGCAGCTTATAATGAATTTGCTGTTTGTAACTATTATTACGGGAAATTCCGTATCTAAAATTAACTATACAAAAAGATATGACCTTATTAAATGCGGTTTTGACATAGCGTTTGTCATTTTTGCATTCAACATGATTGTTTTATTGTTTGAATGGGAATTGAGCCCCGCAACAATTAGGCCTATTTTAAACTATATGGTAGCTGGTTTTTCTTCCTGCGTTGTTGCACTCGGTTGTTTGCCGTTTATTGAAAAAATATTTAAAACCGTTACGCCATACGGGCTTATCGAGCTTGCAGATCACAACCAAGAGCTTCTTGCAATGCTTCAATATAAAGCTCCGGGCACATATCATCACTCTCTAATGGTTGCAAACTTGTGCGAAGGCGCCGCAGAAGCTATAGGAGGAAATCCAATTCTTGCGCGCGTCGGTGCTTTTTATCATGATATAGGTAAACTTGAAAGACCTTTATTCTTTATTGAAAACCAGTCATACTTTGATATTGAAAATCCCCATGTTCAACTTAACCCTCGTTTAAGTAAAATGGTTATCACCTCTCATACAAAAGACGGTGTAAAGCTTGCAAAAGAGCATGGGCTTCCGCAATCCGTTATTAATTTTATCCAGCAGCACCATGGTGAGAGCCTTGCGGGTCATTTTTATCAACAAGCCATTAAAGAAGAAGGTAAAGATGCCGTGTCTGAAGAACAATTCAGATACCCGGGGCCTAAACCGAACACAAAGGAAACGGCAATTCTTATGCTTGCAGATGCCGTTGAAAGTGCAGTTCGCTCATTAAAAAATCCTGCGCCTGAAGAAATCGAAAACATGATAAGCAAAATTATCACGGAAAGATTGAATGACGGGCAGTTAAGCGATTCACCGTTAACTCTTAAAGATATTAAACTTATTGCGGCAACTTTTAACAGAATTCTAAGGGGTATGCAGCACGATAGAATTAAATATCAAGAAAATATAATTAACGAATTTGAAGCAAAAAATAAGATACATTTTAAGAAACCTTCTGACGATAAAGTTGAAAAAAAGATTGAGAAAAGAAATTCAGAGAAAGAAAATGAAAAAGACTAATCTCTCTGTTTTAAACAATTATAAGGGCTTTAAATATAAATCAAAGGCAAAAATTTTAAAAATATTTAACGGGATAATAAATGAGCCTTCAATAATAAATAAGCTTAATAAGGTATTTATTGATGCTGAAAAATTTTCGTTTGATATTGTATTTACTTCTGATGATGAGATAAAAGCGATTAACAGAGATTATCGAAATATTGATAAAGCGACCGACGTTATAACTTTTTCGCTCTTTGCGGATGATAAAAATTCTTTTGCCATAGATAATGAAATAAATCTCGGGGAAATAATTATTTCGATTGATACCGCAAAAAGACAGGCGATAAAATCTTATGATGTTGAGATTGATACCCTCATAACGCATGGAATTTTGCACTTATTAGGTTTTGACCACCAAACAGACGAGGATTATAATTTTATTGTCGGGGTTCAAAATAAAATTATAGAGGATTTATATAATGCTTAAATTTCAATCAAAAGATTTTTTTCACAGCGCAACACACGCACTTAACGGATTGAGGATTGCCAATAAATCACAAAGAAATTTTAAAAAACATCTTTTTATTTCATTCTTTTATATTATTATGGCCGTTATTTTTGAGCTTGAGGTAACATCAATTTGCTTAATTATATTTGCCTGTGCAATGACTTTATCTCTTGAGCTTATGAACTCGTGCATAGAATTTATTATGGATGCATATTATAAAAATAAGTGGGCAAAACTTGCAAAACTCGCAAAGGATATGAGCGCGGGGGCTGTTTTAATATCCTCCTGCGCTGCACTTGCCATAACATTTTTATTGTGCATAGAAAAAATATTTTAGCTTTATTTTTATTTTTTTCCATGTTAATATGAGTTCACACCAATGCGGAAGTAACTCAATTGGTAGAGTACTTGCCTTCCAAGCAAGCTGCTGCGGGTTCGAGACCCGTCTTCCGCTTTTTTTATTGCAAATTTTCCCATATTTTTAAATATCCGATAATCAGATTGAAAAGGCTTTTTTACAGGCTTTTTAAAAGCTTTGTAATATTTCTTAATAAAACTGAATAAATTTAGCAATATTATCCGAAAAAAATACTTAATTAAAATGTAAGGGAATTTAATTTAAGGAAATATTAAAAGGTTTTATAGTAAGTAAGTTAATAATTTATACTCTCTCTTAATATCCTCGTGTTTATTAAATGTTTGCTAACGCAAACATTTTTTTTGCTTTTAAAGCATTTATTCGGGCCAGTATTAAGAAATATTACGCAATTTAAAGATATATTTAACGCTTATTTTAAAAGGATTTTTACGACAATATAACTAACTAAAAAGTATTATTTTTATATTAAAATGGAAAAAACTTGTTTTTATGTTAAAATTTCTTTCGTATAGACACAGCAGGCAAAATGAGGATTATTTTATGTCACTACCGAACGTAGCATACTTTTCAATGGAAATTGCAATTGACCAATCTCTTGCAACATATTCAGGTGGTTTAGGATTTTTGGCAGGTTCGCATATGCAATCTGCAGGATACCTTCAATTACCCATGACCGGCGTTACAATGCTTTGGTCTTATGGTTATTACGACCAAAGAATTGATCATAACGGAGAAGTTGAAGTTGCATATATAAGAAAAACATACGACTTTTTAACAGATTTAAATATTCAAACGAAAGTTAAAATATTTGGCGAAGATGTTGTTGTAAAAGCATATAAGGTTGAACCGGAATTGTTTGGAACTTGTCCTATATATCTTTTAACAACCGATGTTGAAGAAAACTCCGAATGGGCAAGAAGAATATCTCACAAGCTTTACGACGGAGATGAAAGAATTCGTATCGCTCAAGAAACCGTATTGGGTGTAGGCGGTGTCAGAATTCTGCAAGAAGCGGGATGTAAATTTGATGTTATTCACATGAACGAAGGACATGCTCTCCCTGCAGCATTTGAACTTCTAAGACAATACAACGGCAATCTTGATGAAGTAAAGAAAAGAACCGTATTTACAACTCACACTCCCGTTGCGGCAGGTAATGAAGTTCACTGGGTTGATACATTGCTTGAAGGCGGTTTCTTCTCCGAATATCCGAGAGATAAGGCAATTGCCTTGGGCGGTGAAAACTTCTCTCTAACCGTAGCTGCACTTAGAATGAGCAGATTGGCGAATGCCGTTTCTCAACTTCATGGTCTTGTTGCAAAGAAAATGTGGAGCTGGGTTGAAGGCAAATGCCCTATTAAGGCAATTACAAACGCTGTTAATCTTCACTACTGGCAGGATAAACGAATTGCAAATGCAACAACTACAAGCGAATTGCTTGCCGCAAAACACGAAATGAAAAAAGACCTTTGTCAATACATCTTTGATAACTGCGGTAAAAGGTTTGACCCCGATGTATTAACAATTACATGGGCAAGAAGATTTGCGGATTACAAAAGAGCCTGGTTAATCTTAATGGACAAACCGCGTATTGAAAAATTATTAAATGAAAATAAAATACAAATTGTGTTCGCGGGCAAATTCCATCCGGATGACACCATGGGAAAAGAAATCTTTAACAAGATTTTAAAAGAATCTAAAAATATGAAAAACGTTGCAGTTCTCCCCGGTTATGAGTTGGCGCTTAGTGCTAAATTAAAGAGAGGTTCTGATATTTGGTTGAACACTCCGATAAGACCTCTTGAAGCATCAGGAACTTCAGGAATGTCAGCAAATATGAACGGTGCACTTCATTTATCTATTCTTGACGGCTGGGCTGTTGAAGGAACTTGGACAGGTATTAACGGTTATACCGTTGAATATCCCGGTCTTGATGATGATATTCCATGGGAACAACGTCACTGGAAAGACCATGACAGAATTATGGATATTCTTGAAAACGAAATTATTCCGACTTATTACAATAATAAAGAAGAATGGGCAAGACTTATGCGTCAAGCTATGCGTACATCAGAAGCATACTTTAATTCTGATCGTATGGTTGTTGAGTACTACAACAGAATATACAAACCAATTGCTCACGCAGGCGATGAAGCTCATGACGACGATGATACCAACATCGAGGAAAAACCAAACAGTGATGCTTGGACATATTCAAACATTAAGTAACAAAAATAAATATATTTTTAGAGACCGCCAAACGGGCGGTCTTTTTATTTTGTAAAATTTTTAAAAATTTATTTTTACTCTCATTGCAAGGCACAAAGGATAATGTTTTTTATATAAAAATCATTTAGCTTATTTGGTATGAAGAATTTGAGCTTATTTTTAATTTTATTATTTTTAACTACCGCTTTTTGTGTAAATTCAAACAAGCTTTACGCAAGAGAAAAATACAGGAACGAAAATGTGGTTTCTGTTTTTGAAAAAAATGAAATAAAATCCATGGAGGAAATTTTATTTAATTACTCCTTTGATAGCGACACCATTCCTAAGAGGCTGGAACGCCTTGAATTGAAAGTTTTTAATGTAATTAGTACTGATAGCTATAAAAATAGAATAAGTGCCCTTAAAAACGCTCTTAACGCCTCTCGCAATAATTATACGCAAACTTATACAACATATACAAATGTACAACCTTACTATCAGTACAGTTACGGCAGAGTAAACCCGTATTTTAATATGACGAATTATAACCCGTATTTTAGACCTCCCAAAATGTACCCAAACCGGCTTCACAATCCAAAATTAAATGCTTTAAGAAGACTAAGAAGCTATTTTAACGGTACTATGACGGGCTATACGCTGCCTGTTCAAAATAATTATATGTATAATAATCCTTACTACAACCCAAACAATAATTTCTTTTCAAACGGCGGGTCAAGTCAGGTTTACACAGGAAACGGTTTTTCCTATTACAATAATTCTGTCAATGATGGCGGAGTCAGTGTAAAAATAATTGATTAGTAATAAAAAACTTGACATTTAGCCTTTATTTAATAAGATAATTATTGTATTGGGATGTCGCCAAGTGGTAAGGCACCTGGTTTTGGTCCAGGCATTTCGGAGGTTCGAGTCCTTCCATCCCAGTTTTTTTGAAGTCCTTTAGCTGTTTTAAGTTAAAGGACTTTTTAAGTTTACAATATGTTTTCTAAAATTCTTTTGGTACTTTCGGCTTTGTTTAATGTATAGAAATGAAGCCCTTCCACGCCCCTGTTAATCAGTTCGTAACATTGTTTTGAAGCGTATTCAATGCCCATTTCTTTAATTGCATTTGCGTTGTTTTGATATTTTTCCAGATTTTTGTACAATCTGCTCGGAATTATTGCGTGGCACATATCTGTCATTTTTTTCAATTGTTTAAAATTCGTGACAGGCATTATTCCTGCTATGATGGGTGCATATATATCAAATTTTCTGCAGGCATCTTCAAATCTGTAAAAATTTTCATTATCAAAAAACAGTTGAGTATAAATTGCTTTTGCACCCATATCAACTTTCTTTTTTAGATTTAAAATGTCTTCTTTAAGTGTTTTGGCTCTCGGGTGTTTTTCGGGATAACCTGCCACCGCAATATTAAAATCAGTGTTTTTATTTAAATAATCCACGAGCTCATACGCATATTTAAAATCCGTATAGCAGACATCTATATCTGCAGGCTCGTCGCCCCTTAATGCAAGTATATTTTTTATTCCCAACCTTTTAATTTCTTCAATGTAATCCTCTATATATTTTTTACTTGAACAAACACATGTAAAATGAGGCATAATATTAAAGTTTTCCTTATGGAGAACCTCCACAAGTTTTAGAGTGTTGTCTCTGTTACTGCCGCCCGCACCATAAGTAACCGACACTAAATCAAGCCCAAGAGGCTTTAGCGTATTTAATTCGTTTATTATTTTATTTGTTTTTTCATTGAAGTCTTCACCCTTCGGGGGAAAAACCTCACATGATAATTCTAATTTTCTATTCATTTAATATACTTCCGATATTTGTATTTACCTTTAATTTTAATGCAATAATTTTACCTTCGACATTATCCGCTGTTTTTTTTAGCTTAACTTCATCTTTTTGTGTTGTTATAAGTATTTTATGCCTATCTGAAATATTTTTAATTTCGTCCTCGGTATATGGGTGGTGGTCATTAAAACTATAGGTATTTTGTAAATTAAAATCTTCTTTAACATAAGCGTAAAACTGTTCAGGCTGTCCGATAGCACAAAATGCGCCGACTTCAATATCTTTATTCGGTTCAAATTTTTCATTTGTTTTTATGTCGTAGTAATAATCTTTTATAAAATCGCAATTTATAATTTCTTTTTTGTACACATCTTCTTTTTTAAGTCCGCTTCTTGAGTTGTTTTTGTGTATTTCAATCACCTTATCCGCTCTTTTTATTTCAGACAGAGGCTCCCTCAAGGGTCCATACGGGAGAGTGTGTTTATTCCCAAACTGTTTTTCGGAATCAACAAGCAGAAGCGTTAAATCCTTTTTTAATTTTCTGTTTGAAAATCCGTCATCCATAACTATATAATTTGCGCCGAGCTCAATTGCAGCCTTTGCGGATTTTAACCTGTCTTTGCAGGTTATGATTGCAACATTATTCGTTTGAGATGCAAGCATATAAGGCTCATCCCCCGTAAGTTCGGGATTATTTATTATAATGCCTGAAAAATTTTTAATAACATTTGGATTTTTGTTTTTTAATTTTCCTTTATATCCTCTTGAGATAATTGCAACTTTTTTTCCTTTTTTTGCAAGATGATTTGATATTTCGCACACTAAAGGGGTTTTCCCGACTCCGCCGGTTGTCAAATTGCCAACACATATTAAAAATGCGTCAACCTTGTTTTCTTTTAGAATTGAAATTTTATATAAATAGTTCTTTATTTTTATAAAAACCAGATAAAAAACGGACGCCAAAAAGAGAATGGATTTTAATATAAAATATCCTCTTTGTTTGTTATAGTGAATTTTATTGATAAGTTGTTTCAATTTCTACTCCGTTAAAACATTAATCTAAAAAGCAAGAAACGCTTATTAAGCTTTTGAGAGAATGTTTTAACATTTCTTGAAGCAATTAGAATATTTCCTATTGCCTCTTTTAATTCAATTTTGTCTCCGTCAGGGAGAGAGTTAATATTTTTAAGAGTTGTATTTACGGATTCCATTACGCTGCTCATTTCAGATACGGTCTTTTTGATGTCATTTTTCATTTTTGTATCTTTTGCAAATTCGTTAACGTATAATGAAATTTCTGCCATATTTTTAGATATTTCATTTATATTTGATAAAATTTCTTTTGATTGTTCATCTTCAAGGACGGTGCTTAAATTATCAGACAATCTTACAAAAGATTTTGAAGCATTTGTTAATGATGTTCTAAAGTCGCAATCACCGACAAGTTCGTTTACATTGTTTGATAATTTAACAAGGCTGTCAACCAGCATATTTGTCTGTTTAAATACATTATTTAATTCATCCTTGGAATCGTCTAACAATATTTGCGCTTTATCAACCGTTGTTATCGCCTTAGAAGTTAATTTATTTATATTTTTAACACTTTCTTGAAGTTCAAATACAAAATCATCATTTAAAATCTCATTAATTCTGTTATTTGTGGCAGTTAAGGAACGGGCAGCTTCAAACTGCAAGTCCATAAACTCACTTAATCTGATAGGCTCAATAATCGTGTATTTTTCATCCGTTTCGGGATAGGGTATTTTTGCGCCGTCAATTGTATAAAATACGGTTTTTGAGCCTGCTTTTTTTACGTCAATATTGTTTTGGTCAAGTATAATACCTGATTTTGTCATAACGTATTTTAAAACCAGAATTTTATCGGTTTCAAATTTTGTTCTTTCCCTCAGGGGTAATGATGTTTTTTGAACGATATTTGAATCTATTACTTTTGCAATGGGTTTTAATTTATTATTAAAATCCATATAAATATCCTCATCCTTTTTTGCACTTAAGTTGTGATTTGATGAGTCAAAATATAATGTTTCAATTCTTGGCGGCGTAATTTCAATAAATTGTTCGCCGATAAGACCTGATTGTTGAATGGAAATCTGTGATAATTCAGGAATTTTTATATTTTTTTCGGTAATAACAAATTTAATTTTCACTCTGCTGTTTATGCCGTCTATAACAGGCGTTACTTCTTCAATTTGACCTATTCTTAACCCCATCATCTGCACGCCTGAACCCGCTCTTATACCGTTTACATCTTTAAATATAACTTCAATTCTTTCACCTGTACTTAAAGAACGTCCTTTTATCCACATAACCGTAAATATAAGAATTATAATAGCAATTAAAGTAAGTGCTCCTACTTTTACAGATGATGATGTTTTTTTTACTTTCATAGTTCTACCTTTTAATTTAGTGATGTAATCTGCATCGGTCCTTCAACGGATGCCTCTATAAATTGTTTCGTATAAGGGGTATCTCCCTTTAACATGTCTTTTGTTGTACCTTCATACACTATTTTACCATTATAAAGCATGATTATTTTATCTGTTGCCCTTCTAATGGTTGATAATTGGTGAGTTACAACTATGCAGGTCGCATTCAATTCATTTTTAAGCCTTACGATGTAATCTTCAATAATTGTTGATGACACGGGGTCAAGCCCTGCTGTAGGCTCATCATAAAGAATCGTTTGAGGATTTGTGACAATTGCACGCGCAAAGCTTACTCTTTTTTGCATACCTCCGGAAAGCTCTGAAGGATATTTATTTTCAATTCCTTCAAGCCCTACCATGCTCAATTTTTGCGCAACTATTTCTTCAAGTTCTTTTTCGTTGTATTTTCCCTTAAACTCTTTTCTTTCCGTTAGGGGAAATGCAATATTTTCCGCAACATTTAAAAAATCAAATAAGGCGCTGTATTGAAATGCCATTGCAATGTCGCCTTTATCCGTAACTACTTCGCCTGAATCCATGTATAAAAGTCCTGATATTATTTTTAAAATCGTGCTTTTTCCGCTTCCTGAAAAACCAACAATACCTAGTGTTTCTCCGGGATTTACAGTAAATGATACATTATCAAGAACCTTTCTGTCATCAAATATTTTGGTTAAATTTTTTACTTCTAAACTCATCTTTTACCTACATATAAAATACCGTTGCAAATATATAATCCCAAACGGCAATCGCTAAAAATGACCAAACAACTGCCTTTGTTGTTGCAAGACCAACCTCTTTTGCGCCTCCTCTTGTTGAATATCCGCAAGCACAACTGATTAACGATATTGTGCCTCCAAATACGGATGATTTTAAGAGTGACACAAATATATCTTTAATATAAAGCCCATGCCAGAGTGAATTGATAAAATTTAAATATGAAATTCCCGCCGTTATATTAGATACAATACTTGCAAATACAAGTCCCATAAAAGAAGAAATAATGACAATAAAAGGCATCATAACCGCACCTGCCAGAAACCTCGGTACAACAAGATATCTGATTGGGTCAACTCCTAAAACCTTCATTGCATTTATTTGCTCGGTAACACTCATAGAGGCAAGCTCTGAAGCAAAGGATGAACCTATCATGGAAATTATTGCGAAGCCTGACATAATTGAGCCCAATTCTCTTACCATTACAAGGGATGACATCATACCCATATAGTCGCCGCCGCCTTGTTTTACAAGTTCAGGCGCTATTTGCATTGAAACAATAATGGACGTCATTGATACAATGGTTAAGGTTATGGGTAAACTGTCAAAAGCATATCTTGCAGATTGTTCTATGGTTTGCCCTACGCTAAAATCAAGTTTTAGGATGTATTTTGCAACACTTACAAAATCTTTTCCGATGTTGCCTAAAGTCTTCATAAAATCCTCGGACTGTTTTATGAAATACATAAATGCGTTGTATGTAAGTGTTTCCTTTAGTCTTATTTCAACCATATATTTATTCTATCTTTTTTTAAATTTCAGGGCAAATTTGTATCAATATATTGATAAAGCTCCCCTGCGATTTTATCCGTATTTATTTTTGAATTTATTTTAAGTTTTTTTTCGATTTTATTTTGTTTTAAGAGTTCATCTATGCAGTTTTTATTTTTACATACATATAATGACCGTCCGAGTTCTTTTGAACTTGGATTTACAATAATATTTTCCGTTTTTGTTTTTGTGATTTTTACAAATGCGCTTCTTTCTTTTTTTATCTTGCAGGATACGCATGTTCTTTCGGGCATAGACTTACCTTTTATGTTGTTTTATTAAAAATATTGTTATATTATGAATAATATCATATAATTTAAAATAAGATGAAAAATATTCAAGAGTTAGAGAAAAAAATAGACAAGCTGGATAATTTATTTTCAGTTAATTCTATCATTAATCAGGCAATTGATTTTGAGGATTTTATACAAAAGTTTACGGACTTTATGAAAATTCAGGCACCGGATTTAAAGTTCATTTTTGCCGCGTATGATAAAAAACTGTTCAGATATTTTTCACAAAGCAAATACATAAAATCCGACGAATATTTTGAGTGTGATTTTGATAATATATCTTTGTGGAATACATTAAATAAAAATACAATCATTAAAGTAAAAGATAATGACCATAATCTTTTTTCTTCGTTTCTTAAAGAGGCGGGATTTAAAGAAAATAATGTTGAATACATAAGAGGCTTTTTTAATAAGGATATGCCTGTTTGCTTCTGTTTTGTTTTAAATGAAAACAATAAAGAAACAGACAACGAACAGATAGAAAAATTTTCTTATTTTTTAAACTATATAGAGCCCAATATTTTAAAATACATTGAAGCAAAAAATCAGCAAAATAAAATAAATGAGCTTCAAAAAATGCTGTATAATATCTCAATTTTATACAACATTTCTCAAGCCGTAAACTTTATTGATGACCTCAAAAGGCTTCTTCAAGTTATTTTAAGTAAAGCCTTAAATACACTTGATGCGGAAAAAGGCTCTTTAATGCTTTATGATTATTCTACAAACAGTTTGCAGGTAAAAGTCGTATACGGTTTATCCGATAAAATTACTGAAGACAACATAAACAACGGCTTTTTAGAATGTTCTAAAATTAAAGCAGGCGAAGGCATTGCGGGAACCGTATTTTTGGAAAAAAGAGCAATTATTACAAACTTGGGCGCAAATGACCCGAGATACATAAATAAAAGCTCTTTATCAAGCACAAAATCTCTTCTTTGCGTTCCCTTGATAGCAAAGGGTGAAGCGATTGGGGTAATAAATATAACAAACAAAAACGGCAATAAACTGTTTAACCAAAAAGACCTTGACTTTATGTCATCTCTTGCCAATCAGGCAGCAATTGCCATTGATAACGCAAAACTATATGAGCTTGCAACAAAAGACGGCTTAACTAAGCTTTATATGTACAGACACTTCTATACACTGCTTGAAAACGAAATAAGAAGATGTTCAAGATACAAACATAACAGTTCGTTATTAATGATTGATATTGATAACTTTAAGAGTATAAACGATATATACGGGCACCTTTCGGGCGACCAAATTCTTAGGGAAATTTCAAGTCAAATCAGAGATACCGTCAGAAAAATTGATATCCCTGCAAGATACGGCGGAGAAGAATTTGCAGTTATTTTGCCTGAAACAACCAAAGAAGATGCAGTTATTATTGCAAATCGTATAAGAAGAAATATTGAGGCTTTAAACATTAAGGTTCTAAATACCAAGGAAATTAAAGTTACGATAAGTCTCGGTATTGCTCAGTATGATTTTAAATCACTTGATCCTAAATATATTATAGAAATGGCTGATAAAGCCCTTTACAATTCTAAAAACAATGGTAAGAACGTTGTATCCGTCTATAATGGAGAAAACGACATTACCCTTTGTGAAAGAAACTAACCGATTTTATCAATAAAAAAGCGCCTTTTATAACAGGCGCTGTTCTGATTGTTAACTAAACTAATCTTGGATTTCTCAGCTTTAAGTGAAGCTCTCTTAACTGTTCTTCCGTTACATCGGAAGGTGAATCGTTCATCAAATCCTTTGCTTGTGAATTTTTGGGGAATGCGATAACTTCTCTTATTGAAGCCGACCTTGTAAGCAGCGCAACAAGTCTGTCAAGACCAAGCGCAATACCACCGTGAGGCGGTGTGCCGTATTCAAAAGCATTTACAAAGAAATCAAATTTCTTTTTGATATCTTCTTCAGATAAGCCCAATGCCCTGAATACAATTTTTTGCATCTCGGGATTATGAATTCTTATTGAACCGCCGCCAAGTTCGTTTCCATTATAGATAATATCGTATGCAATAGAGCGGACTTCGCCTTTATTTGTTTCAAGTTTATCCATATCCTCTAAGCATGGTGATGTAAACGGGTGGTGTACACTTACATATCTGTTTTCTTCTTCGCTGTATTCAAATAACGGGAAGTCCACAACCCATAGAAGGTCATGCAGATTTTTATCTATCAGATTTAACTTTTCACCAAAATATAGTCTAAATCTTCCGAGTACGTCATATACAACTTTTGGTTTATCTGCAACAAAGAATACTATATCACCTTTATCGGCTTCTGCTCTTTTTGCGATTTCTGCAATTTGTTCCTCGTTCAAGAACTTAAATACGGGGGATTTTACCTCGCCTGATTCCATATATGTTACCCAGGCAAGACCTTTTGCGCCAAATGATATGGCCAAGTTTCTGACATCATCCATATCTTTTCTTGAATAATTTGCAATTCCCGGAATTTTAATTGCCCTTACTATACCGCCTGATGCAATTACCGACTTAAACGCTTCAAATGTTGAAGCTTCCATAATATCAGTGACGTCAAACAGCTCTAAGCCAAATCTTGTATCAGGTTTATCTGAGCCAAATCTGTCCATTGCTTCTTTGTATGTAATTCTTCTAAACGGGGGTTTAACTTCAACGCCTGCCGCTTTAAATGCATCTGCAACAAGACCTTCCGCCATTTTAATTACGTCATCTTGTTTTACAAAACTCATTTCAATATCAACCTGTGTAAATTCAGGCTGTCTGTCGGCTCTTAAATCTTCATCACGGAAACATCTTGCTATTTGATAGTATCTC
>CANQDZ010000022.1 GCA_947594025.1 Candidatus Gastranaerophilales bacterium
ATTAGGGAAAGTGCTTACGCACTTTAGAATTAATATAATATTAAAATAACTCTTGGAAACAGTTTTTCAGGAGTTATATTTTTTAGCTTAATTTTTGGACTTCGAAGAAGTTCAAAAATTAGTGAGCTTTGTCCCTAACGTTTGGCAAATTTATTAAAATAAATAAATCCTCAAAAAACAAATTTTAATTTATAAAAACATAATTCTGCAGACTATAACAGCTAAAATAACTCCTATTATATCCGCCAAGACGCCGGTTATGACCGCATGCCTGAATTTTTTAATTCCAACTGCGCCAAAATAGACTGCAAGCACGTAAAATGTGGTTTCAGAACTTCCCACAATTACGGCTCCAAGTTTTGAAGCAAAAGAATCTGCCCCAGTATTTGAAACAATATCGGAAAACATACCGATTGTTGCACCGCCTGACAATGACCTTGTGACCATTAAAGGTAATACATCGACGGGAATTTTTAAATATTCCAAAGGAGTTTTTAATAAATTTCCTAAAATGTCTATAAAGCCTGATGCTCTAAGCATTCCAACTGCAACCATAATTGCAACAATATAAGGAATTATTCTAACTGCGGTTTTGAAGCCTTCTTTTGCGCCTTCCGTAAATACCTCATAGGCGGGAACTTTTTTCACCATTGCCCATATAAGAACAACAAAAACGATTGAAGGTAATATGCAAATGGAAAGTGTGTTTAAAATTTTTATCATCTATACACCCTCTCCAACGCTTTTGCAATCATAATTGCCGAAATAAAAGTAATCAAAGTAACAACAAAGGCAGGCAGAATAATTTCCGTCGGATTTATCGAGCCTTGAGACAATAAAATTGCAAGGACCCCTGAAGGTATAAGCTGAAAACCTGCGGTATTCATTGCAAGTAAAACGCACATTGAGTTTGTGGCAGTTTCCTTATCACCCTTATTTTCCTTCTGTAATTCTTCCATAGCCTTTATGCCAAAAGGAGTTGCAGCGTTTGCAAGCCCAAAGGCATTTGCGCTAAAATTAAGCGCGATATCTGAAATTGCGGGGGAATCTTCTTCCGCTTCGTTAAATATTTTCCTCATAACAGGGCTTATAAATTTTGCAAATTTTTTAATTATTCCCGCTTCCTGTGCTATTTTCATAATACCCAGCCAAAAAGCCATAACCCCGATTAAACCGAGGCATATTTCGACCGCTTTTCTTGCACTGTCAAGCATAGAAAATACAACTTCATCAAGCCTGCCCGTGATAATACCTGTTATTATTGAAATTATAATTAAAGATACCCAGATATAATTCATAAAGCAATTATCGCATATAATTCTTAATTTGTGAAACCTAAATATTCTGAAAACAGTTTTGAATTATAGAGAGCTTCAATTGATGAAAAGCCGTAATTATTTTCCCATTCCGATTTAAATATTTTAATCAGCTCGTCAACGCTTCCGACTTCTTTTATTCCGTTTTCTTTTAAAATCGGATTTATGATATCAAGCACATTTTTATGTTTTATAAATACGATAGGGGGGATTTTATCATCAAATAAAAATTCCAAAATACATTTCTTATAATTTTTAACTTGCGATTTATCTTCAAAAATTTTATTGAATGTGCCCAAAAAAGGAATTGCAAAAAAGCCTGAGTTTAAATCAACCATAAGCCCTATGTCATATAGGCTTTTATGGCTTGAAAATCCGCCTGAGGCATTTAAAATAAAATTATCATCTTCAAATTCTTCAACTTTAAAATAAGAATATTCTTCCAACCCCTCTATTTTTTCTTTAAATTCATCCGTTTTATTTTCATAAATCAAATTGAAGTTTGCAATTATGTTATCGGCACATTTATTTGTGACAATAAGAGTATCTTTTTTAAATGTTTTTTTGAAACATTCATACATTTTTTTAGATTCTTCTTTTATTTGATTAAGTTTTTGTTCATTTTTCCACACAAGTTTTCTTGGCTTTTCAATAAGCATTCTTATTGCATTTTGATAGGCTTTTTGAGTGTAATTTGAGCCTATTATGTCAAATATTTCTAAAATATAAAAAACGTTTTCATATTCAATTATTCTGGCATGCAAAAAATCACATCTTCCAACCCCTCTTAAGCTTGTTGCCTTTACAAGAGATAAGAGAGTCATATCTTGTTCGTTTATTAAAGAATAAACATCAAAGGTGTTATTTGATATTTTATTTATCTTAAATATTCCTTCATAACTGTTTTTAAATGCCTCTATAATGCTTGAATTATTTTTGGTTTTTTCTCTGTAATAATCTAAAACCCCTACTCCTGCGCGGGTCTTTTTATCTAAAAGATATTCGGTTAAGACATTATTAAATTCAGAGGACGTTTGAATTTCGTAATTATTATTTTGAAGATAACATTCAAAGTCCTTGCTTAAAAATTCATCGTTTACAACGAAATCAAAAAGACTGTCCATGACGGTGCTTATTTCTTTTAAAACATCAACAATTATCATTTCTCATCTCTTTTTAAGTAAATTAAATATTCCGTATTTCCGCTTTTATTGCCTAAAATCGGAGATTTTACAACCCCTAAAGTTTCAAGGTTTAAAGATTTTGTGTAATTTTTAATATCTTCAATTATTTTTTCATGAACTTTAACGTCTTTTACTATTCCGCCTTTTAAAATATCCCCCCTATCCGCTTCAAACTGAGGTTTAATTAAAAGTACAAGTTCAGATTTTTTTGAAATAAACGGAAGCAAATTCTTCAAAACCTTTTTGATTGAAATAAAAGATAAATCCATGCTTAAAAAAGTCGGAAGCTCGGCTTCTTCTTTATTATCTGTTTCGTAAATATCTTTAAAAGTGCAATTTTTAAGGTTTGTTTTTTCAACGTTATGAACTTTGGGATTAGTTTTTATTTTCCAGTCGATTTGATTATATCCGCAATCAACCGCCCAAATTTCTCTTGCGCCAAATTGAAGCATGCAATCCGTAAATCCGCCTGTCGAAGCACCTGCGTCAAAACAAATTCTGTCCTTTAAATCTATCTTGAATTCTTTTATTGCATGTTCAAGTTTTAAACCGCCTCTGGATACAAATTTTTCTTTTTTGATTTCTAATTTCGGCTCAATTTTTTCTTTAAATGTTTCAAAATCATACATTTCACCGGCTTTTTTTATGACCTCAGTTCCGATTTTAACATCGCCTGCGATTATTGAAGCCATGGCTTTGCTTTTTGTTTCAAAATAACCGAGTTCATACAGTATTAAATCAAGTCGTTTCTTCATTGAAGCTGAGGTTCCTCTTGAAGAGCAACTCCTGAAATTTGATTAGATAATAACGTAACTTTTTTTATCGGGCCAAGAGGCTTATATTCAACAAGTTTTGGATTTGCTGCAGATGTTTTAATTAATTCTTGAATTTCGGAATAAATTTTTTCAGGTTCTTCAAAATATAAGACCAAAGGCTGTATCCAGCTTTTTCCAAAAACCAAAAGCGCCGTTTTTGTTTTAAAATTCATTTGACCATACTGTTGTGCCATTTTGCCCTCCTTTAATCTCCTATATACCAAAGAATTCTTTAACGTTTTTTTCTGTAATTTCAACTACTTCATCATAAGTTATATCTTTAAGATTTGCAATTTCATGTGCAATCAAAGGGATATATTTCGGGGAATTTTCTTCTCCTCTAAAAGGATGCGGTGCAAGATAGGGGCAGTCTGTTTCAAGAACAATTCTGTTTAAAGGAATATTTTGCACAACTTCTTTTAATTTCTTCGCATTTTTAAAAGTGACAACTCCGCCGACTGCAATATACCAGCCTTCTTTTATACATTCTTTTGCATATTCAAGGCTGCCTGAATAACAGTGCATTAAAACTTTTTTCATTTCATATTCTTTTAAAATATTAAAAGTATCAAGATAAGCATCTCTTGCATGAATTAAGACAGGTTTATCAAACGTTTTTGCGATTTCTAATTGTTTTTTAAAAACTTCCTTTTGAAGTTCTTTATCCGCGCTTTCTTCTTCATAATGGTAATCAAGCCCGATTTCTCCCATTGCAACCGCTTTTTTATCTTCTTTTAAATACGAAATAATATCGTTCGCAACTTTATCATTAAACGCGGAAGCATTATTCGGGTGAATTCCGTATGCTGAATAAATGCCGTCATAATTGTTTGCAATATCTTTTATCTTTTGAAAAGCGTTTGGCTCAGCACCCGGGATAATAATTCTCGTGACTTTTTGAGCAAATGCTTCTTCAATAATTTTATCAGGATTTTCAAAAAAATCTAAGTGTGCATGTGTATCTGTAAGCATAAAATTATTTTAGCATATATTGATTTTGTGTCCATGACGGATTTCGATATTAAAATTAAGAAACCGCTTATGCTGTCTTAAATTTAAAAATCACCAATATAATTTTTAAGATTTTTGCTCAATTTTTCGTGATTTTTACATAATTTTTTAAGTTTAGACAAAGCTCTGTTTTCAATTTGTCTTATACGTTCTCTTGAAACGCCGTAGAATGTGCCTATTTCATCCAATGTTTTCTTTTCGCCGTTTTCGTCAAGCCCGTATCTCATAATCAAAACGTCGCGCTCTTTTTGGCTTAATTGATTTAATATTTTTTGAACATCTTCAAAAAGACTGTCTTGAACAACTCTGGTGTCGGGAGTGATATGCGTTTCATCCACAATAAAATCGCCCAATTTTGCCATATCATCTTTTGAATTTGTCGGAGTTTCAATACTTATTGTTGATTGAGAATTTTTTAAAAGCTGATTTAATTTTGAAATTGAAAGTCCGGTTTTCATTGCAACTTCTTCTTTGGTAGGAGTTCTGTTTAAACTGTTCGAAAGTTCAAGAGTTGCCTTTCTTATTTTATTTAAGTTTTCAAGCATGTGGATAGGAAGCCTTATATTTCTTGCTTTATCTGCAATGCCTCTTATTATTGATTGTTGTATCCACCAAGTTGCGTAAGTTGAAAACTTATATCCTTTTTTCCAATCAAACTTGTCGACAGCTTTCATTAAACCTAAATTTCCTTCCTGAATTAAATCCAAGAACGAAAGTCCTCTGTTTACATATTTTTTTGCAATGCTTACAACAAGCCTTAAATTTGCATTAATTAAAGCTTTTTTAGAACTTTGAGTCCCGTTTTCTTTTACATCTTTTGCAAGTTTTATTTCTTCTTCGTGTGATAATAAAGGAATTTTTCCGATTTGTTGAAGATATATTTTTACGGAATCATCCGAAATACTCTCCTGATAATCACTACCTTTTTCCTCAGATGAGTTTTCATTTTCTTCTTCATCAATCAGAAGTTCGTCTTTAAATTCCGTTTTTTCAATTCTTTCTTCTGTGTCCATAATACCTCTTCTAAGTCATTATAATACTATTCTGCTTTATTAAACCATTTGTCTGGTTGATATTTGTCTTATGGCTTCATATACTATAACGGCAGTTGCGGTCGAAACATTTAATGATTCAAATTGACATGGAAGCTTAACTTTAAAATCGGCCTTGTTCATTACCGTTTTGGTAACTCCGGGACCTTCCGCTCCCATAACAATTGCAAAATTCATGTTTGTGTAATCAACATCGTAATAATTATCATCACATCTTGCGCTTGTTGCAATTATCCACCAGTCTTTATCCTTCAAGGTATCTATTGCTGACGAAATGCTGTTTACTTTTATAATCGGAATATGATTAACCGCACCTGCAGAAGTTTTTTCAACAGTCATGTTAATAGGGCATGCCCTGTGATTTGCAATCATAACTCCGTCAAATCCCGCACATGCGCATGTTCTTATAATTGCGCCTAAATTATGAGGGTCTTGGATATTTTCAAGTATTACAAGCTTTTTATAGCCTTCTTTTTTATCCGCTCGGTCAAGAAAATCCTCAAAATCAACATATTTAACAGGGGAAACGTAAGCAATTACTCCTTGATGATTTATATCTTTTGGAAAGTTTTTATTGTTAAGATTTGTGAATTGCACAACGATTGATTTTTCTTTTGAGATTTGAATTATTTTTTTTATTCGATTATCAAAACCAATGTTGTTTGCAATAAAAATCCTGTTAATTCTTGATGATTGGTTCTCAATGGTTTCAATTACGGCATTTTTTCCATAAATATAATTTTCAAAATTTTTATCTTGCACTTTTATCCCTTTGCTTTTTTAGACCAATTACTGTATATTTTAATATATCTGTTTCATATTTTGTGTAATTATTGTATTATAAAAAGTGTACTGATGTGAAGAAAATTAGAAAAAGACATGTTTGATTTTAATAATTTATTAAATAGCGTTGGAGGTACAGTGATTGGTGTCGCGGTGACACCAAATATCGGACTTGAAGTTATTGAGGTAGATAAGAAAACTCGAGAAATTATAAAATATGGACACAAACCGCTTACCTACAGCATGAGCACAAGAGAAATCGAAGATTATAACGAATTTAAAAAAAGTTTGGTTTCTCTTTATAATGAGCTTCAAATTGATACAAAATCAGAAGTTTATGTTGTACTTCCGAATGTTCATTTTGGATTTTTAAGTCTCCCGCCCATCATGATTGATGAAGCAATCGAGAGTGCTTTGTTATCTAAGGCGGAAGAATCATATATATTTAGAAGGGTTGAGCCAAAAACCGCTTGGGTCGACGTTAATTTTAAAAATCGAACTGACAGCCGTTATCTTGCGTACTCATCATTTCAAGTTACGGCAGTTGAAAGAATTATAGAAAAAATCGAAGATATAGGCGGCAGAGTTTCAGGTATTGAAACTTCTTACAGCGCACTTTTAAGGGCAATCCATTTTTCAGGAATTTGTTCGGATATTATTGAAGAGAACAGAAATTGGAATGTTCTTTTAATTAACCAAAACAGTTACGCATTATTCTCGCTTGTCGGAGAAAATCTGGTTGATTATGCAGAAGTTCCTCTTGCGCTTAAGTCTTTCTCTCATGAAGAAGCATATCAAGCGATTGCAACTTCCGCATCACAAGTTCTGGTTAATTTCCCTGCTCCCGAACTTCTTCTTATAAGCCAATTTGATGAAATAAGTGCTCAAGTTTTACAAACACAGATGTCATATGAGGGCAGAATAAGAGCCCTTGATTGCAATAAATTCTCAGAAGGCTCAATTATTCCGACAACTTCAAATATAACAGACAGAGATAACAAGAGAGTTACTTTAAGTGCAATAGGTGCAGGCGTTGCCAACTTGTCAACATTCCCTACAAAATTGAATGTTTTAGCAGTTGGCGGCGGCGTTAAGGGTTCATATTCGCAAGAAGTTACAATATTTGGCAAGACATTTATTTTAACCGAACAGCTTCTTGCAAAAATACTTTTATTTGTCACAATTATTTTACTTTTAATATATGGTGTTTTGATTGGCTGTTTAACTTCTGCCGAAAACATTTATACAAAACAGGAAGCTGCCGCTAAAGAAAAGGTAACTCAAATTCAGGCGGAAATTCAGAAATTGGAAAGTGACGGACCCGTAAACATTGAAGATATAATTGTTAAAATTACCGAAGGTAATGTGAAGGCTATCACTTTTTATGATGCAATTTCAATGGATATCCCAAAAAATATATGGCTGACTTCATATGCAAATACGCAAGGCGAATACATGAGTGTCAGCGGTATGTCGCTTCACATAAGTGATATTTATAAATACTTTAAGAATTTAAAGGTTCTTTCTCCTGAGTCAACCATAAGACTTAATCAGCTAAAACTTTTAACAGATATGTTTAATGATGAATATACAGCGGATTCTGTTGACAGTGAGGTTAAGTTCTATACATTTGAAATAGGAAACTTGTCAGGTGTGCCCAGCGTTGAGGCTCCTGCGTCAGGTGAAGCTCAACAACAAGGCGGCAATAATAATGCTGAAGGAAAGCCTAACCCTACAAGGTCAAATACTCCTAAACTTGCTCCGGATAGTCTTGAAGCACCACCTGAATTGGAACCGTTGAATTAAGGATAAGAAAATGCAAAAAATGTTAACAAACCCTATAATAGCAGTTCTTCTAATAATCGTTATCGCATTATTAGGCGGCGGCACGTATTATTCAATTCAAAAGGGTCAAAATTTATATAAAGTTTACAATTCAAATATTGAAATACAAAAAAATCTTACCGAACTTCAAGAAAAGCTTGATATGCTGATTGAAGCCAAGAAAAACAAACCGATTGTCGAAAAGAAAAGTGATAAAGTTATCTTTGAAGCAACCGAATCAGGTATCGGCGCGGAAGCTTCTTTTGCTCCCTTGTTTGATATTTTCTTGAGTCTTGCAAAAGCTTCGGGACTTAAAATCAGATCAATCGGATACAATTACAGCCCTGCGGGCGACCCTATCGTGGCTGCCAACATTACAAATTATAATGTGTGCGAATTGGATATTAAAGCAATAGGTTCTTATAGAAATTTTCAAAGTTTCTTTAGAGCAATTGCAAAAGAACCTTACTTGATGTCATTAGCAAATACAAACATATCTCCTTGGGAAAATGACAGAACTATCCTAATCGGAGATTTAAAATTAAATCTTTATACAAAAACACACTAAATAAATCTTAAAAATCTTACTTAATATTTAAGACGGTTCTTAGTCTTTCTTTAAGGACTTTATTTTCCTGAACTATATTTTTAAATTCTCTTTGAAGATTCATTATAAGTTCTTTGTGTTTATTATTGGTTTCGTCAAACTTAATTGTTGTGAAGCCAAAGCCCATTAT
Organism: Candidatus Gastranaerophilales bacterium; assembly: GCA_947594025.1. Classification (GTDB taxonomy): domain Bacteria; phylum Cyanobacteriota; class Vampirovibrionia; order Gastranaerophilales; family Gastranaerophilaceae; genus SIG30. Next base: position 8,723 of record CANQDZ010000022.1, read on the forward strand.
TAAAGGTTTTTCCGCATCTTCTTTAAAATTAAGCAGGATTTTGGCATCAGCCTCGGTTATAAAACCTAATTGAATCATAACGTCTGCTATCTTTATATCATTGCCCATTTCTTTTTGGGCCCTTTGTTCTTCAAGGGCTTGTCTCAATTGAAGTACATCTAACTGTCCGAGTCTTTTTAGAAGTTCGCCTGTTCTTATCTGTCCTGATAAAAATTGTGCAATGGCATAATTCGGGTCAGCTCCAAAGCCTTCAACATATTCTAAATCAACACATTTAACTAATATTTTGCAAACATGTGCAAGGGTCCAAAAATTATTTACCGCAATGTCAAATAAATTTTGCCCCATGACAATTGACTGAACAAAAATGCGGATATCACCAAATATGGTGTTTCCTTCAAATTCGTTTTTACCTTTAAATGTAATTTTAGGTACTATTTCCTGAACAAGTTTATTTGGGTTTAATATATTCATAAAATGGTAAAGTTCGGATTTTACCGAGTTTTCCATTTTTCTGTACGCAACCTGTTTTACCCAAAGGGGGAGCGCATCAATATTTTCAGTAAATAAATCAGAAACATTTGTTGTATTCATTAGCTATTCTTCCTTCATAACAACAATTATACTCTATTTATATATAATGCACAAATTATTAATTACGCACAGACTACTCTATCGCACTTAATATCAAAACTTTCCTGTTCAATATCATCAAATACAAGTACTTTTGGCGCAACAACTATTGTTTTTGCCCTGATACTTTTATTACATAAAAACCTGTCATAAAATCCGCCGCCATATCCAAGCCTGCGGCATGCTTTGTCTGCGCAAAGCGCAGGAACTATAATTAAATCTAAAATTTTTAAATCCCTTATAGGAGGATTTGTCGGCTCATATATTCCAAACTCGCTTTTTTGGAGATTATCCCCGACTTTATACTCACAAACAACAATATTTTTATCTTCCACACGGGGGAGATAAATTTTTTTGTCAAAATTTAAGAGCCCTAAAACATTAATTTCATCTTTTTTAGGGTAAAAACACATAACGTTTTCAGCAGCTGTAAAATCATCGGATTTTGCTATTATTTCCGTGATTTCATCGGATATTTTTTTTAACTGCCCGCTGTTGTATAAATCTAAGCGTATTTTTTTACACTTTTGCCTTAGTAAAGTCTTACTTTGCGATAACCGGTACTGTGACATATTTCTTCTTTAATCCGTCTAAATTAAAGAAGCATTTCTTCGTTTCCTCTTTTTTTGCCGATTTAAAACTGTCGTTTTTGTATTTTAATAAATACTTCACAAACTCTTCGCTGTACATAACTAACCTATCTCCTTAATGTTATAAAAACATTTTTTGGATATTAATTGATTAAGAATGTCGGTTATTTTACAAAAATTTACTAAATTTTTGTATTTGATAAGATATGTACATGTAAGTGGAAAACTTCTTGTCCTGCTTCTTTTCCTGTGTTAATTTGTATTTTATAGCTCTTTATGCCTAACTTTTTTGTGACATCTTGAATTGTTTTAATTAAGCATTTACCATATTTTTCACCGTCAAATTCATTCAGTGAATTTGAATGTTCTTTAGGTATGACAAGCAAATGGGTATTTGCTTTTGGATTTAAGTCTTTAATCACAAAAAAGTTATCATTTTCATATAGAAAATCGCTTTTAATTTCGCCCTTTGCGATTTTACAAAAGATACAATCTGTCATTTTTTCCCCTTTTTAGGCGATTATAGCTTTATTTCATCTTTAATGCAATTTAATTATAGAAACTTAATATTAAATGGTATAATGTAAATTATGAAAAGATTTTTTGCGCTTATTTTATTGTTTTGTTTAATTTCTTGCGAAGTTTCCTTTGCAAGTATAAGCGGTCGTATCGAGCAAACTCAAAGCAATGAAACGGTGCTTGATGAAAAACTTTTTACGGGTGAAGTAGAAACTCTTGAAGAAGACAAAACCGTAGAAGTTGTTATATCGCAGGTTTTAAGTTCAGGCTTTACTCAGGCAGGTGATGAATTTTTTGCGGAAATATCAAACGATATTTACGGCTCAAAAGGAATGATAATTCCCGTAGGTTCGGTAACGCATGGAAAAGTAAACACAATAGTTGACCCTAAAAATATGGGACGTGACGGCTGGATTATCTTGGATTTTGATTATTTGATTACGCCTGACGGCAGACAAATTCCAATTCAAGGTTCAATATCCACAAAAGATTCAGCCCCAAAAGCAATAGTTAAAGGTGTTGCTGAGCACACAGGCTATACAATTGCAGGCGGTGTGGCAGGCGGTTTGTTTGCGTTAAATCTTTTAGGTCTTGAAGCCGCAATTGCGTCTCAAGGCTATACAATTGCAGGCGGTGCCGCAATAGGAGGTGTTGCGGGGCTTGTTCATGCGGTTAGAAGAAAAGGGGACGGAGTTTTAATTAAACCGGGAGATAAAATCAAAGTTAAAATGCTTTCAAATATTGAACTTCCCGTTTTTCAAGATGATGCTTTTAAGCAGGAAGAAATAACTTATGACGGACTTGATGTTAACATCACAAATGTAAAATATGAAAAAGACCCTTTTGGAATTGATAACACCATTACTTTGAATTTAATTATTAAAAATAATTCGGATAAAAGCTTTTCAACCTTTGATATTACGCTTATAAGCGATGTTAACAACGTTTTTTACCCTTCCCCTTTCAACAAAGATGATTCATTGTGGTTTAAAACCATAAAATCGGGGGAAAGCGCGGTTGGCAGTTTATCATTCAGCGTGCATGACAGAAAAAGAAAACATTGGCTTATTTTCCACGATAAATCAACCAAAAAGCCCCTTGCTAAAATTTCTGTTGATAATGCCAAAGTTGAGCTTATGAAAAAGAAAAAAAACAAAGGCAGAAAATCTTAATTGCCTTAAAATGTTTTGCTTTATATTTAAAATAAGTGTTGACAAAACAATTATTTTTTGTTAATTTGTAATTGTGAAGAAAATCACGAATTAAAGGAAAGGATATCATGACAACTAAGAAAAACAAAGAAACAGGGTTAATTTCAAATGTTGAACAGCTTAATGCTCTTGTTGCAAGAGTTGCTGTAGCTCAAAAAGAATATTCAACATTTACCCAAGAACAGGTAAACAAAATTTTTAAAGCAGCTGCAACCGCTGCCGATAAAGCTCGTATTCCGCTTGCTCGCATGGCTGTTGAGGAAACAGGCATGGGTGTTTTGGAAGACAAAATTATTAAAAATCACTATGCGGCAGAATACATTTACAACAAACACAAAAACACAAAAACTTGCGGTGTAATTGAAGATGACAAAGTTAACGGTGTAAAAGTCGTAGCTGAACCTTTGGGTGTTTTAGCAGGTATTGTTCCTACAACAAACCCTACTTCAACTGCTATTTTCAAATCACTTATCTCTTTAAAAACAAGAAACGGCATCATCTTTTCACCTCACCCTCGTGCTAAAAAATCTACAATTGAAGCTGCAAAAATCGTTCTTGAAGCTGCAATTGAAGCAGGAGCTCCGAAAGATATTATAGCTTGGATTGATGTTGCTCCTGAAGCAGACGGCGTTATGTTGTCAGGCGCTCTTATGAAAAACCCTCAAATCGCTTGTATATTAGCAACAGGCGGACCGGGCATGGTTACTGCAGCTTATTCTTCAGGTCACCCTGCTCTTGGTGTCGGTCCGGGTAACACAGCAGCCGTAATTGACGAAACAGCCGATATTCAAATGGCGGTTTCATCAGTTCTTATGTCAAAAACATTCGATAACGGTATGATATGTGCTTCCGAACAATCAATCATCGTTATAGACAGTATTTATGAAGAAGTTAAAAAAGAACTTGAATACCGCGGCGCTCATATTATGAACAAAACTGAAATCAAAAAACTAATTGATTTTGGTTTCATTGATCCGACAAGAGGAACGGCTCATCCTAAGATAGTCGGTCAAAAAGCTCATACAATCGCAAAACTTGCAGGATTTGATGTGCCGGTTGATACTAAAGTTCTTATTGGTGAAAGAAAAGAAGTTGATTGGGAAGACCCGTTCTCAAGAGAAAAATTATCTCCAATCTTAGCTATGTATAAAGCAAGTTCTTTTGAAGATGCCGCAGAAAAGGCATATTACCTTGTATCACGCGGCGGTGCAGGTCACACATCCGTTCTTTACACCGATGAACGCAAGAAAGACAGAATTGATGCTTATGCACAAAAAATGCCCTCATGTCGTGTACTTATAAACCAACCTTCAAGCCAAGGCGGTATAGGTGACTTATACAACTTCCGTTTAGAACCGTCATTAACACTCGGCTGCGGTTCTTGGGGCGGAAACTCCGTTTCAGGAAACGTTGGTGTAAATGATTTATTGAACTACAAGAAAGTTGTTGAAAGGAGAGAAAATATGCTTTGGTTCAAGGTTCCACAAAAAATATACTTCAAAAGAGGTGCTACTGACCTTGCGTTGAGAGAACTTACAGGTAAAAAGAAAGCATTTATCGTTACGGATAGATTTTTATTTAACTCAGGTGCAGCCGATCAAGTTACAAAAATATTAGACGAAATCGGAATTGACCATGAAGTATTCTTCGATGTTAAACCTGACCCGACATTATCAACAATCGAAGAAGCATTTGCTATCATGAAACCTTTTGAACCTGATGTAATTATCGCACTTGGCGGCGGTTCTCCTATGGACGCTGCAAAAATCTTATGGTTAAAGTACGAACAACCTGATACAGTGTTTGAAGATATTGCAATGAGATTTATGGATATAAGAAAAAGAATTTGCATGCTTCCTGAACTTGGTAAAAAGGCTACAATGGTTTGTATTCCGACAACTTCAGGTACAGGTTCGGAGGTAACACCATTCTCTATTATCACAGATGATAAAAGCGGCGTTAAATACGCAATTGCAGATTATGCTTTAACTCCTAATATGGCAATTGTTGACCCTAACTTTGTTGACGGTATGCCAAAAGGATTAACTTCCGCATCAGGTATCGACGCTCTCGTCCACGCAATTGAAGCTTATGTATCTTGTATGGCTACAAACTTTACAAACTCAAATGCACTTGAGGCTTGCAAGCTTGTATTCAGATACTTGCCTCGTTCATACCATGAAGGAGCAAATGACCCTATCGCAAGAGAAAAAATGCACTATGCGGCAACAATTGCAGCTATGGCATTTGCAAACTCTTTCTTGGGATTATGCCACTCCATGGCACATAAATTAGGGGCAATGTTCCACATTCCTCACGGTGTTGCAAACGCATTACTTATAAAACAAGTAATCAGATATAACGCAACAGATTGTCCTAAAAAACAAGCAACCTTCCCTCAATATAAATTCCCTCAAGCAATTAAACGCTATGCCCAAATTGCTGACGAATTGAAAATTAAGGGTAAGGATGATGTCGAAAAAACTGAAAACCTAATCAAAGCAATTGACGAATTGATGAAGGAAGTTGAACTTCCAAATTCAATTAAAGAATTCTTGGAAAAACAAGGTTCTAAAGATGCTAAAGGTGAATTCTATGCAAAACTTGATAAAATGGTTGAGCTTGCATTTGATGACCAATGCACGGGTGCAAACCCCGTATATCCTTTAATGGAAGACATTAAACAACTTTATATCGATGCTTTTGAAGGTAAATACTAATTAAATAAGATAAAGAGGCGATTTTATATCGCCTCTGTTTTTAAATTATGAATGATAAGCTCACAAGCAAAGTAATAAATCGTTTAACCTTATATCATTGTATTTTGGCTGATTATGAGGAAAATAGCTGCGAGTATATTTCAAGCGTTAAAATTGCAAATTTGTTAAAGCTTGATAACTCTCAAGTAAGAAAAGATATAAAACTTTTAAATAATACAGGCAAATGCAACGTTGGTTATGACGTTAAGGCGCTTAAAAAATCAATAGAAAAAGCACTCGGTTTTGAAGATGTTAAAGACGTTTTTATTATAGGTGCAGGAAATCTTGGTGCGGCAATTGCAAAATATGACCGTTTTCAAAGCTACGGTTTAAACGTAATTGCTCTTTTTGATACCGATGAAAACAAAATCGGAACTGCCATTAATAACAAAAAAATATATGATATAAAGGATTTGCCGGAATTATCAAAAAAAATGAATGTTGATGTTGCAATTTTAACGGTTCCAAGACGTTCTGCGCAAAAGGCAGCCGATTATTTGATTAAAGGAAATATCAAATATATTTGGAATTTTACGCATTATATTTTGGATTTGCCTGATACAATTAAAGTATGGAATGAAAATTTAATAGGTAATTTTCTTCAATTTACATTGGATAAAAACAAGGATAAAAATGATTAACAAAGATAATGTTTTAGTTTTAATGATAGATTTTCAAGAAAAACTTGTCGGTTCAACAGGTGCGGATTTAGAAGCCGATAATGCAAATAAAATAATTAAAGCTTCCAATATACTTGATATACCCGTTATTGTTACCGAACAGTATCCAAAGGGTTTAGGTTCAACTTTGGAAAATATTAAATCTTCATATAACAGTAAAACCCGTGTTTTTGAAAAACAAGCGTTTTCGGCACTTTTGCAGGAAGATATTTTAAACGCAATTCAAAAAAGTTCTAAAAAGCAGGTGATTTTGTTTGGGATAGAGCTTCATATCTGTGTTTTACAAACAGCTCTTGACCTTATTTCAAAAGGATATGAAGTGTTTGTTGTGAAAAATGCTTCAAAGAGCAGGCATGATGAGGATTTCAACACGGGACTCAAGCTTTTAAAGGCAAAAGGAGCAAGCATTTTATCCCTTGAGATTTTGCTTTTTGAACTCCTTAAAACCTCTAAACACCCTAATTTTAAAGAAATTCAGGCTTTAATTAAGTAGATTTCTTTTCAAGATATTTTTTTGCGGATTTAAACATTTCATCTAAAAGTTCTTTTTCTTTTTCAATGTCAAATCCGTTGTTTTTTAAATGTTCCGTAAGCCTTTCTCTCCAAAGATTTATGCTTTCCTCGGTATCCATTTTTAAAATGTCGCAGAAAGCTTTAATTTGTTCATAATCAATGGGGATTGGTTTTGCACCTCTTAAAATATCAACTATATCAAGTCTTTTTTTGCGTTCAAACATCTTTAAAAAATCAAGCGTGGATATCTTTTTATTTTTAAGGCTTGTTTTAATTTTATCTAAAATCGGATTATAAGGTGTTGGTTCTTCTTGAATTAAGTATTCGTCAAATTCCTCGGGTAAAATATCCATAACTGTTGCAATTCTTTCAAGCGTCGTTCCTCTGCTTGAAAACGGGATATTTTCATCTATTAGGTTATAAACGTAAGATAGCGTCACACCGACCATTTGAGCAAATTCTTTTTTATGTAAATTGTTTTTTTCAAGAAAATTTGTAACCTTTGTAGAACTTTTTTCTTTGGTGTTACTTTTATTTTGAATTGACATCTTTTTGCCTCACTAATATGATATTATATAAATAACCTCTTTAATGCTTTTAAAAATCACCACTTGAGGTATTTTTATCGGACATTTAAAAAATTTTTAAAATTGAAAGAAATATAAGGTAAGGTATGAAAGCAATAATAGGGCTTGGAAATCCTGAAATTAAATATAAAAATACAAGACACAACGTAGGTTTTATGGTGTTAGACAGAGTGCTTGAAAAAAGAAAACTGACCCTTACGGATAAGTTTGAAGGTTTTTTTGCAAAGGATAACGATGTTCTTTTTCTTCTTCCTAAAACTTATATGAATTTATCAGGTATTGCGGTTTCTAAAATGATGAATTTTTATAAGCTCAAACCTCAGGATATCCTTGTTGTTTTTGATGATGTTTCAATCCCTTTAGGTGCACTCCGTTTTAGAGAAAAAGGCTCTGACGGCGGGCATAACGGTATTAAATCAATTATAAATGAGATAGGTTCATCAGATTTTCCAAGATTAAAAGTGGGGATTGGTCCTCAGCCTCCTCAAATGCCGTTAGAGCATTTTGTGCTTCAAAACTTTAGTGAAGTTGAAAAATTAAACAAGGTTTTAGATATAGCATGTTACGGGGTTGAAGATTTTTTAAATCTTGATTTTATTCATCTTCAAAGTAAATATAATAAAGTTCACTTTTAGAAAAAAATGAGTATAATTTAAAATAAGTATGAAATTTTTATCAAAAACAACAATATATTTGGTGATTTTTTCTTTGTTATTTTTACAAAGTCCCGCCTTTGCCAAAAAGAAAAAAGAAGGACAAGGCTATGTGGGAACACTGCCCTCAATTTCAAAATATTTTCAGTATAAACAAAAATCATCAAAACCAAAACTTGAAAAAGGCATTGTGACGGAACCATTGTCGGAAGAAAATTTGATTAAAGGTCCGACTGACGATGCCGTTTTTGTGGATGTAATTGTAAAAAAGAAAGAACCTTCTAAATACTATAATGATATTTTGGCAATTATCCCTATAGCTGAAAAACTAAGAAATATAACCAAAGAGTATGGCGATAATATTCAAAAATATAATTCAGGCGTTAATACGCTTGACCTTTATGTTATGCGCCTTAAAAAAGACTATCAAAATCAGCCCGAGAGTATGACTGAAAGCTACAATCTTCTCCAAGAGGTTAACTATAGAGCAAAAGTTTTGGGCAATCTTAAATATAATGCAAACTTTTACTCTAAATATCAACCCGTCCTTGAAGAAGAATATACTCCGGAGTATCTGAAAAAGCATGATGAAATTCTTGTGGGCGAACTTGACAAAATCATTTTCATTCTTCAAAAAGAAACCGAAAATGCCCAATATGGCGAAGAAGATTAATTTATATAATCTTTTAATTCTATAACGTTTTTATTTCTTTTCAGCTTTCTTATTGTCTCGCATTGAATTTGTCTTATTCTTTCTTTTGAAAACGATAAGTCACGACCTATTTCTTCAAGAGTTTTTATCCTGCTTTTATTTATTCCAAACCTGTTTTCGATTATATATTTCTCTTTTTGAGGAAGTTTTTCTATAATTTCATTTACATCTTCCTGCAAGAACTTTTTATCCGCTTTATTTTCAGGATATTTTTCCTCATCGTCCGAAATATAATCCTCAATACATAAATCATCCGCAACAGGGGTGTCTAAACTTACAGGCTCTTTAAACATAGCCTTTTTTATTGCTTTAATTTTTCTCTCACTCATATTTAAAGATTCTGAAAGTTCAACATCTGTTGCCTCACGCCCCAATTTCATACCGAGTTCTAAGCTTGCTTTTTTAATGAGTCTTATTTTGTCATACATATGAACGGGAATTCTGATTGTTCTTGAATTATTCGCAATGGCTCTTAAAATTGTCTGCCTTATCCACCAAGTTGCATAGGTTGAAAACCTAAAACCTTTTGTATAGTCAAACCTTTGGGTTGCTTTCATAAGTCCGAGCGAACCTTCTTGAATTAAATCAATAAAAGGAACACCATGACCCGTGTATTTCCTTGCGATATTTACAACGAGTCTAAGGTTTGATTGCGCAAGTTTTTTCTTTGCCATTTCTGCTTCTTCTTTTGTTCCGTTTATAATTTTTTCACCAAGCTCGGCTTCAATTTTTTTATCAAGAAGCTTTATTCTTCCTATTTCTTTTAAATAAACTTGCAGAGTTTCCTTGTTATCCGCAATAATATCAAATGTTTGAACTTCCTCTTCAAAATTATAATCAGAGGAGCTCTCTAAGCAGTTTCTTTTCTCCAACATATTCACCTCAATCCTCAACATGAACTAGTGACGAGAATTAAAGTAAAAAGTTGCATAAAAAGCCCTTTACTTTTCAGTAAAGGGTTAAATATTATACAGACAAGGAGTGATATGAATTGTTGAGAAAAATCTTGTTAAATCATCATTCTGGCTGCAAGTTCAAGCTTTTCGCCGGCTGATAAATAATCGCCGCCAAGTTCTTGGTCAATTATATTAAGATTTGCTTGAACGCCTTCTTCAAAAACGCCCATTGATTTTTGAATGTCTTCAATCCTTTCCGGTGTTAAATATTTAGAAGGATTAATAACATTTAATTTGTGGATAGATTTGTTTTGAGAACCTGATAATGCCAAAGCATCCAAAATATCTTCAGAGTTCTTGTGGTTAACTTGTGTTTGAGGTTTAGTTTCCTCTTGTTTTGCTTCCTTTTCAACCTTTTCTTTATTGCCAAACAATACAGTTTCTTTTAAAGTTGAAAGATTTATTTTAGAGATTTCGCTTAGTGTCATTTTATACTCCCTGTTGTTTGATGTTATTCTTAACGACATTTTTTTAATGAACTTTAGATTTAAGACAATTTTTTGTTACAATTGTTTACAATTAGTTTAAAAAAGACCTTGAAAACGTTGAAAAATCTAAAAAATCTGTCATAATGAAAGTGTTAACTAACAAAGGAGAAAAAGAAAATGGAAGAAACAAAAAACTCACGGGGGGGGGGGCTACAAGTTCTCAAGCTTCTAACCTAAATCAAAACGTTAGAAAAAGATTAAATTCAACTAATCTATCAAAAAAAATTAAAGCATTCACACTTGCAGAAGTACTCATCACATTGGCAATAATTGGTGTTGTCGCAGCACTTACAATACCTACCGTTATCACAAATTATCAAAAGAAAATGTATGTCACTCAGCTTAAAAAGTCGTACAACAATTTAACTAATGCCTTTAGAACAATGATGGCAAATGACGGAGTTACAAAACTTACAGACACTACCCTATGGTCAAAAATACCGTCATATTCCATCGATACATATGAAATTATGCAGAGTCATAATGCAGATTTTAAAAATGAATTTTTTAAAACCTTTAAAGTTGCTGCAGTATATGGTTCAGGAAATATCCCTGATGAATACAACCCGAAATATAAATATCTAAACGGTGATGACCTCGATCCGTATGATTCTGCAATTTATTTAGCAGACGGCACTTTTTTATATTTTTATTTATACAAAACTCCACAAGCAGCGAATTGTGGTGCTAAAACATGTTCTTCTTTAAAAGAATTTCAGGAAACAAGAAACACTAAAACAAAACTTTGGGAGTATGTAGGTTATACAGATATTGATGTCAACGGACCAAAGGGTCCAAATGTTTTAGGTCGTGATTTATTTGAGTTTGAACTAGGAAATGACGGCACATTATACCCTGCAGGCGGTGCTGATTTTGCCGTTTTCGATAGTTCAAGCTGCGAATACGAAAACCTTGAATCTTGTGAAGTTTATTGGAAAAACGAAAGCAGCGATGTAGCATGCACTAAAAGTTCTGAAGGCGGCACTTGTGCAGGACGTATCATGGAAGAAGGGTGGGAGATGAAGTATTAAAGAGCTTAATTTCTTAAGGTCATAGACCTTAAGAAATTAGGAGGGCTTCGCCCATAACACTTGATAGATTTTTATCATAGATAACCTTCGATATTAACTTAGAAGGCTGCGCCTTTATCATTTGATAGATTTATCTTAAAATCAGATAGTTCTCGATATT
>CANQDZ010000023.1 GCA_947594025.1 Candidatus Gastranaerophilales bacterium
CCCCCCCGTGAGTTTTTTGATTTCTTCCATTTTCTTTTTCTCCTTTTTTGTTTGATATTCTTATTATGACAGATTTTACGGAATTTGCAAGAAAATTTGAAAGAAATTTTAAAACAAAATGGGTCCTTTGATAGGACCCATTTTGTATAATATAGAAAAATTCTTACCTTTTTGAGAATTGGAAGCGTTTTCTTGCTCTTTTTCTACCGTATTTTTTACGTTCTTTAATTCTTGCATCACGAGTAAGAAGACCTTCTTGTTTTAATGCTGCTTTATTATCTTCGCCCGTTTCAAGTAATGCTCTTGAAATTGCATGTCTGATTGCACCTGCTTGTGCGCTAATACCGCCGCCCACTGCTTTAACTCTAATGTCAAATTTGTCTTGGTTATCAGTTAAAACAAGCGGATGATAAATCATCATTTCAAGTGTCGGACGGTTTCCCAAATAGTTTTTAAGTGTTTTGCCGTTAACGTAAATTCTGCCTTTTCCAGGAACAACCTTCGCAATTGCAATAGCGCATTTTCTTCTTCCTGTTGTCATTATTTCGTTTTTATTTTCTTCTTTAACCATTATTCATTTGCTCCTTTTATTTCATAAGCAACAGGTTTTTGTGCTGAATGAGGGTGTTCACAACCTGCGTACACTTTAAGTTTTTGGAATTGGCTGTCGCCCAATGTATTATGAGGTAACATGCCTTTAACAGCTTTTTCAAGTGCGCGTGTAGGTGCTTTTTCCATTAGTTCTTTAAAAGATGCCGCTCTTAATCCGCCCGGATAACCTGTGTGATGATAGTAAATTTTGTCTGTTTCTTTTTTACCTGAAACTGTTATTTTTTCAGCATTGACAATAATAACAAAATCACCTGTATCAACGTGTGGTGTATATTGTGGTTTATGCTTACCTCTTAGCAAGTTAGCGGCAGCAACGGCAACGCGGCCAAGTGTTTGACCGTCAGCGTCAATTACATACCATTTTCTTTCAACTTCCAGAGGTTTTGCGCTAAATGTTTTCATTTATCTTGCCTTTCCTGTATCTGTTTTTGTATTCTACTTTCATGAGTGTAAGACCAATCGGATTTACTGTGGCTCCTGCCTGTGCTCTGTCTTTTGATTTAAGAATTTCCTTCATTTTAGCGGGTGGAAGGTTGTCCTTTTCAATCATTAAAAGAGTTCCTACTATTGTTCTTACCATATTATAGAGAAATCTGTTCCCTACAATATCTATTTTTATAACATCTCCAATCTTCACTGCATGTGCTTTGTATATTGTACAAATTTTTGCAGGATTATCGGAAGATGACTTAAAAGCACTGAAATCGTGTTCTCCTATTAAATAAGAGAGCGACTCGTTTATCCTTTCAAGATTTAGTTTGTGTCTGTAGTGGAGTGTGCAGGTATCAAATACATCTTCGACATTTGAGTTTCGAATTTTGTATTGATAATGCCTTACTCTTGCGCTCATTTGTGCGTGAAACTTTTTGTTTACCGTTGTGAGTTTAATAACTCTTATATCTTTTGGCAGGACGCAATTTAAGTTATAAATGGCAATTTCGCCGTTATAATCAAAATGTACAACCTGTCCTTTGGCATTCACGCCCGAGTCGGTTCTTCCCGAAAAGATTGTGCTTATTTTTTGTTGTGTCAAAGTACTGAGTGCTTTTTCAAGCTCATCTTGGACTGTTCTTGCGTTTAGCTGTTTTTGGCTTCCCTTAAAGTTTTGTCCGAGATATTGAATGGTTATTTTATATCTTGGCATCTTATGTAAGTTGGATTAATGCCATTTCAGCGTTGTCGCCGCGACGAGGAACTTGTCTGAATATTTTTGTATATCCGCCGTTTCTTGTCGCATATTTTTTACCAATAATGCAGAATAATTTTCTTAGAACGGTAGCCTTAGGAAGTTTCTTACCTTCAGGCATTGTATCAAACATTTCACCCGTTTCAAGGTCGATATAGTTTGAAAGTTCTTTATCGAAAATGTATTTACCTGCTTGTCTTCTTGCTGCTAAATCACCTTTTTTAGCAAGTGTAATAACATGCTGAGCATACGGAGCAAGGGCTTTTGCTCTTGTCATTGTTGTTGTGATTTCGCCATGCACAAAAAGTTCTGTTGCCAAAGAGCGAAGCAAAGCTTTTCTTTGGTCAGCTGCTTTTCCTAATTTATTTGTTTTGCATTGGTGTCTCATTTTATTTTTTCCTTTGTTTTTATATCAATTCTAAATCGTCAATTCCTTCAGGATTTGGTTGAAGTTCCAAACCTACTTCGTGTAATTTTTCAATTACTTCGTCGGACGATTTTTTACCGAAATTCTTAATGTTTAATAAATCATGTTCTGATTTTTTTAACAGTTCAGCCATTGAGTTTATGCTTGCTCTTTTTAAGCAATTATATGCACGAACTGAAAGTTCAAGGTCTTCTATTGTGAATGAAGGAGCAACTTCTTCAACTTTAGGAGAATCTTCTACCATTTCTTCTTCAATAGTGTTTGAACCTTTGCCAACTATTGCTGAGATTTGTTTAAAGTGATCAATTAACAATTCTGAAGCTTGGCTTAATGCTTGGTTAACATCAACTGAACCGTTAGACCAAATTTCAATTGTTAATTTGTCATAGTTTAAATCTTCACCAACTCTCGCAGGCTCTACAACGTAGCTGACTCTTTTAATAGGTAAGAACAATGCATCAATTGGAAGCATATCGATTGGATAACCGCTTTTTGGGTTTTTCAATACGTCTTGGCTGATGTAGCCTTTACCTGTTTCAACTACGATATCTGCGTGGAATGAACCGCCTTCCGCAAGTGTACAAATTAAACAATCAGGGTTGATAACCTTAACACCTGCCGGAAGTTTAATATCAGAACCTAATACGGGACCTGCCGTTGTAGCATCAATTCTTAAATGTTGAATATCTTTGCTTTCGCTTTTAATTACAAGTCCTTTTAGGTTTAACATTATATCAATTGCATCTTCAACAACACCGGGAATTGATGTGTATTCGTGTGAAATGCCTTCAATTCTGACTGATGTAACAGCAGCGCCTTCAAGGCTTGAAAGCAATACTCTTCTTAAAGAGTTACCGATTGTGGCACCAAAACCTTTTTCCAGCGGTTCAATAACAAATTTACCATATTGAGAACCGTCAGAACCGGTTGTTGTTGTAACATTTTTAATTTTAAGTTCCATATTGATTTATCTCCAATCATTCTATTTTGAATAGTACTCAATAACAAGTTGTTCTTTGAATTCAGGGTCAATTTCTTCTCTGTTTGGAATTCTGTCGAACGTTACTTTAAGTTCTTTTTTATCAACCGTAATCCAAGCATAAGTTAATGCCATATCGATTGATTCTTGAACTGAAGTAATGAATTTTTCACTTCTTGTTTTTACTGTAATAACATCGCCTTCTTTTAACAAATATGAAGGGATATCAACCTTTTTACCGTTAACAAGAAAATGTCCGTGATTAACCATTTGTCTTGATTGTTTACGTGTAATCGCAAAACCTGCTCTGAAGATAACGTTGTCAAGTCTTGATTCTAATATTTGTAAAAGAATTGTACCCGTAACGCCATTTTTTCTTGATGCGGTGTTGTAGTATTTAGCAAATTGTTTTTCGTTTACTAAATATGTCATTCTGATTTTTTGTTTTTCTTTTAAGTGAAGTGCGTAATCAGAAGGTTTTTTTCTTGCTGCACCATGTTGACCTGATTGAGTAGTTCTCATTGATGTTACAAGCTTACGGTTTGATAAATCTTTTACGCCGTAGTTTCTGTATAATTTGTTTGTTGGTCCTGTATATCTAGCCATTTTTATTTTCCTTTAAGTTTATACTCTGCGTTTCTTTGGAGGACGGCAACCGTTGTGAGGAATTGGAGTTACATCTTTAATCAATGTAATTTCTAATCCTGCGCCTTGGATTGCTCTTATAGCGGTTTCTCGACCTGAACCTGGTCCTTTAATGTAAACTTCAACTTTTTTCATACCTTGATCAATTGATTTTTTAGCAACTAATTCTGCGGCAGATTGTGCAGCAAAAGGAGTTCCTTTTCTGGCACCTTTAAAACCGCAAACGCCGGCTGACGCCCAAGCAATAGCGTTGCCTTGAGAATCTGTTGAAGTGACAATCGTATTGTTAAAAGTACTTTGTATAAAAACAGTACCTTGTAATACGTTCTTTCTTTCTTTCTTTTTAGTTTTTGTTGTTGGTTTAGCCATTATATTATTCCTTTAATGTTAATTATTAAACTTTTTTCTTATTTGCAATAGGTCCTGATTTTTTACCGCGTCTGGTTCTGGCATTAGTTTTTGTTCTTTGACCTCTTACGGGTAATTTTCTTCTGTGACGAAGACCTCTGTATGAACCTATTTCGCTTAAACGTTTGATATTAAGTGATTCTTCACGTTTTAAGTCACCTTCAATTGTGTAGTGAGAAATTTCGTCTCTTAATTTTTTAATATCATCATCTGTTAAGTCGTCTGTTCTTAAGTCAGGTGATATATTTGAAGCTGCTAAGATTTTTGCACTTCTTGTTGGTCCTATACCATAGATATAAGTAAGTGCGATAATCATTCTTTTATTACGGGGTAAATCAACCCCAGCCAATCTTGCCATTTATTTTCTCCTTAACCTTGTCTTTGTTTGTGTTTCGGGTGTTTGCACACAACTGTTACTCTGCCGCGTCTTTTAATAATTTGGCAGTCTTTGCACATTTTTTTAACTGATGCTCTTACTTTCATTTTAAAATTCCTTCAAATTATTTGAGTCTGTAAGTTATTCTTCCGCGTGAAAGATCGTACGGGGTCATCTCAACTTTCACCATATCGCCAGGCAAAATTCTTATAAAGTTTTTTCTGATTTTTCCTGAAATATGAGCAAGGATTTCATGTCCGTTTTCAAGCTCAACTCTAAACATTGCGTTTGGCAATGATTCAAGTATTTTACCTTCAAATTCAATTACATCTTTAGACATTTTTTTCCTTTTTTAATGCTGCGCTACTTAATTATGCATGGTAAATTTGTAAATGCAAGCAATTACAAGAAAAATCATGTATTTTTTGAAGTTTTTCATATAATTATTTTTTTAAATATATAGAATTAAACAATCTGAAAAATATATATAAATCACAATATACAGCGAAAAACAAGGTAAAAGATAAAGAAATGTAACAATTTCAAATAATGTTTAATATAAAAAAATAATTAACTGTTTCATGATAATTACACAAAATAAAAAAGGTTCTTAAAAAGAACCCTTTTAAAAACTATACAGGAATAAAAACTCTGAATTTTCCGCCGGTTGACGCTCTATATCTGTTTCTTTCTTTATTTGACGCGGAATAGTAATCGCTTATTTCGCCGCCTTTGCCGTCTGCTATATATACATGCCCGTATCTTGCAGAAGCACCTGTTCCGAAGGAATCCCAAGAAACAACGGCGCCTGCCGGAAGATTGGATAAATCATCAACGTTTTTAATTTCGTTTGTTATCTCTTTCCAATCGCTTCTTTTTTCCAAAAAGTCATCGTAATTATTACCGTTTTTGCCCGGATAATATCCAAAAACTGAGCTTATAGCCTGCGAAACCCCTTTTGCGCAATGATTGTTTCCTCTTTTTACATTGCCGTACATGGACTTTGCAGCATTTAGAAGGGCGTTGCCTCTCTCAGAATTATAACCTTTAAATCTTGAGCCTGAATTATAGGCTGCGGCTTCCGTCTCCTGCTGTGTGCCGTCATTATTGTTTGCACCAATATTTTTAGATTTTATAGCTTTCTGCAGAAGTATAGTATTTTCAAGCATCTCGCTCTTTGAAGCAACGTCTTGCATTGTTGCAATTGCTCGATTAATACGGGATAAACTGTTTTCAAGAGAAGATATTTGGCTGTTTTTACTATCTATTTCATTTTGAATTTTTTTTGCTCCGGCTCCTGTTGCACGAGATAACTGTTTAGTCAAAGATTCAATCTCTGCTTCCAGACTTTTGATTTCAGATTCTATTCGTTTTTTTTCTTTTTCCTGCTTTTCCAAAGCTTCTAATATTTTTGAATGCTGTGCCGAGTTAGCTGTCAGCGTGCCGTCAAGGGAGCTTTCATCTATTAAGTCATCTTCTGTATCTCGGGTTTTTACCCCGCTGCTTGAAGTTTTTTTCAAAGTTGCGGAAGATGTACTCAGACCAAATCTGGCACTTATTGCTCTAATACCGTCTAATAAGCTCATGGTTGTTTCCTTATATGTTAAATTCTTTTCATGTTTACGGCACAAAAAATAAAATATTTAGAAAATTTTTAATTTTATTAAATTATGCGGATAAAATTTCTTTAATTGCGGTATATAAATCGTATTCTATTTCGTATCCGACTTCATTTAAGAGCCTTGAATTGTCGCCTGCAATAACAGGGGGCTGATTGCTCGGCTCATCTTTAAATATAATCAATTCTTCCTTATTTACTTCACGTGCCATAGCTAAAACATAATCTTTTATGGAAACAGGATTTCCGGTGCAGATATTAACGGCGCCTTCAACATTTGAATTTAGAAATTTTGCAAACGCGCCTGCAATATCTTTTGTGTACATATAATCTTTTTTTAAACTTCCCGATTTTATAATTACTTCCTCATTATTTTTTAACTTATCCGTCACCATACCGGTAAGACGGCTTTTATCTTCGTTCTTGCCGTAAACATAAAAAATCCTGCCCCATCCGAAACTTATATTGTTTTCTTTTGCAAACGCTTCCGCCTTTTTATGCAGCTTATCTTTCGTCAGGGTGTAAAGTGTTTTGTTTGGGTCAAGTTCATCATTCTCCTTTAAGGGTTCATCTTTAAATTTATATTCAAAACAAGTTCCTGCGTAAACTGCTCTTTTCCCGCCATTTTGCGCAAAATATTTAATTAAATTAACTCCCGCATCTAAAAAAGAGTTATTAATTTCTGATTGAAGATAATTTCCTGTTGTAACCCATGCCATATTTAAAAGATAAAGAGGTTTTATATCTTCCATAGTATTTTTAATGAAGTTTTCATCAAACAAATTGCCCTTTATCCAATGAACACCGCAATCAGGATTATTTTCATCAATTGTTATTGCATAAATATCGAAACCGAGCTTCTTTAAGTAAGCCGGTAATTCTTTACCTATAAGTCCTGTCCCGCCCGTCAAAAGCAATTTTTTTGTAATTATTTTTTCCATGGTTAACTCTTTTCTTCAATAAAAGAAAAATCTTTGCCGACTCTCGTTTCAATTTCTTTTAAAATGGCTGACGGTCTTACATCCAGCGCTTCTGCTATGCGCCATAATGTTGAAAATTGGATGTCTTTACCCCCTTTTTCTAACTCAGACCAAATTGATTTGCTTAAGTCAATTTCGTTAGACAGTTTGCTTATTGACTTATTCAAGCGATAATTTTTAATAACCTCGCCCAGCGTTTTTTGGAGTTTTTGTTTTTGTTCTTTCATAATCTAATTATTGTTCTAATCTAAGAACAATTGTTCTCAAATCAGAACAAAAGAAATAAAAAGTTATAATTGATTTTAAAATTAAATAAAAAACAAAAATTGCAGATGTGGTAATACTTTTGAGTTTTCGACCCGACGAATTTAAAATAATTTCATTAAAAGATTATAACAGCTTATAATTTCTGTCTCTTTCATTTATTATTTTGTTTTCACATTCGGGCCATTTTATCCCGATTTTTGGGTCATCATATCTAACGCCGTCATAATATTCGCTTATAAAAAATTCGCCAAGCTGATAATAAAGAACCGTATCATCAGCTAAAGTTTGAAAACCATGTGCTACACCTTGGGGAATATAAAGCATTTTATTATTGTTTTCACTAAGTTCTGTTCCAATCCATTTCAAATACGTTTTAGAATTTTTTCTTAAATCAACAATAACATCATAAACCGCACCTTTAAAACAAGAAACCATTTTTATCTCCGGGTAAGGTTCTTTTTGAAAGTGCATTCCTCTTAAAACACCTTTTTTATAATTTTTTGAGATATTGCATTGCTTTATATCAAAATCAATGCCGTATTTTGACAGTTCATTTCTACAAAATTGACGCGCAAATGAACCCCTTTCGTCTTTATGTTCTTCAAGTTCTATTAAATATGCGCCTTCAATTTCTAATTTAGTAAATTTCATTACTTTTTATCCTCAACAAATTTGTGAATTGTATCTGAAATTTTTGTGATTTCTTCTTCGCCAAGCGCGGGAAATGTGCCGACCCAAAAGGTATTGTTCATAATAAATTCGGTGTTTGGAAGTTTTTTATACCAATTTTCATTTAAATCGGCAGATGTCATAAGATTTGAATTAGAAATTCTAAATTTAATTTCAGAATTATCAACAATCATGGGCTGTCTTAAAATATTACCTGCAAATAGCTGACGTGTGCCTATTTTGTTATTTTCCAAATATTCAACAATCTCTTGTTTTGTGAAAGGGGCATCTTTTTTTACTGAAATCAAATAACCAAACCAAGAAGGTTTAATTCCTTCGTTTATTTTTGGCAAAATTAAATATTCGGTTAAATCCGACAACTTTTGGGTAAGCATTTCGGCATTTTTTCTTCTTATTTCAAGAAAACCGTCAAGTTTTTCTATTTGAGAACAACCGAGCGCCGCCTGCCAATCTGTAATTTTAAGATTATATCCCACATGAGAATAAGTATATTTGTGGTCATAACCGTAAGGAAGATTACCCGATTTTTGAGTAAACCTTTTTCCGCATACTCCGTCATGTCCGGGAGGACAGCAGCAATCTCTCCCCCAATCTCTAAATGACATAATTATCTTATAAAGTTCAGGGTCGTTTGTGACAACAGCACCTCCTTCGCCCATAGTTAAATGGTGTGCGGGATAAAAGCTAAATGTTCCTATGTGCCCTATTGTTCCGATTTTTTTGCCTTTATATTCTCCGCCCAGTGCATCACAGCTGTCTTCAATCACCCACAGGTTGTATTTTTCGGCTAACTTCATAATTTTGTCCAAATCGTAGCTATTTCCGAGGGTATGTGCCAAAAATACGGCTTTGGTTTTATCTGTTATTGCATCTTCAATTAAATTTGCGTTGATATTATATGTTCCGATTTCGCAATCTATAAATACTGGGATAAGTGCGTTTTGAATAATCGGATTAATTGTTGTCGGGAAACCCGCTGCAACGGTTATTACTTCATCGCCTCTCTTAAGTCTTCTTTCTTTAAGTTTTTGTGAAGTTAAGGAAGATAGCGCAAGCAGGTTTGCGCTTGAACCTGAATTTGTTGAAAGAGCATACTTAACGCCAAGATATTTTGAGAATTTTTGTTCAAATTCTCTGTTAAATCTTCCTGCGGTAAGCCACATATCAAGAGAGGCATCAATCATGTTTAAAAGTTCTTCTTCGCCAAGTAATTTACCTGAAGGCGGAATGTAATCAAATTGTTTTTTATTTCCAAAAACTTCTTTATAATATTCTTTCGCCGCTTCTTTTACTTTATTGCGTAATTCTTGCTCCACGTGATTTTCTCCTCATAATTTTTGATTTGTCGTATTGAAAATTCAACCATATCAACATCTTTTGCGTAAAAATGCTTGTACCATTCAACTGTTTCTTTTATTGCAAAATCAGCCGTGTATGTTGGTTCCCAATTCAAAATTGCTTTTGCTTTTTCAATATTTAACATCAGAATACCTGCCTCATGCAAATTATCTTGCTTAAGGACTGTAACTCCTCCTTTTCCGTAATTTTCAACAACATTTTTAACAACATCCTGAACCCTTAAAACACTTTCCTCTTTTGGTCCAAAATTAAAACCTTCTGCGTACTTTTTACCTTCTTCTAAAAGTTTTTGCCCTAAAAGAATATATCCGCTTAAAGGTTCAAGCACAAGTTGCCATGGTCTGATTGCAATAGGATTTCGGATTTCGATTTTTTTATTGTTGTTTATTGATTTAATACAATCGGGAATTAGTCTGTCTTGTGCCCAGTCGCCTCCGCCTATAACATTTCCCGCTCTTGCTGTTGCCATAGCGTAAGAATTTTTGTCTTGTAAGAACGAACGCCTGTACGACGCGGACATAATTTCAACGCACCCTTTTGATGAAGAATACATGTCATATCCTCCCATGGGTTCGTCTTCTCTGTAACCTCTGTTTATTTCTTTATTTTCATAGCATTTATCAGTTGTGACGTTTACAAATGCTTTTATTGATTTGCATTTTCTTGCAGCCTCAAGAACATTCAAGGTTCCCATAACGTTTGTTTCGTAAGTAAGTTTTGGTTCGTTGTAAGAAAGTCTTACTAAGGGTTGAGCCGCGAGATGAAAAACGATGTCAGGCTTGAAATCAGACATTTCTTTTTCTAATTTTTCAGAGTCCAGAATATTTCCGATAACCGATTTTTCAATTTTTTCTCTAATATTTAATTCGGAAAACATGGAAGGAGTTGTATTTGGTTCAAGAGAATATCCTGCAACTTTTGCTCCTAAAACGCCAAGCCACAAGCAAAGCCAGCTCCCTTTAAAACCTGTATGTCCCGTTATAAAAACTTTTTTGCCCTTGTAAATATTATTAAACATTTTTTGCTTTCTTTCTTAAAGATATCTTTATGCCCAATAAATTAATAATAATTCTATCTTGAGTATTGAGTATTTTTATTACCTTAAAATCAAAATACTTGCATTCTTGAATAATAAAATAGCTGTCCCTTTCAAGTATTTTAATATTGTCCTTCTTGATTTTGTAAAGAATGAATACATTTAGTATTCTTTCTGCAAGAAATGCGATGACTTTTTGAGAATTGTATGTTTTGTATTTTGATAAATCGCATTCTTGCTCAAGTTTCGTCATTATATCAAAAATCCAAACGCAAAATTCCTCAAAAATCTCTCTTTTCATTACATAATTTAGACATCCCCAAACATTTTTATTTTTCCAGAAGTTGTCTAAAATTTCAGAGTATTCGGGATAATCATGTTTTATGATTTTATTTACAGCATCAAAAGGTTCTATCGGATGATATTTTTTATATTGTTCCGCTATTCCTTCTTCAAAATAAGACTTTTTAGGAAGTACAATGTCGTAGTCTTTTATTTGCTCGTAAATGTAGTCGGCATTATATATTTTGCTTTTAAATTTTTTCAAAAAATCCGGAGCATAAATTTTGGCGTACGGGTATCCGTTTTTATTTTTTGAGTAGTCCATACATCTTCTGTAATGACAAAAACCGACATATTCAAGATTTGGATTTTCTGCCAAATAATTTTTCCAAATCCAATAAGTCGCCGTCAATTCAGCATAGTTATTATTTTTGTTTGATATATTGTCGCCGGTTGAATCGGTTAAAAAATTATTTTTATTGCTTTTATTCAAAGCACCTGTAAGAAGCGGTCTAAATATGCTGCTTTCAAATATTATTAAATCTTCGTCGTGGGTTAAAATAAAAATTTCCAGTTTGTTTTTCATATTGTCTCTTTTCTAAGCCATTTTGCCCAGACAGCGTTTCCTGACAGCCACATTTCAGTTAAATCATTTTTATCTTTTAACGTATCCATTGCCCGCCAAAAACCGTCATGTTTATATGCGTTTAATTTTCCTCTTTTTGCCAAATTTTCGAGAGGTTCTCTTTCAAAAATAACATCATCCCTGTTATCTTCAATGTAATTAAATACCTCGGGTTCGCAAACCATAAAACCGCCATTTATCCAGTTGCCGTCGCCTTTTGGTTTTTCATTAAAAGAATTTATGACCCCGTCGGCATCAATATCAAGTGCGCCAAATCTGCCTCTTGGCTGAACGGATGAAATTGTGCAATATTTTTTGCTATTTTTGTGATTTTCAATCAGTTTGTTTATGTCAATATCACTCAAGCCGTCGCCGTAGGTCAGCATAAAGGGCTCATCGCCGACATATTTTTGTGCTTTTTTAATTCTTGAACCCGTCATAGTATTTTGACCCGTATATAACATGGTCACAGTCCATGGTTCTGTTTGAGTTCTGTGGACTTCAACCGTATTATAAAGCATATTAACCGTAATATCCGAGTATTGCTGATAATAATTTACAAAATATTCTTTTATAACGTGGGATTTATAACCTGTTAAAACTATAAAATCGTTAAAACCATAATAAGAATATGACTTCATGATATGCCATAATATGGGTTTACCGCCAATTTCTACCATAGGCTTTGGAACTAATCTCGTTTCTTCCGATAATCTTGTGCCTAAGCCGCCGGCCAAAATAAGTACTTTCATTAAATTTCCCTTTTTCTCTTTAAGGTTATTATACATAAAATTTGAAAATAATACTATTTTGAAACATATAAAATCGCCGTTGCCATGGCATAATCAATGGTGTGAGATAAGGAAACTTTTACAATTATATTTGAAACACCTTTTATGGTCACGACGGGGCATTTATTTTTATCATGAGAAATTTCAATTTTACTGTAAGGAATACTTTTAATATCTGCGGAATAAAGAGTTTTTGTTATTGCCTCTTTTGCACAAAATCTTGCGGTTAAATGTCGGGCGGGATATTTGTTTGAGAAACAATATTTAATTTCGTCCTCCGTAAAAATTTTTTTTAAAAATTTCATATCGTCTTCGACGGTTTTGTTTTCAAAACGGCTTATTTTTTCGATATCTGTTCCTATAAAGATATTTTCAAGCATTTTCATTCCTCAATGTCAAGATAATTATACTTTAAATCCCTATTTTCCTCAAATAACGCAATAAATATTCTTGTTCAGGAATTAACCGAACATTTCAATAAGTTCATCACATTTGCTGATAATAAATTCGTTTATATCTTCATCATCGTCATTATCAAGTGAATAATTCACTATTTCATCATCCTTTATTTTGACTTGCTCTAAGATTACGTCTTTTTTATTCTTGTCAAAATTGCCTTCTTCATCAAAGCATAAATCCATAATATCTTGCATGCATTCAGTTTCTGCGTTCCAGCCGAAGAACGTTTTTCCGAGAACTGAAGCCGTGTATAAAATCTCGTATCTGTGTTCCGGCGACATTTTATACCATTTTCTAAGGCAATCAACCATGGTTTTTGGCTCTGCGGAAGGAGATATATCTTGTGAAAGGTATGCAATATCAAGACCGAGTTTATAATCTATAACGCCATCTTTATCTTTAAGAGCCTCTATCAACCTTTCAGAAAAAGGGGCTGCACATAAATTATTGTCAAGATTATAACTTACGTCTTTAAAGCGCTCCAGAAATTTCTTTTTTGTATCCATATCGGAAAAATCATAACCGGTTTTTGTTCCGGATAAATCAAAAAGAAACATTGTATCTTCAAAAGCATCGCTTGGAATAGCTTCTCTGTTTTGTTCTTCAAATTCTACCATTTTTTGTAATGCACCATATCTGTCCAAGTTGCTCATACCTTCAAAAAGAGCAGATGATATCACATCACCAATTATCTTTTCAATCGTATCTGTCGGTATTTTCTTCTCATCGTCAGGGTTATTTGCATTGTGTGTCATAAGAAGAAGGGCAATATTTTTCTCATTTTGATAATCCATTAAATTTTGATTACTTTGGTCAATTTTATCTTTCAGTAATGAATTATAGATTTTGATAAAACTTAAAATTGTACCTTCGTCAATAATACCGTTGTCGCGTCTCAGATATTTATCTGTTATATCGGGGGCTATAATTAAATTTTTTGCTTTAATATATTCGTCGCCCTGTTGAGTTTTACAAATTACATAAGGTTTTATATTTTTAAGCTTCATGTAAAATTCCGGCGTTAAAAAAACAACGTCCAAAGATGAATTGTTATCTTGATTTTTGGGCTGTTCCGCATTGTTTTTGTCAGAACCTTTAAATGTATTTATTTTAGTATTTTGAATGCCTAAAATTTTCATATTTTAACAAAACATAAAAACGTCAATAATTGCCAATAATTAGTTAAATGTAAACAAACTGTTATTTGAAATTAAGAGGTATCATTCCGCTAATTTTATTGCTTTTTTCAGGTCTTTTGCCGTTTCTTTAAATTTCTTTTGCATTTTTCCAAAAGTTATTTTGGATAAGATTTTATTGATTTGGTACTCTTTTTTTATTTTTGGAAGTTTTGGTTTTATTTCTTTTTTCTTTTCTTCAAGGATTGCTAAATTGTTTTTAAGTTTTTCCAAAAACGGCGTATATTGTGCATATTCCCAAAAGCATTCTCCGCAAACACATTTTGCATTAAGCCATGGGCGTTCATTTCCGCCCCCCGTAAAGTGCAAAATACAGCCTTTTTCATCACAAAGACAATCTTTTAAGTATTTTGGGTCTTTTTTATGCGTTAAATCTGCTATAAGATTGTATCTGCCGTCTAAATATCCGATTTTTTCCTGAAATATCATATTTAAAACATCTTGATCCGGACATTCGAGAGCATTTGCATATTCGTTTGTTGTTTCAACCAAAAGTTTTAAAATATTATTATTTCTAAAGTACTCACAGTTTATAAGCAATAATCCCGAATTAATGTATTTTGAAGTTATTTTAAATTTTTTCTTTATATGATTTATCCACTTGTCATCCGTATTTTTGCTTTCACTTAAATAAGGAACGGCGTATAGCGGTTTGTTTTGTATATCAATATTATAAATATTTGAAATATCGCATTTTATAACCATGTCGGTATCAATGTATAAAACCTTTGATAATTCAGGCTTTAAGTCGGGTATAAAGTATCTGTAATATGCATTTCTTGAAAAGTGATTTACATCAGGAAAGTCTTTGACAAGGTTTTTTTCCATTTTGATAAATTCAATATTAAAGTTATCAAATTTATCTTTAAGTTTTTCTATACCCTTTTTTGTATCTTCCTCAATTCCGCCGTCAAGAACGTAAAAATCAATAAATGATTTTGTATTTAACAAGATTGATGTAATGGTAACCGCCATATACATTGCATAATTGTCATCACTTGTCAAAAATATTGGTATATTATTCAATTACAACCTCATCTTTCTTTTTAGGATTGTAGCTGTAATTGTGAAATGAAAGAGTTCTGAAATTTTTATTTTCTTCCGTAATTTGAGGAATATTTACATATTCTAAAACGTGGAAACCCTTATTCATAAAATAATCAACAACAACCTCACAAGAGTAATTCTTTAACATAAAGTTTGAATAAATCTCGTATTCTGAAATATTAAATTTAGGATATTTTTTTTGCGTTTTTTGTAAAGAAGAAACCCAGTCGCCATTTGTGTTTCTGCCTAAATATTTGAGAAGTTCTTCCATTTTAAATTTATTAAAGAACATATGATGAGCAATAAACGATACAGGGCTTTTACTATACACGCCGAGTTCTTTCATTGTTCTGAAGTACGGTTTATGAAATTCATCGGCATATTCAAGCAAAAATTTGCCGTTTTCAATGAAAGCAACAGGCTGATTAATAATAGTATCGGCGTCCAGCACAAGATAGTTATCCGTTTCACAGATTTTATGATATTCCATTTTTAAAAATTGTTGATATAGCCAGTTTGAAAAATCACCCTTTACCATAATGGTTTTTTCATCAACAAATACGCAGTTTTTATCTTCGCAAATTTTTTTAATTCTCGCACTGTTTTGAGGGGAGATGATTTTAATATTTTTGATTGGATGAAGAATATTTTTTCTTGCGCTATCTATCACATATGGCAAAACACCGCAATCTTTATCAATACAAGGAATAATAATCTCTATTTCAACATCACTTTGTTTGAAGGGACGCTTATGTCTGTTTTCTATATTTTTTAATTTACAAAATTTTTCGAATTTCTTTTCCCTCACACCAAAATCTTTGCCTCTTAAAACATCTACAATATGTTGGAAAAGGCTTTTGCTGCTGTTATTTTTGTGTTTTTTGACAAGAGCAAAATATTTATTTTTTGCAATTTTGAAAGAGAATATAAGCTCCTCGTCCTTAAGGAGAGGGAAGTTATAATTTTGTTTTTGTCTTTTTAGAAGATGAAGCGCAAAACTGTCTGTGTTTATCCAAGTTCTGACGGCCCAATCTTCACTCCAAGAGCTTGCATAATGATGAATTGAATACGAATTTTCTTTTATATCATTTTTGGGCGAAAAATATGATTTAGGGTATAAAATCATATTTTCATCAAGCTTTATAATCTCATCCGAGCCGTATTTTAAGGAAATGTTAAATTTATTTTTGAAGTATTTCAAAAATTTTTTAGGATTTGGCGTCATGTCAAAACGGCCGTTTGGCTTTAAAAAGGTGTTTTTGTCATATTCTTCAAGCATATCTTTTAAAATATAATTTGCTTTTTTTGAACCTATGGTTGCAGTTCCGATACTTGGATTTTTAGTACATTCTTCAACACCTATAAAAAATTCATGATGAAGAAGGTTATCAAAATTTTTTAAAACTTCAACATCGGTATCAAAATATATTCCGCCCATATTATAAAGCGCCCAAAGTCTAACGTAATCAGAAGCAAACGCCCATTTTTTATATTCAACGGCACCTTTTAGAAAAGGGCTTTCAATGTTCTTGATACTTTCGTTGTCCCATTTTTTTATTTCGTAGTCAGGAAGGTTTTTTTTCCAAGATTCAATGCATTTTTTCATCAAAGAGGAAGGTTCGCCGTCGCCAAACCAACAGTAATGTATTATTTTTGGAATTTCCGATTGTTCACTCACCGAATTACCTCTTTTTTAAGCGACAAAACACGCAAATAATGTCCACATAAGGATTATAATTTCATAATAAAACCGTGTCAATAAAACTAAATGCTAAAAAGCCCGAGATTATCTCTCGGGCTTTTAAATTTTTGGTATTTATTTTATTACATCATACCCATTCCGCCCATGCCTTGCATTGCAGACATATCGGGAGCTGCGGGTTTTTCTTCGGGAACTTCAACAACCGCTGCTTCCGTTGTAAGCAGCATAGAAGATACGGAAGCCGCATTTTCAAGCGCACTTCTTGTAACCTTCGCAGGGTCAACAATTCCTGCTTTGAACATATCGCAGTAGGTATCATTTAATGCATCATAACCGAATGAGCCTGCTTCTTTTCTGATTGAATCAACAACTACATCACCTTTTGCACCTGCGTTTTGTGCGATTAATTTTAACGGAATATCAAGCGCTGTAGTTAAGATTTTGAAGCCGACTTTTTCATCATCGGAAGCAAAGCTTTTTGATTCGATAAGTTTTTCAAGAGCTTGTTGAACTCTTAAAAGAGCAACGCCGCCACCCGGAACAATGCCTTCTTCTTGGGCTGCACGAGTTGCATTTAGAGCGTCTTCAATTCTTAATTTTGATTCTTTAAGTTCAACTTCTGAAGCTGCACCAACTTCAATAACGGCAACACCGCCTGAAAGTTTTGCAAGTCTTTCTTGAAGTTTCTCTTTATCGTAGTCAGAGTCGGATTGTTCAATTTGTTTCTTGATTAATTTAACTCTTTCTTCAACTGCGGCTTTTGTTTCGTCGCCGACAACAATTGTCGTTTCGTCTTTTGTAACCGTAACACGGCGAGCACGACCAAGCTGCATAACTGTTACATTTTCTAATTTAATGCCGAGTTCTTCAGTAAACATTTGACCGCCTGTAAGAATAGCAATATCTTCAAGCATTGCTTTACGTCTGTCACCAAAACCGGGAGCCTTAACCGCAACCGCTCTCAATACTTTTCTCATTGTGTTAACAACAAGAGTTGCAAGGGCTTCGCCTTCAACATCTTCCGCAATGATTAAAAGTGATTTTCCGTCACGTGCAACTTGTTCAAGGATTGGAACAAGGTCTGCGATAAGGTTGATTTTTTTGTTTACGCAAAGAACATATGCATCTTCCAAAACAGCTTCCATACGTTCAGCATCAGTGATGAAGTATGGTGAAATGTAGCCTTTATCAAATTGCATACCTTCAACGATTTTTTTATCAATTCCAAAACCTTTTGATTCTTCAACGGTGATAACGCCTTCCGTGCCTACTGCTTCCATACAATCGGCAATTAAGTCGCCGACTGTTCTGTCGTTTCCTGCTGAAATTGAAGCAACTTGTGCTCTCATTTCTTTTGAGTTTACAGGTTTGCTCATAGCTTGAATTTCTTTAACTGCTTCTTCAACCGCTTTGTTGATACCGCGTTTGATACCCATCGGGTTTGCACCTGCAGTAAGATTTTTAAGTCCTTCTCTGAATATCGCTTGAGCAAGAACTGAAGCTGTGGTTGTGCCGTCGCCCGCAACATCGTTAGTCTTAGAAGAAACGCCTTTTAAAAGTTGAGCGCCCGCATTTTCAAGACCGTCTTTTAATTCAATTTCTTTTGCAATAGTAACACCGTCATTTACGATTTGAGGTGTGCCATATTTTTTTTCTATGATAACATTTCTGCCTTTTGGACCTAATGTTACTTTAACAGCATCCGCTACGGCGTTAACACCTTTTAATAAGGCTTCGCGAGCATCAGCATCAAATATAATTCTTTTAGCCATTTTATCTCTCCTTATTCAATAACTGCAAGTACATCTTTAATTGATAAGATTTTGTATTCTACATCATTAACTTTAACGTCTGTTCCTGAATATTTAGCGTAAAGAACAACATCGCCTACTTTAATATCCATAGGCTCTCTTTCGCCGTTATCCATAACCTTACCTTGACCGATTGCTTCAACTTTACCTTTTTGCGGTTTTTCTTTTGCGCTATCAGGGATGAAAATTCCGCCTGATGTTTTTTCAGCATCGTCAATAATACTGATTACAATTTTGTCTCCTAAAGGTCTAATCGTCATGTTATATCCTCCTTAAATTATTCTCGTATAGCTATGATAGTACAACAAAAGAAGGTAAAAATATCAAAAATTAACAAAAAATTAAGAATTGAACCTTAGCGAAGTGAATTTTTTACGTGGCTTGTGCCACGTTAAAATTCAAGAGCGGGACTTAGGTGTGTGAGGGCGTGATAACAATGCGTTGAGCATTGTTAGACAGCCCGAAACCGTACCAGCGGAATTTGCGGAGTGCGAAGCGGAGCGGAGTCACGCGGCAGCGAGGGCAAAATGAGCGACAGCGTATGCGAAGCGAATACTTGCCCGAGTGAAGCAAATTTCAAGACGCGACGTTTGAGGAAAAAAGCGCAAGCTTTTTTTAATTCTTTAAAGTCTGCGACCTTAAGAAATTAAGCTAAAAAATAACTCCTGAAAAACTGTTTCCAAGAGTTATTTTAATATTATATTAATTCTAAAGTGCGTAAGCACTTTCCCTAATTTAAAGAGCTATTTAATTTTAGGATAGATTTTTCAAATGTTATGTGCGAAGCCCACTAAGTTAATATTGAAGGTTATCCATGATAAATCTATCAAGTGTTATGGCGAAGCCCGCCTGAATCAATATCGAGGACTATCTGATTTTAAGATAAATCTATCAAATGATAAAGGCGAAGCCTTCTAGTTTTGTGAGGTCAATGACCTCACAAAACTAATTAATTAGTACCTCATCTCCCACCCTTCTTCCATGATACGTCCTGCACAGCCTAAACCAATAGAACTTTTGCTGCAGCCTAATTCTTCACCGTCGTTTTTCCAATAAGCTTCACAAGATTCAAGATTATCGTATTCACAACCGTTGTAAACAGCAACATCAGCACCGCCCATAGGGTATAATACACCGTCATTACCAATATAAAAAGGGAAATAATCACGACCTGCAACATTTGGACCCTTAACTCCGTTTACATCAATAATAATATCGCCTACAAAATTATACATTTTTGTTTTAGTTTTTCTTGTTTCCTGAAATTCTTTTAAAGAAGAACACTCTTTGCTACCATTACACTCCGCTACTTGTGGAGTTTTGTATAAATCAAAATATAAAAGAGTGCCGTCCGCTAAATAAATTGCAGAATCAAACGAACCGCCATCATCGCCGTTCAAACCTTTATATTCAGGGTTATATTCATCAGGAATATTTCCTGAACCATACACTGCAGCAACCTTAAAGGTTTTAAAAAATTCATTTTTAAAATCTGAATTTTTAGGCTGTAAAATTTCCTCTGAATAAAAACTATACGACCCTGACGGCATTTTTGACCAGAGAGTGGTGTCAGATAAATTTGTAACACCGTCATTTGCCATTATTGTTCTAAAGGCATTGGTTAGGTTGTTGTACGT
>CANQDZ010000024.1 GCA_947594025.1 Candidatus Gastranaerophilales bacterium
CACTGCGCCACAAGGGCAAGTATTTGGCTTTCATCCCCGCGCACTCAGGGAGTGCTTCCCTCTCGAAAAACTCACCGTGTGGTGACTTTTTCTCGGCAGAGTCACTGCGCCACAAGGGCAAGTATTTGGCTTTCATCCCCGCGCACTCAGGGAGTGCTTCCCTCTCGAAAAACTCACCGTGTGGTGACTTTTTCTCGGCAGAGTCACTGCGCCACAAGGGCAAGTATTTCTGCGTCCCGGCACATTCAGAGTCAAAAATGGTGGGCAGGGGTGGATTCGAACCACCGTAGTCGTTAGACGGCAGATTTACAGTCTGCTCCCTTTAGCCTCTCGGGCACCTACCCATATTAAGTTTTTAATGTACGAATAATATCCTCTTACTAATAAATGCCGATGGAGGGAATCGAACCCCCAACCTACGGTTTACAAAACCGTTGCTCTACCATTGAGCCACATCGGCGTTCTATTAAGTAGTAATACAATAATATTAAGGACATAATAAACTGTCAAGCAAAATATACCACAAAACTTTTTTGCAAAAATGTGTTTTAGATTACTTCGCCCGTAACGTACCAATGATATGCTCTTTTAATGCCCTCTTTTAATGAAATCTTGGGTTCCCAGCCTAAAGATTTTATTTTTGTAGCATCCATCATTTTTCTTGGGGTGCCGTTAGGCTTAGTTTTGTCATATTCAATTTTGCCTTTAAAACCTACAATATCTTTCACTATTTCGAAAAGGTCTTTAAGCAGAATATCATCCCCTTTTGTGATATTTACAAGCTCTCCGATATCCTTGTAGTCTTTATTTTGCATTAAGTAAAAACAAGCGTCCGCAAGGTCATCTGAAGACATCATTTCTCGATAAACGCTTCCGTCTCCCCAAAGAACGGCTTTATCTTTATAAGCACCAATTTGAGCCAATATTTCTTCAATATTATCATCGTTTATTTTTTCGTCTAAACCCCAGCCTAACTTAAAGCGTTTAAGGTCTTTTTTAATTTCGTCAAATTTGCCCTCCGATAATAACTTTGCAAGATGAAATCTTCTTAAAAGCATAGGGAGTAAATGGGCTGTTTCCATATTATAGTTATCTAATGCCCCGTATTGGTTTGTCGGCATAACCGAGATAAAATTGGTGCCGTATTGTTCGTTATAGTATTTGCAAAGCTTAATTGCGGATATTTTGGCAAGAGCGTACGCCTCATTTGTTTTTTCAAGCTCGGATGTTAAAAGGCAATCTTCTTTCATGGGCTGCGGGGCCATGCGGGGGTAAATACAGCTTGAACCAAGGTTTAAAAGTTTTTTTACCCCGTTTTTATAGCTTGCTTCAATCACATTTGCCGCAATCATAATATTTTGATAGATAAATTCTGCAGGATATGTGCTATTTGCCATAATTCCGCCTACTTTTGCGGCTGCAAGAATAACATAATCGGGTTTTTCTTCTTCAAAAAATTTATTTACCTCGCTTTGATTTGTTAAATCCAGCTCGCTATGGCTTTTTGTCACAATATTTGTGAAACCTTCTTTTATAAGTCTTCTGTGTATTGCACTGCCAACAAGCCCTTTATGACCTGCTAAATATATTTTATCTTCCTTTTGCATTTTCATATCCCATCTAATCTTGCGGAACCAGAATTCTATATCCTTTATCTTGAAGGGTTTTTGCTTTTTTAGCATCTTCCATATCGGATTGAATCATTTCATGAACCATTTCAGGCAGATTATATTTTGGTTTCCAACCGAGTTTCTCACGTGCTTTTTTAGCATCGCCCAATAATAAATCAACTTCCGTAGGTCTAAAGTATTTAGGGTCAACTTCAACAAGAACCTTGCCTGTTGCTTTATCAATACCTTTTTCGTCAATTCCTTCGCCTTTAAATTCAAGCTCTATGCCGACTTCGTTGAATGCCATTTTGCAAAAATCGCGAATGGTTGTTGTGATACCGGTTGCAAGAACAAAATCTTCGGGTTTGTCTTGTTGTAATATTCTCCACATACCTTCAACGTAATCTTTTGCGTGTCCCCAGTCACGTTTTGAGTTTAAGTTGCCAAGGTATAATTTATCTTCCATACCGAGTTTAATTCTGACTGCGGCACGAGTAATTTTTCTTGTGACAAACGTTTCTCCTCTCCTTGGAGATTCGTGGTTAAATAAAATTCCGTTTGATGCAAAAATGTTATATCCTTCTCTATAGTTTACGCATATCCAATAAGCGTAAAGTTTAGCGCAAGCATAAGGAGAACGCGGATAAAACGGAGTTGTTTCTTTTTGGGGAGTTTCCTGAACAAGACCAAAAAGCTCAGAGGTAGATGCTTGATAAAACTTTGTTTTCTTTTCAAGACCTAAAATTCTAATTGCTTCCAATAATCTTAGTGTTCCGAGTCCGTCGGCATTTGCCGTATATTCGGGACAATCAAAAGAAACTTTAACATGGGATTGAGCAGCAAGGTTATAAACTTCGTCAGGTTGAATTTCTTGCATTAATCTTATTAAATTTGTTGAATCGGTCAAGTCTCCGTAATGTAATTTAAATTTAGCATTTTCGTTATGAATATCCTGATAAAGATGATCAACTCTTTGGGTATTAAAAGAGCTCGCACGTCTTTTCATGCCATGAACTTCATATCCTTTATCAAGTAATAATTCCGCAAGATAACTTCCGTCTTGACCTGTAATGCCCGTGATTAATGCTTTTTTCATAAAAATAATTCTCCCTTATCTATAAAATTAAAACATAGAAAATTTCATATGACAAATTTTTTATTTTTGACATCGGGGCATGCCTGAATCTGAGCAAATTTCAACTTTTTTTACAAAACTTTACATAAAACTTAAAAAATTAAAACACGGAAACATGCTTCCGGCATGCGTTTTGCATGTTTAATTCATGAAAACACATGCTGTCATTGAATTTATATAAAATCGAAACCCCAAAATACATGGGGCACATGGGTTTTTAGATATGTTTCAAACTTGTAATATTTCGCCCAAAATCCCTTGATATCAGCCTCTTACGAACTATAATAAAAGTAAAGCCAACACTGATGGATGTTTTAGAATCATCAGATAAGGGACAGGAGAAAAGTAGATAGTGCTAAAAAGTAGAGATTTTGGTCGCGCGGTTGCGGTAAGAAGATGGACCCCTACGGCCGTAGAGTGTTATAAAAGAGGGTGTAATTGTGAAGGTTGCTTTTATGCTGATTTCTTTAGCAACTCATCACAAAAATGCCAAATGAAAGCGTCTGTGCTTGAATTGGTAAGGGTTTTGGGCAGACCTGATATTGAAATACCACAAATTCTATCTGATTAAATTAAAACTGTTCGGGAGAAGCTCCTCTAAAGAATAAGTTGTTATTGTGTTGTTTTCATTCTCTAAAATAACTTTAAAGTCGTCGGTTGAAGGAAATTCCGCAAACCACTGTCTGCATGCTCCGCATGGGAAACATTTGGTTGTTTTTGGAGAATATATTGCGACATATTTAAGTTTTGATTTTTCACCTTGCGCTATTGCAGTTGATATTGCATTTCTTTCAGCACAAAGGCTAAGTCCGTAACTTGAGTTTTCAACGTTACAACCCAGATAATATTTACCGCTTTCATATAACGCGCATGCCCCTACCGGAAAATCGGAATAAGTACAATAAGCGTTTTTTGAAGCTTCACGGGCAAGATTTAATAATTCTACTTCGTTCATACAACTATTTTAAAATTTATGCGAAATTTTTCATCCTATTTATGTAGGAGTTTAAAAGGTTTACAAATAGTTAAATACTTTACAAAAGTAGAATTTAATTGTAAATTGAACTTATGGCAGATTTAAGCGCAAATTACAAAGTTGTAACCTTTTCCGTGGGTGATACGAAAGCCGGAACGAAAATGGGTAAATTACAGCTAAAAAATGTTGAAGATGATACGATTTTAAATTGTATTTTATGGGAAGAAGCACTGAACAGAATTAATTCTAAGGTATTTAGGTCAGGCAATGTTGTGCAGTTAATTGATGCAAGATACAACGAAAAATATAATAACTGCTTGGTCAATTCGCTTGAAGTAATTGAGGAAGCCAAAACGGGACTTGATGAAAAAGAAACGGAAGAGAAATATCAAAAAATAATTGATACCATAAACTCATTTAAAAAAGAGGACTTAAAACAGTTCGCTCTTGAAACTATAGAGAAGAACAAAGAACGTTTTAAAACGGCGCCTGCGGCAAAACTTATGCACCATAATTATATTGGCGGGCTTCTTCAACATACATATGAATGCGTTGAATATTCGGAAGTTCTTCTTCCAAAATTGACGGGCATGAACAGAGATGAACTTTTGTGCGCGGTTATCTTGCATGATATAGGTAAAATTTTTGAATATAAAATAGATTTGGAAACAGGTCTTATCGAATATGATGAAGAATTTAAAAAAGATTGGATAACTCATTCGCAGTACGGTTTCAGTTTATGTATGGCACACGGGCAAAAGAAAATAGCAAAAATGATTGCAGCACACCACGGCAGAGCTGATTGGGGTGCGATTATAGACTTAAACGAAAAAGACTTGGAGCCATATTATTATATAGTTCATCATATTGATGATCTTTCCGCTAAATTCGGAAAAATCAATATAAATTACTTTTAAGGAGAAAATATGAAAAAATTACTGAGTGTATTAACGCTTATTCTTATTTTAATGTCTTACGGCGTATCTTTTGCTTATCAAATGCAAGGGAATGCAAGAACACACAGAATTCCGAGAGGACAAAAACTTGAACTCAGAATGATAGACCCCATAACAACACAAAATATTCAGGAAGGCGATATTTTTACCGCCTCTCTTACTCAAGACATTGTAATTAACGGAGAAATTGTTCTTCCTTTAGGCTCTTTGGTTAGAGGTACGATAGGGCAAGTTATCCCGACAAGAAGACTATCAAGATCTGCCGTTTTATATCTGTCTTTTGACCATGTAGTAGACCCTTCGGGCCAACAATTACCTATAAAAGCAGGTGTTTGTTCTGATTTTATAATTTTGCCTGACGGCTCAATAACGGGGGGCGGAAATTATGGTGAAGCTCTTAAAGAAAACTGGTCAAACACTGTTAATATAGTTAAAAAATCAACTAACTGGGGCGTTGTAAGCGGTGAAAAATTATTTGAGGGCGGAAAATACCTTGTAACTCCGTTTGCAGCAATAGGCGGAGTGTTTGGCGGTGTCGTTTATTATGTGGGGGATGCAATTGTTGACTTATTTAAAAAGGGTGATGACATAGTAATCAATCAAGGTGCAACATTCAGTATTCTGTTATTAGATAATTTGGACATACCTATATGGTAGAAAAATCTGTTAGGGAAATAAAAACAAAATTAGTAAAGTTAAATAAAAGCTTAATGGTTGCAGAATCCTGCACCGGCGGACTTATAAGCTCATATTTAACGGATATTTCAGGCTCATCTGATTTTATAAAGAAAAATTTTGTGACTTATGCAAATGAAGCTAAACAGGAAATTTTGGGTGTCTCTGAAAGAACAATAAACAGATATGGCGTGGTTAGTGCAAATGTTGCGATTGAAATGGTAAACGGTTTAATTAAAAAACATAACGCTGATTTTGCAATCTCAACGACGGGAGTTTTAGGACCTAAATTATATGATGACGGCAATAAAAGAGGAACGGTTTTTATAGGGTTGGCATCAAAGACTAAAAGCATTAGTATTGAGTATCATTCAAAAAGAAAAACAAGAGAAGCAATCAAAAAAGATATGGTAAAGTATGTACTGAATGAATTTTTAAAATTTTTGGATGAAAATTCATAATACTTAATGTATTTTTTATATTGATGAAAGTATAGTACAATTTTAAAGTGCTACATAAGTTAAGGGGCAAGGATTTTGGATATAAAAACTGTTATAATAGACCATGATAAAACATCAAAAGAACTGTTAAGGGCATATCTTGAGAATGATAAAGATATAATTATAACGTGTGATTTTGAAGAAGCCTTAAAAGCAGGCGATTTTATATCGGAAAATTTACCAAACCTTGTTATAGCGGATATTTCTTATAAAACAGATGAAACTATTGAATTTATATCAAAAATTACGACAAGTTTTAAAAGTTTAAAAGTCATTGCACTGTCTTATGATATTAATTCCGAACTTGTTGTAAAAACCCTTCGTTCAGGCGCAAGAGAGTTTTTAATTAAGCCTTTAATTGAAAAAGATTTAATGGCTGTCATTAAAAAAATAAAAGATATGATAGAGGGAAATGTGGATGATACAACAAAATGCAAGGTTATCTCTACTTTCTCAAATAAAGGCGGACTCGGAAAAACCTGTATCGCAACAAATATAGCTGTTGAAATTGCTAATCTTACAAAGGAAAAAGTTGCTCTGGTTGACCTTAATATGCAAATGGGAGATGTCACAACATTTTTAAATTTAAACCCTGTTTTTGATACAAGCTATGTTATAAGAAATCTGGATAAGATTGACGAAGCTTCAATTCTTTCTTCTTTGGAACAATATAAAAATACAAGTTTATACGTTTTATCAGACCCCTCAAATCTTGAACAGGCTCAAAATATAACGGAAGAAAACATTACAAATTTGATTAACATCTTAAAAAATGTATTTTCTTACGTTATTATTGATACAACAAGCAGTTTTGAAGGCAAAACAATTTCTGCACTTGATAACTCAGATTTAGTCTTACTTGTTTCAACAATAAATATTCCTGCTGTCCGCAATTGTCAAAGGTGTTTGGATTTATTTGAAACTTTGGAATATCCCAAAGATAAAATAAAACTTGTTATAAACAGATACATTGAAAATGACGACATTAAGGCGGAAGATTTTGAGGGCGCACTTCAGCATAACATTTATTTCAAAATTCCAAACGATTATTTTACGTCTATAAATTCAGTAAATAAAGGTGTACCCATAAGTGATATTAACCCGAATTCCAATATTGCACAAAGCTACAAAGAGCTTGCAAGTTTACTTTCCGACAATTTTACATATAATCAGCAAAGCCTTAAGTCTACAAAGAAAAATAAGAATATAGTCAACATATTTAAAGAAAAGAAGTAATTATCACCCGAGGATTTAAGTACTAAAATGGAAAAAATATACGAAAAAGCAATGAAAAAATGCCTGAAGATTGCACTTAAATCAAATGGTAAAAATTATCCAAACCCTATGGTCGGAGCTGTTTTGTTGGATGAAAAAGGAGTTGAAATATCAAACGGTTATCATAAAATGGCAGGCACAAATCATGCAGAAGTAAATTGTATTAATAATGCTCCCTCGAATACAGATTTTTCAAAAACAACTTTGGTCGTAAATCTTGAACCCTGTTCTCATTTTGGGAAAACCCCTCCCTGCGCTGATTTAATAGTTAAAAAAGGGATAAAAAGAGTTGTTGTAGGGCTTGTTGACCCGAATGAAAAAGTAAAAGGAAATGGAATTAAAAAACTTCAAGAAAACGGGGTTGAGGTTATTTATCCTTTTATGGAAGATGAATGCAGAGATTTTAATAAAATATTTATCAAGAATATCACCCAAAAAAAACCTTATATTGCAATTAAAACCGCCGTAACAACAGACGGCAAAATCGGAACGGATACGGGTTCGAGTAAATGGATAACGGGTGAAAATTCAAGACAATTTGTCCATAAATTAAGGTCAAATTACACAGGTATTTTAACAAGTTCAAGCACGGTTTTAGCTGATAATCCGAGTCTTAACGTAAGGTATGTTAAAGGCAAAAGTCCCGTAAGGATAATAGTTGACAGAAACTTTAAAACAGATTTTACCTATAACGTTTACAAAAATGACGGAATTAGAGTAATACTTGCAACAAATAAAAATATAGATGCCCCGAAACATGTTGAAGTTATACCTTTTAAAGATTTTGACTCGTTTTTTAAAGATTTATATAAAATGGGAATTTATTCTTTAATGGTCGAGGCAGGCTCAACTTTTGTTTCCGAAATTATCAAAAAAAATGAGGCTGATTTTCTTCATTATTTTATGGCGCCTAAAATAATCGGTAACGGGAAAAGCTTTGTTGAAAATATAAAAATCAATGATATAAATGATGCAATAAAGCTTAAAACAAACTCCATATCTATATTTAAAGATGACATATTGATAGATTATGAGTTTACAAAAAACGCATAATATTTTTCTTGACAAAATTTTATATGACAATTATATTTACATGTAAATATAATTGTTACATATAAGGAGTGTTATTATGCAAAGCGTTAAAAATCCCCAAAAAGTTGATGTTATTAGAGTTGTCATTGTTGAAGATTACAAATTAACAAGAATAGGTTTAAGATATACCTTAAATGAATTTGAACACATAGATGTGGTAGGCGAAGCCGAATCAGGAGAAGAAGCAATCGGCATTATCAAGGAATTAAAACCTGATATAGTCTTGATGGATTTGGGATTACCCGGCATGAACGGATTAGAGGCAACTATTCATGTAAAAGATGCTGTTCCCGATACTAAAATAATCATGCTTACATCCCATGAAAGAGAGGAGGAAGTGCTTGCTTCTCTTGGCTCCGGCGCAATAGGATATTGTTTAAAAGATGTTGAACCAAAAGTTCTTTCGGAAGTTATTAGAAATGTGGCAAAAGGTGCATGCTACATTGACCCTAACGTCGCAAAACTTGCGCTTAAATTATTCCCGAGACCTGAAAATACGGATTTAATCACTCAAAATAATACAAGCGATTTAAAAAGCCAATTAACGGAACGCGAATTTGAAGTTTTAAAATTGTTGGTTCAAGGTAAAAGCAACACTGAAATTGCAAAAGAATTAATTGTAAGCGTGCACACGGCAAAAGCTCATGTATGCTCAATTTTACAAAAAATGTGCGTTGATGACAGAGTTCAAGCTGCGGTTAAAGCAATAAAAGAAAAAATGATATAAATTTGACTTAAAAATAAATATCATTAAATCTACATCAAACGGATGATTTCCGTCTAAACGGCAAAATATCAATT
This sequence comes from Candidatus Gastranaerophilales bacterium, assembly GCA_947594025.1. GTDB lineage: Bacteria > Cyanobacteriota > Vampirovibrionia > Gastranaerophilales > Gastranaerophilaceae > SIG30. The sequence continues at coordinate 9,021 of CANQDZ010000024.1, forward strand.
TATATTTGCCGTTAACAGTTGAGGGTAATTATAAGCGAAGGAGCTTTAAATGAGACTAGAAGGCGGAATATACATAGATCAAAGCGGTTTGAGCCAGTCCATACGTGCGATGCATACACAAACTGAGCTTATGACCATTTTGAACAAGAACGTAACCGGCTTTGACAAAATAGGATATCAAAGGCAAATACCCGTTGTATCGTCATTTTCAGAATACATAGGGGTTCATGGTATTTCCGAAGCAACAAATAATGAAGTCGGACGTATTGCCATTACGAATTATCCGCTTGATTGCGCCATAGCAACGGAGGGGTATTTTCAGCTGCAAGAAAAGGACGGCTCTATAAAATTAAGCCGCGACGGAAGATTTCACTTAAATAAAGAAGGCGAACTTTTAGGTGTGAACGGTGAAAATGTTTTATCCATTGGCGGTGAAAAAATAAAATTATCACACCCGCCAAAAGATATCTCTGATTTAAAAATAACATCTGACGGAAAAATCGGAACGTATGACCCAAAAACAAAAAAGATGATATATGACGCAAGATTATCCGTTGTTACCGCAGAAGGTTCTGTTATTCCAACTCCTGATGTTAAACAAGGATATCTTGAATATTCAAACGTTGCCATTCAGCAGGAATTCTTTGAAATGGTGCCTATAAGACGTAATTTTGAAGCAAACAGACAGATGTTCCTGCTTCAAAGCAGTCTTTTATCAAGTGCAATAGAACAATTGGGAGGTAGCTAGAAATGACTAATTTACAAGGGATAATAAGAAATTCGACAATAAATTCTTTAACCCAATATGACAAAATGGGTTACATATCCGCGAATATGTCAAATTTCAATACCAATACTTATAAAAATGTTTATTTTGACGAAGTTTTAAATGAAAGAGGGTATTACGTCGAAGGCTCTGAAAGGAGAGATTTCACTCAAGGCGCTTTAAGGAGAGTGGAAAACCCTTTAAGCATTGCTTTAAACGGTCCTGGTTTTATCCCTTTAACAAATGAAAACGGTGAAATTATCTATACAAGAGACGGTAATTTCACAACTGATAAAGATGGTATGCTTGTGACAACGGCGGGCGATATGGTTGGTTCAGGCATTCAAATCGGCGCCAACTATCACAGAATTGAAATTAGAAAAAACGGTGACGTTTACACATATAAAACACCGACCGGCGAAGGTGAATTTAAAGGAACAATCCCCGTTGTAACATTTGCAAATCCCGGCGGATTGAAAGAAATCGGCTGTAATAACTACGTTAAAACAGAAGAATCAGGAAATCCGGAACTTGAAGATTCAAATCATGAAAAAATATCTCAATACTATGTTGAAACCTCAAATGTGGACATAGCAAATGATGTGCATGCCATGATGAGAATTAACACTTCACTTCTTGCAACAACACAGTTAATGGGAGTTATAGATAAAATATACCAACAAGCAATTAATTTAAGGGAATAATAAAAAATGAGTTATACACCTGTAAACGGAATAGATAAATTAAATTTAGTTATGGATTTGATATCTGCTCGCCATGAGGCAATATCAGGGAATTTAGCAAACGTAGACACACCCGGATACGTGAGAAAAGATGTTGATTTCACTCAATATCTGAACACTATGAACTCTCCGCTTGAAACACAGTTGAGTCAAAAACTTGGTCCGTCAGGGGTAATTCAGGAAAGACAAGAGACAAGAACTCCTGCGGATGAACTTGCGGAAATGCAAAAAAACTCAATGCTCTATGCAGTTGCCGCAAAGAATATGACATCTCTTGTATCACAAATAAAAACAGCGATAAACGTTGGAAAATCATAATTTAAGAGGTTAGCGTTATGAGTATAATGAATTCAATCAGCATAGGTCAACAGGGTTTAAACGTTCACGGCAAAAGAATTGAAATTGCCGCAAAAAACATGGCAAACCTTGATACGCCAAATTATGTAAGAAAAATACCTGTAATAAATTCAACTGAAGATATCTCATTTTCAGGTCTTTTGAATAATATGAAAGAAGATGTCTTTGGAATAGGCACAATTCCTTTTCTATCAGGGGGAGTTAAATATACGGGAACCATAGAAGACCCGACACCGGGCGAGAAAATTTATTCTCCGGGACACCCTGATGCTGATGAAAACGGTTTTATTACGGCATCAAACGTAAATCCGATTGTTGATATGTCTGATGCAATGCTTGCTCAGCGCGCATACGAAGCAAGTTTAGGCGTTATGATGATTTCAAAATCTATGGCAAACAGAGCTCTTGAAATCGGAGGAAGCTAAACAAATAACCGCATATAACATCTAAATCGGTAAGGAAGAAACCACCCTACCGATTTTATTTTTTTATAAGAAACCTTACAATCTTTGTATGTTTGAAATGCTTAAAGATATAGAAAATCAAAATTGTCGAAGCTTCGGTTTTTGTATGGCAGACCCGAGAGTTAATGCACTAAATGAACTTTTAACCAACGAGATTAAGCAAATTGCGTTTTATACGGTTAAAATCGGCGAATACAAGATAACAAATAAAGAGCTTGTTTCAAAGTGCATTGAGGCTCTTTGTATTGATTTTTCCAATACCAATTTTAATGAAAAAAATTTTATTGACATGTATCAAATGTTTGTAAATCAAAGAATTGAAGCAAGGCGGGTTTACAACGATATTTTTCAAAATTCAAACATCCCTTATGAAACAATTACAAATCCTATTGATGAGGAAGTTAAAAATTCCATAACGGGTATGATTAAAAAGGGTCAAAGACTTCTTAAGAATAATCATTTATTTGTAAGCAAACAAACAGAACAATTATTTGAGCTGGTTAACGTTTTAGTAAAAGATACCGCGCACAATATTATTAAAATTAAAGATTTTGACGGAAGTTATACAAAATATGATTATGAAATCCTAAGATTTTTAAATATTACGAACTTCCCTTCAACAAGAGCTGAAAAGCTCAAAAGAAGAATAAAGGAATTTGTTGAAATAAGCTATCAGGTAAGACTTGACCTTCAAAAAATTTTAGAAAATAATTACGGTCCAAAAACATCTGCAAAAGTTAATTTGTCACCGTTTGCAGGAAAATCAATTCTTGTAAGCGGAGATAATTTTAAAGAACTTGAAATGATTTTAGAGACATCAAAGAATGAAGATATCAATGTCTACACCCACGACATGCTTTTTATGGCGCATAATTACACAAAATTCAGAGAATATAAGAACCTGAAAGGTCATTTCGGAACAAATAACCCCAGATTTGATTTTACCAGATTTAAAGGTGTTATATATGTGACTAAAAACTATGAACAAAGGATTGATTCGATAGTTAAAGCAAGCATTTTCGCTTCAAATCGAATAATGCCAAAGGGCGTTTCCAAAATCAAAGATAATAACTTTGAACCATTGATTAACGCAGCAAAAATTCACGAAGGATATGACAAAAATATAAAAAGAAACATTATTGATGTGCCTTATGATAAAGAAAAAATAACAAAACTCGCTGAAGGAAATGAAACATCCGTTATAGCAGGTTCGGATATTAAAGAAAATGAAGACAGCGCCGTAAGGCTTTTTTCGCCTTCAGAGCTAAGTCTGCTTTTTGATTTATGCCAAAAGTCAGATAAAAAATTCTCTGTTACTTTCTCAAGCTGTTACATGCAAGTTTTAATTTTTGCATTTATTTTAAGGGAAAAATTCGATTATGAAATTCAATTTGCAAAATGTCCTGAATATTATATAAATCCAAACCTCATAAGCTGTCTGAAAAACGAATATAATATAAAATTTAGTGATTAGTTGTTTACCTTTTTTATTTGTGATATTTTTAGGGTATGGAAAATAAAGTTTTAGAAATTGAAAAAGAAGCCCTAGATGCGCTTGATAAAATAGAAGATTTAAAAAGCTTAGAAGAATTTAAGAATAAATATCTTTCAAGAAGCTGTGAGCTTACAAATATCAAAAAAAGCTTGAAAGATCTGCCTGTTGAGGTAAGACCAAAAGTTGGCGCACTCGCAAATAAAGTGTTTCATGAATTAAATGAAAAATCTGACGAAAGATATGAAGAACTTTATAAAATTGAGCTCGATAAAAAACTCAGAGAAGAAAAAATTGATGTAACATTACCCGGAACCTATCTTCCTTACGGCAAAGTTCATCCTTTGACTTCAACAATAAATGAAGTTGTGGAAATTTTCCAACATCTCGGTTTCTCGGTTACATCTAACGAAAATTCTCCGGAAGTTGAAACGGAATACTTTAACTTTGATATGTTAAACGTTCCAAAGGAACACCCTGCACGCGATGTGCAAGATACGTTTTATTGCAAAAACGCAAGCAACGTTGTTTTAAGAAGCCAAACATCAGGTGCGCAAATACACGCTATGAAAGAGAAAAAACCGCCTATAAGAATTATATCTCCCGGTCGTGTATATAGAAATGAAAATATTTCAGCAAGAAAGAATAACTTGTTCCATCAAATTGAAGGCTTGTACGTTGATAAAAACGTTAATTTCGGACATTTAAAGGGTGTTTTGCAAGAATTTATAAGACTTTATTTTGGCGCATCAAGACCAACAAGATTTAGAAGCAGTTTCTTTCCGTTTACGGAACCTTCCGTTGAAATAGACGTTCAATGTATTATGTGCGGAGGAAAAGGCTGTCCTACATGTTCAGGCACGGGCTGGCTTGAAATTTTAGGAGCAGGCATTGTTGACCCTAACGTTTTAAAAGGAGTAGGAATTGACCCTGACGTATATTCGGGTTTTGCTTTTGGTATGGGCGTTGAAAGACTTGCAATGTTAAAATACGCAATAGATGACATTCGTTCATTCTTCAACAACGACATCAGATTTTTGAAACAGTTTTAAACTTATTTCTAACGTAAAAGTTATCGTCTGATTTTAATTTTTGAATTAAATCCTGAGGCGGATTGTAAACCGTATTTAAGATTTGTGCCGTTTTTTCCCGTATTGTGTAATCATAAAATTCACTTGTTTTTTGAAGAATTTTATAAGTATTCTCGTCAACATTTTTTATGAAAGAGCACAAACCCTCAAGACACCAATAAAGATGAAAAATTTTTTTGTTAAGCAGGTGGTTTTTTTCCATATTTTTTTTGAATTTCGCACATTCCTTTTCAATTTCATCGAGCAAAATTTCAATTCTTTTTATAATATCAGCCTTTAAAACTTCGCTGTTCGTTTTTTTTAAAAATTCAACCACATTTCTGCATACGTTTGGATTAACATCACACAGCGCAGATACTATTTTCTCTTTTATATCATTTTCAATTTTAGGGCAGAATTCTGCAATTATGGTTGAAACCGCCTCCCTTACGGGGGCATTTTGATTTGTCAGATAAAATATAAGTTTTTTTGCTTCTTCTTGATTTAAAGAGGTAAAATTCAAGATTGCAATTGGTTTTTCGTAATCTTCACCTTTTTCTAAAATTTCAAATATATTTGAATTTGAAAGATTTTGACAAGAAAATTCGTAAGCATTTTTGCTAATATCGCTATTTTCATTAAACTTATTCATAATAAATCAGTTTAGCATAACGGGTAATCAAAACAAATAAAAATAGTCGGAATATATGACGAATATTAAACGTGAAATAATATAATGTAGTTACAATATTGGAGAGACCAAATGAAAACAATTTTAAATTTTTTTAAAAACCTGCTTTTTGATTCACAACAAGACATGATAGGTCTTTGTAAAATTAAATCGGCAAAAGAGGACTCTTATACCGTAAGACCTCAACAAAAACAAGAAAGCACCTTAACGGGAATGCTTAGAAGAACATATTAATTATTGTAAATTTTATTAACAATTAAGCAATTTTTACACTCAAAAAACGTTTATTGATATGGAAGGTTACAATATAGGCAGTTTATGAGTGGAATTGCAACAGCAATATTTAGCATAAGAAACTATGGCAAAGCCAACAGAGGAGACTCCGGACGTCTTCCTGCAGCTATTGCTCAAACCACAAATTCTGCAGGTCAGGCAATAAACAGCATAATTGATAAAGTTGATGATCTGGGTCGTTGGGCAGAAGTCGGTACAAAAGTTGGTGAAAAAGCAGCCAGAGTATCAAGACTTGCTTCAAAAATCACAAATCCTCTTTTAGTAGGTGCTGCGGGTTATCGTGTTATTAAAGATGAAGACAGAGAAAGCGCACTTGTTGAAGAAGGTCTTGCAATGTCAGGTATGTTTGCGGGCGAAAGAATGTATAAAATCGTAAGAAATACAATCGATCAAAGCGCAGGCAAAACTTTAAAAGAAAGTCAAAAAGTATTAAAAAATAAAACAATAACAAATCAGCTTGAAAAAGTTGGCAAAAAGGTTTCAGAATTATCTAAAGGGAAACAAAGAGCTTTATTTATTTTGGCAGAAATCGGCCTTGTTGCTACTTCAATCATTTGCTACGATTTAGCAAAAAAAGTAGGTAAAGCCTTAACGGGAAGAAATAAAGAACAAGTTAAAGAAATTCAAAAAACCCAAGATACCAAAACAGAAAATGTTAAAACTTTAGATATGGAAGCATAATGCTTTATTAACCGCAGCTTAGCCCTGCACAAAGATTTATTGATTGACCCGTAAGGCCCTTGGCTTCGTCTTGAATTAAAAAATATGCAAGATTTGCGATTTCAATCGGCATAATAAATCTTTTTTGCGGAATAACATCTATATTATCTTGATACGTTAAATCGCTTTCTTCTATTCCGTTTTTGGATAATTCGGTTTCAACCCAACCCGGATTTATTGTATTAACCGTTATACCGAACTTTGCAACTTCAAGCGCAAGAGCTTTAGAAAAGCCTAAAAACATTGATTTTGTGGCACTGTATAGTGTTGCACCGCCCTCGCCCACAACGCCTGAAATTGAACCTATATTTACAATTCTGCCCCATTTTTGTCTTTTCATATCGGGTATAACCAAAGATGAAAGATAATACGGCGCATAAAAATTCAATTTTGTCATATTATCTATTGTTTCATAATCCGCATTTTCAATATTTGAATAAGCATAAGTGCCGGCATTATTAATTAAGATATCAATATGCCCAAGATATTTTTTTGCGGAATTATAGAGTTTTTCGCACCCTTCTTTTGTTGAAAGGTCCACACTTAAATAATTTTCTTTTTTAACCTTGCTTCTTCCGCAGCCAAACGTTTTATAACCCTTTGAAGATAAAAAATTTTCCGTTTCAAAGCCGATACCGCGTGATGTACCTGTAATTAAAACTGTCTTATTCATCTTTTTCGCTCTTTCTGGTTAAAATCAACTGATTTATTGTTTCTTCAAAATCTTTTGAGGTGTATTTAAAAACGATATCGGAAATCATGGAAATAAGTTCTGCAACTTTTTCTTTTGATAAATTTTTCATGGATTCAATAGCGCTATGAAGCTCGGGACTGCAATCATACCAACGCTTAAAAACCGTAGGAGAATCTTTTGATAAAGTATTAATAAAGTCATCGGGATTAACGTCAATAATTTGCGAAATATTTAAAATCATATCGTTCGCAATTTCTATTTGCACATCATGCGGAAGATGCTCTAAAAGCATCATAAATGCCCCTAAATATTCGTCTTTATCATACCATCTTGTGTATTTTGGCATTTTACTCCTTAATTATTTCTTCAAAGCTTGTTTTCTTTTGTTCGCCCGTTGATAAGTTTTTAACGGTTAAGAAATGATTTTCTATTTCTTCATCGCCTAAAATAACGGCGTATTTTGCGATTTTTGACGCTTTTTCAAGTTGTTTTACCCATTTTCTTGATGAAAAATCAAAGTCTGCGCTTTTGTTATTTTCTCTCAATTTTTGAGTAAGTTTAATTGCCTCGGTCTGATTATTTGATACAACAAAATAATCTATTAAGTTATCGCTAATATCGGGCATGATTGCCATTAACCTTTCAACACCCATTGCCCAGCCGATTGCGGGAGTATAATCACCCCCAAGCATTTCAACAAGACCGTCATATCTTCCGCCGCCGCATACGGCATTTTGAGAACCAAGATTTTCGCTTTTTATTTCAAATACGGTTCTGTTGTAGTAATCAAGACCGCGTACAAGAAGTTTGTTTACGCTGTATTTCACGTTTAAGCCGTCTAAATATTCTTTTAACTTTTCAAAGTGTTCATGGCATTCTTCGCAAATAAAATCTTCAAGAATAACTTTTTGAACATCTTCCAGTGCAAATATTTTTTGGCATTCTTCACTTTTGCAATCAAGCATTCTTAAAGGGTTTTTTTCATATCGGACATGACAGTCATCGCAAAGTTTGTCCAAATATTTTCCTAAAACATTTTTGATATTTTCTTTGTATTTTTTTCTGCAGTCGGGACATCCGAGGGAATTAATCTCAACTGTAATATTTTGAAGTCCTAATTCTTTTAAAAACGTTTCTGCAAGAAAAATAACTTCCGCATCGGCTGTTGGACTTGAAATGCCAAACATCTCAACTCCGACTTGGTGAAATTGCCTTTGTCGTCCTGCTTGCGGACGTTCATATCTGAACATAGGACCCATATACCACATTTTTTGAGGAGGCGACATACGGCTCATTCCATGCTCTATATATGCTCTTACAACCCCTGCCGTATTTTCGGGACGAAGGGTAATTGAAGAATCTTCATTATTCGGAGCAAAAAATGTATACATTTCTTTATTTACAATATCGGTTGAATCGCCAATTCCTCTTGCAAAAAGCTTTGTATCTTCGAAAATTGGAGTTCTTAATTCCTTATAATTTGCATTTTGAAAGACCTTTCGTGCAACATCTTCAATCTGTCTGAATTTAATAACATCCGGACCTAAAATATCTTTTGTTCCGCGTTGTGCCTTAATCATTTTTTTCTCCTTTTAGGTAACTATCAATAAAACCTTCTATATCACCGTCAAGCACGGCATCTACGTTTCCTGTCTCATACCCTGTTCTGTGGTCTTTTACTAATTTGTACGGATGAAAAACATAAGATCTTATCTGAGAGCCAAAGTTTATATCCATTGTAACACCTTTAAGTTCAGCCAGATGTTTTTCATGCTCCATTTGTTTCATCGCAAGAAGTTTTGAAGCAAGCATTTGCATTGCAGTTTCTTTGTTTTGAAGTTGTGAACGCTCTTGCTGGCATTTAACAACTATACCTGTCGGTTTGTGATGAATTCTAACCGCAGTTTCAACTTTATTTACGTTTTGTCCGCCCGCACCGCCTGAACGCATTGTGTCAACTTCAATGTCGTCAGGATTTATTTGAATTTGACTTGAAAAATCTTCAATTAACGGGGTAACTTCAAGAGATGCAAAACTTGTCTGTCTTTTTCCGTTTGCATTAAACGGAGAAATTCTGACAAGCCTGTGCACTCCTTTTTCTGCAGACGCAAGACCGTACGCATATTTACCTTCGACCTTAAAGGTGCAGGATTTAATGCCTGCCTCATCACCTTCCGTTTTATCTAAAATTTCAACATTAAAGTTTCGATTTTGCGCCCATCTTAAATACATGCGAAGCAAAATATTTGCCCAATCCATGGCATCAACTCCGCCTGCACCGGAATTTACGGTCAATATTGCATCATTTTTATCGTATTCGCCTGACAACAATTTTTGAATTTCAAACTTTTCAAATTCCTTTTCAAGTTGTCTTATCGCTTCGCCTGCCTCGTTAATTAGCGCTTCATCTTCAAGTTCAAGGCTCGTTTTTGCATCGTCAATTACTGACTGCCACCTTTTGCCTAATTCTATATCAGATTTTAAATCTTTTTGCTCTTTTAAAAGTTTAGATGCTCTTTCGTTATCTTCCCAAATATTTGGTGCTTCAAGCTCGCGTTCAATTTCAGAGAGCTTTTTAGCTGCAAAATCAAGGTCAAAGACACCTCAGCAAGTTATTCATTCTGGGTTCAAGAGATGATATTTTTTGTTTAAGCTCTTCGATTGTTAATTGCATATGATAATTTTAGCACGGAAAAATTAAATCATCGGAAGTTATCTGTGATAAATTTATCAAAAGTTAAAGGTGAAGCCCCTCTAAATTAATATTGAAGGTTATCTATGATAAATCTATCAAGTGTTAGGGGCTCAGCCCCCTAGTGATATCGGAGGTTATCTAAATTTGGGATAGATTTATCGATCGAGTGTTAAGGCGAAGCCTTCCGGTTTTGTGAGGTCATTGACCTCACAAAACTATTTATGTTATGGACTCAGCTCACTACATTAATATCGAGAACTATCTGATTTTAAGATAAATCTATCAAATGATAAAGGCGCAGCCTTCTAAGTTAATATCGAAGGT
>CANQDZ010000025.1 GCA_947594025.1 Candidatus Gastranaerophilales bacterium
GCCTTTAGAACCATAATGGCAAATGACGGAGTCACAGAATTATCTGAAACCACTCTCTGGTCAAAAATACCGTCAGAATATTTTCTTTCAAGGGATATTTTACAGAGTAAAAGTGCAGATTTTAAAAATGAATTTTTTAAAAACTTTAAAGTCGCTGCAGTGTACGGTTCAGGCTTACCTGATGAATACAACCCGAAATATAAATATCTAAACGGTGATGACCTCGATTCGCTTGATTCTGTAATTTATTTAGCAGACGGCACTCTTTTATATTTTTATTTATACAAAACTCCACAAGCAGCGGAGTGTAATGGCAGCAAAGAGTGTTCTTCTTTAAAAGAATTTCAGGAAAAAAGAAATATTAAAACAAAATTTTGGCAAAGTGCAGGCGAGATTGCGCTCGATGTAAACGGACCAAAGGGTCCAAATGTTATGGGTCGTGATTTATTTGATTTTGAACTGGGAAATGACGGCACATTATACCCTTATGGCGGTGCTGATTATGCCGTTTACAATAGTTCAAGCTGCAAATATGATAATCTTGAATCTTGCAGTTACTATTGGAAAAACGAAGGCGGCAATAGCGCATGCACTAAAAGTTCTGACGGCTTTGGCTGTGCAGGACGTATCATGGAAGAAGGGTGGGAGATGAAGTATTAGAGCTTAACTTTTGGACTTTTTCGAAGTCCAAAAGTTAGAAGGCTGCGCCTTTAACACTTGATAAATCTATCCAAAATTTAGATAACATCCGATATCACTAGGGGCTTTGCCCATAATACTCGAAAAACCTATCCTAAACTTAGATAACTCTCGAAGAATTAATTTTCGGGAGTTATTTTTATTATATTATGGTAAAATATTTTTTGTTAAGTCTGCGTAGTTCAGCAGGATAGAACGTCACCCTCCTAAGGTGAATGTCGGCGGTTCGAATCCGCCCGCGGACAAATTAATTAAAACAAAAGGGGCTTTAAAGCCCCTTGAAATCTATTTATATGCGTACTGAATATTTTTATCAATCATTTGTTCGCAGGTTCCATATTCAGCTTCAACCATTTTTAATTGAACTTGATATCTTTGCAGTTGTTCATCAAGTTTTTTTTCAACAATCTCCAGCCTTTCCCTGCGTTTTTCAAGTTGTTTAACCTCGGGGCTATCAGGATCCATATCGCTTCCAACATTCATAAGCTCGCTGACAGTAGAACTTAGGCGAAGTTTTTCCGCATTTATTTTCATGATTTTACTTTCCAAATCATGTCTGTAACTGTTCAAATAAAGGAGTCGTGCTGAGGATGCAATTAAGCCCATTGTTATCTCATTTCGTTTAGCTTGTTACCTTTCAAAAAGTAGTGTTCATTATTTGACGCAATGATGTCTTCCCATTTTTTGATGTTATAAAGTTCAACACTTAACCTGTAGCGAACCATTTTCCTTTTTTGGGTTATGGAGAACACACTTTTGATTGTTGCAAGACAGTCATTACAAAACTTTTTAAATGGATTTCTGTTTACAAGAAAATGACGTGCAAAGTTCATGAAATTTATCATTCTTTGTATTCTGTCTTGTATTTCTTCTTGCAAGGGTTACTCCTTTCATAAAGAGGTAACCGCGTATATAAAACATGGAAATAAAAAAATTTGCATGGCACATTCTTTTTATTTATTTTTCTTTAATGTTATATACGGGCCTCACTTAACCTTATATCGATAATAACGGTGCTTTTTCTATTTACTTTAATACATTTTTCGATAAAGACACTAATATTTACAAAAGTTTACATATAAAATTATACTACTTGTTCATAAAATTAGGTATACAAATTATCTACAAAATCTTATAAAATTAAAATACTATAAAGTGTAAAAAATACAATTAAGATAATAAAAAATTAAGTCAATTTTTAAAAATTTAACAAAAAAATCTTTCAGCGCACTATAAAAACTGAAAAATACAGCCATGTCCAAAGGCAGAAAAATTCTAAAAATCAAACTTAAAAGCGAATACAGAAAATAAATCTAATACTAAAGTTGCAGATTGTTAAAAAAAATATTAAGATTTATTACAATTGAGAACATTACAAGGCTTTATTGTGTGCCTTATTTAAATAAATAATCAAATTCTTTTTTAAAATAATACAAATAATCTAGGACAAAATCAAGAAAAAATGTTATACTCATAAATATAAAGTGTTCTTTTTACCTTTAATATTTTAAAGCTTAAGAAGAAATGAATGTAAAATTTTTGTAATAATACAGATAAAAAAGTAAATTATTTCTTAAAATATGTTTTAGAGAATATGTGAAGGGAATATTTCTTTGGAGGAAATGAATGACAATTAGTGTGAATAATCGTAAAAAACAAGTAAAAAAGACTTTTGATGAACTATTAGTTGACTTAAGCACAAGTAATTCAGAAAAAGTTCGTTATAATGCTGCCCGTATTCTTGGTGAAATGGGTGATTTTAAAGCGGTAGAACCATTGATTAACGTTCTTAAGAACGATAAAAACGGTTCTGTTCGTTTATATGCGGCTCGTGCGCTTGGTGAACTTGGCTGTGATGCTGCAACTGAACCTTTAATTGAATCACTAAGAGAAGACAGAAATGTTGACGTTCGTGTTCGTGCAGCTCGCGCATTAGGACGTTTAGGCGGCAGAATAGTTGTAGAACCGCTGGTCGAAGCACTTAACGACGAAAACCCGCAAGTTTGCATCACTGCAACAGATGCTTTAATCGAAATTGGCGACGTTGCAACAGATGCCTTAATGGAATCTTTAGACCATGAAAAAGTAAACGTAAGATGTGATGCAACAAGAGCATTGGGCGAAATTGGCAACAAAAAATGTGTTGATAAAATTATCAACATGTTAAAAGATGAATGGGTAAACGTTAGAATTTACGCAGTTACATCTCTTGGTAAATTAGATGATGTTAAAGCAGTTCCCGCGTTAATTGAAGTTATGCAAGATACAAAAGAGAATGAACTTGTAAGAGCAGGCGCAGCTGCAGCACTTGGTGTTCTTAGAGACCAAAGAGCTCTTTTACCTCTAAGACAATTAATCATGGCTGCTGAAGAATTGGGTGAACTTGAAGACACAGCTTTAAAATCATTCAAGAAAATTATGGCAGCAAACTGGGAAACAATTCCGGGTGCAACCCCTGTTAAAAAACCCGCTTTGTTCTAATTGAAATTGAATTTAGGAATTAGAGAAATATATATAAAGCTCAGGCACTTGCTTGAGCTTTATACGTTAAAAATTTAATACTTGTCAAATTTTTTTTTATTGCTAAAATAATTATATAGAGACTGATATTCCTCAGTAGCTCAATGGCGGAGCAACCGGCTGTTAACCGGTAGGTTGTTGGTTCGAGTCCAACCTGGGGAGTTTTTTAATGCAAAGGCGGCGGGCTGCAGCTCGCCGCCTTTGCATTACACGAATTGTGCAAATTGAGCTAACCTTGCGCTAAGCGGATTTTTGCAGTGCGGAGCTCAGCTGCGGAGTAGTTTTAGCGAAATCACGCCAAGGCGAATGAATGGCGGAGCGGAAAATGTATGAGTGTGAGCACAAATATTATGAAACGCGTATTAATTCAAGCATTAAGTAAATACAACAAGCGGTATAACGTAACACTCCTAAAAAATTACAGCAAAATACGAGCAAAATATATTTTTTGGAGGGGTAATTTTTTAGGTAATGTAAAACGTAATTTAAAGCTAATTTATATCGGTTTGACTATGTCGACACACATTTGCTATAATTCTTACGGTTTATTAAAAAGGTTAGAAATATGGAAGATAAAAGACCTGCTTGGTCATCAAGATATACATTTATACTTTCTGCGGTAGGTTCTGCCGTAGGGCTTGGAAATATTTGGAGATTTCCTTATATTATGGGGCAAAATGGCGGTGCGATATTTCTCCTTGTTTATCTGGGATTGATTTTAACTATTTGTTTCGTGCCGTTATTTGCAGAGCTTGCAGTCGGAAAAATAACAAAAAAAGAGTGCGTAAGTGCATACGAATCAATTAACCCTAAATTTAAATTTTTAGGAATACTAAACCCCATTACGGGGATTTTAATAACTTCATTCTATTTCGTGGTAGGCGGCTGGATTATAAATTACATACTATTAAGTATTGAAAATGCTAAAATTGCAAATCTGGAGGATTATTTTGCTAATTTTACACAAAATTCTCTTTCTGTTTGCATTTTTACTCTTTTATTTCTGTTTATTTGTATACTATTTACCGCGAGAGGCGTAAAAAAAGGAATAGAATTTGCAAATAAAATTTTAATGCCCATATTTGCCCTCATTCTTATTGCTTTAACTATGTTCTCTTTAAATCTTCCAAATGCAAATTTGGGTCTGGAATATATGTTTAAGCCTGATTTTACCAAGGTCAATGCACAAATGTTCTTAAGTGCTCTTGGGCAAGCACTGTTTACTTTAAGTATCGGTATGGGTGCGCTTTTAACCTACGGAAGCTACATTAAGGACGATAAAAATATAGTAAAATCTACCTATGTAATAATTTTTTCCGACACTTTTTTTGCGCTTTTTGCAGGAATTATGATTTTCCCTTCAATATTTTCTTTTGGATTAGAACCAAGCTCAGGAGCGGGACTTGTGTTTATAACCATCCCTCAAATATTTGCTCAAATTCCATTTGGGAATATTATTTCCGCTGCATTTTTCATCCTGCTCTTTGTCGCAGCGATTACATCAGGTATAAGCATTGTAGAGGTTCCCGTTGCATCAATGATTGAAAGGTGGAATATTTCAAGAGTGCGCGCTTGCTCTATATTATTTATCGTTATATCATTGCTTGCAATCCCTGCCGCATTATCCTTTGGCGTTTTAAGCAACTTTAAAATTTTGGATAAGACAATATTTGATTTGTTCGATTTCTTAACTGCGAACATATTAATGCCTTTAAATGCTTTATTTCTGTGTTTAATTGCAGGCTGGTTTTTAAAAATTAAGGGAGAGCAGTTTATAAAGAATAAATTTGTCTCTTTTCTTTTTGATATCGGGCTTAAGTTCGTAATCCCCATTATACTTGCCCTTCTTCTTTATATCGGGCTTAAGTAAGAAATAAATTTTCTAAGCCTTGCTTGCAAAAAGGGAATTTTATTGCAATTTCTTTAAATAATCAAATAAAATCTTGCAATTTATCTTGGTTGTTGCTTTAATTTTAGATATAAAAGGAGTGTGAAATGACAAGCAATTACAATAGAGTTTACAATTTTTCGGCAGGACCTGCCGTTTTGCCTGAAAGCGTATTAAAACAAGCTGCGGATGAGATGTTAAACTATCAAAATTCAGGCATGAGCGTTATGGAAATGTCTCACAGGTCAAAAACATATGACAATATTATAAAAACTGCTGAGAAAGATTTAAGAGAATTATTAAATATACCTGATAATTACAAGGTGCTTTTCTTGCAAGGGGGTGACCATCTTCAATTTTCAATGGTGCCTATCAACCTTTTAAAAAACGGCACGGCAGATTATATTGTAACGGGTCAATGGGCTAAAAAAGCGTATAACGAAGCTCAAAAATACGGAAAAATAAATAAGGTTGCATCATCAGAAGATAAAAACTTCTCATATATTCCTGATTGTTCTGATTTGAATATTTCAGAAGATGCCGATTACGTATACATTTGCGAAAATAATACAATATACGGAACAAAATATAAAACTTTGCCCAATACGAAAGGAAAAGTTTTAGTTGCAGACATGTCATCCTGCTTTTTGTCCGAGCCCGTCGATGTTACAAAATACGGTTTAATTCATGCGGGAGTACAAAAAAACGTCGGTCCTGCCGGAGTACAAATTGTAATTATCAGAGAAGATTTAATAAGAGAAGATTTGCCTTCTTGGTGCCCCACGATGTTAAAATACAAAACGCATGCGGATAATGACAGCTTATATAATACTCCTCCGGCATACGGTATTTATATTTGCTCACTTGTATTTAAGTGGTTAAAGAATCTCGGCGGATTGGAAAAAATGAAGGAAATCAATGAAGAAAAAGCAAAAATTTTATATGATTTCCTTGATAATTCCAAATTATTCAAAGGGACTGTTGAAAAAAATTCTCGCTCTATAATGAATGTTCCCTTTGTAACGGGAAATGACGAACTTGATGCAAAATTTATTGAAGAAGCAAAAAATGCCGGTTTTGTTCAATTAAAAGGACACAGAACGGTTGGCGGTATGAGAGCATCTATCTACAATGCTATGCCGATTGAGGGCGTTCGTGCCTTGGTTGAATTTATGAAAAAATTCGAAAAAGAAAATCTTAAATAAAAAACTAAATAACATATTAATTAAGCCCTAAGCAAAATTTACTTAGGGCTTAATTAATTTATGGTATTATAAGTGTTATGGAGATATTATGCCCAAATTATCAATAATTACAGTATGTAAAAATCAAAAAGACATACAGGATACAATAGACAGTATAATTTGCCAAACTTTTACCGACTTTGAATGGATTGTTATAGACGGAGCCTCTGTTGATGATACTGTTGAAAAATTAAAAAAGGTAATAGATAAGATTGATGTCTTTATCTCTGAGCCCGATAAAGGGATATACAATGCGATGAACAAAGGAATAAAATGCGCCAAAGGCGAATATCTTCTATTTTTAAACGGCGGAGATAACCTTGTTTCTTGTGACACTTTAAAAAACGTTTTTGATTTAAATTTGAATGCGGATATAATATACGGGAATACAAACATGGTCAATTCCGATAATTCTTTTAAACTTTTTTGGAATGTTGATGAAGTTAAAGAAAAAGATTATTTTGTGTTTAATAATATTTCTCACCAGTCTTCTTTTATAAAAAAAGAACTGTTTGAAAAATACGGCATGTACAACGAAAATAATAAAATATGCTCTGATACGGAAGCTTTTTGTATCTTTTTGCATAATAACGCTGAATTTAAAAAAATTGAAATGACAATTTCTAATCATAAAAATGACGGCATTTCTTCCGTTAACAGAAAAAAGACTCTGGATGAAAGACATCGCATGATTAAAAAGTACTATACAGAAAGAGATATAAGGGCAAAAATAAATCTAAAAAACAGTTTTTTGGAAAAGATATTTTCAATAAAAAATATAGACGTATATAAATGTATATACGTTCTTGGTTTTAAAATAATAATTCAAATGTACGGTAAGTAATTTAAGAATTGATTTTAAGCTTAACGTTTTTATAAAAAATCCCCAAAATCGGGGATTTCCTTATTCTCTGCTTTGTTTAACCTTTATATTAAATTCATAGTCATTTACTTTTATGAATTTCCCGAGCAGTTTTCTAAATTGGTCTTTCTTTGCCAGTAAAACGGGTTTATATCCCAATTCTTCAATGTACAGAGCATGCATTTTCTTCCCGTTTTCTTTGGAAATTTTGTACACAACGTCCATGTCTTTGTTTCCAAATAATTTATATTCATCAACCTTCGCCATAAAATTATCCATACGGTCTTGGTTTTGCGCTCTTGTTAAGTCTGAGTGATTATAATATCTCCTCACGGCATCTTGAAATTTCTTTGATACATTTGCCGTAAAATTTATACCCCCTATTGAATTAACCTGCATGTTTGAAATCCTTTCTATACTCTACTTGACTATAAAACATGAAAAATTTTTATTTTGCCATTATAATTAACGGGAGCAAGGCAAAAAATTTTTTTTACAAGCTTATAATATGCAGAACACATACGATTAGGAAAGGACATATTTGATTATTATGAATACTGTTTCATTTGGCATTAGAAAAACTGAAGGTAAAGGATTAAAAACAGAAAATAAAAATTTAAGAGGAGAAGCTTTAAATAAATACGGTGAAAGAGCAGATAGAGTTCGTGATTACGAATTATGCTCAAAACAAGCGTCTGACGCCTTAAGAGCCCAAGCCTTATACACGAAAAAAGATAAATTTGTTGAATATCTTGAAGCAGGCATGGATAAAGGTGAAATAATTAAGGCTTTAAAAGATGACGAAAAAATGGGACGTTCATTTTTTGGGACAAAACGCTCTATAGCAAAAACCATTACGAACGCAAAAGACCAAAATCTTGCAATTAAAAACTTTAACATTTTAATGAATATGGATAAAACGAATAGATTGGGTGACAGGCTGGCAGAAATTTTAAAAATTGTTACCGATGTAAACAATATGTCAGATGATGGTGAAAATAATTTTTATAATTTTAAAGGCGGCGAGCTCACCAAAAAAGACGCTCTATATATAATGAAGCTTATTACCGCAATGACATCGTTTGATGTGGGAAATACAGCGGATATGCCTGCTTCAGACAGAGTTAACCATTTGCTTTCTGCGGAATCTGATTTCATGAAACAAGACATTGATTGGTTCCCTGAATATAACGATTAATATAAATTAGAATATAATTACGCCCGTTCATACGGGCGTTTTTATTATGAGATAAACTAAATATTCTTTTAAAATGGGTAATGTGTCTTTGCAATGCGTTATACAAATATCAATCATCTTACCTATTTTTTATAAAATTGATAATATGATATAATTGCGTAGTGTTATTTGGTAAAACTGATTTATGTGTTGAAATGGAGGTTGATTTATGAAAGAACACTTAAAAAAGTATTTAGTTGAACTTGTAGGAACATTTTTTCTTGTGCTTACCGTTGCTTGCACGGGATTGCTTGGGGCAGACGGCGTTATTGCACCTCTTGCAATAGCTTCAGCTCTTATGGTTATGGTATATGCAGGCGGTCATATTTCAGGCGGACACTATAATCCTGCAGTTTCATTTGCCGCTGCAATAAGAGGGGCATTATGCTGGACACAGCTTATTCCGTATATTATTGCTCAAGTTTTAGGCGGTGCACTTGCAGTACTGGTATTTAATTGCATGGCGCAAGATTCAATTTTGCTTGTTAAACCTACAAATTTTGATATAGTCGGTTTAATTATTGCAGAATTCTTGTTTACTTTTGCTCTATGTTACGTTGTACTTCAAACGGCAACAACAAAAAATACAAGCGGAAATTCATATTACGGTCTTGCAATAGGCTTTACCGTTTTAACAGGTGCTTTTGCAGTTGGCGGCACATTATGTGCAGGTGCGTTCAATCCTGCGGTAGGTGTTGGTTTAGGTATAATGAATGTTATTTCTTGGCCGCTTGTTTTGTGGACAATTTGCGCAAACCTTTTAGGCGGTGCTGTTGCGGCTCTTATTTTTAAACTGACTTATACTGAAGAATAAAATATTCTTAAAAAATAAAGTCCTGCATAAAATGCGCAGGGCTTTATTTTATTTATTTTTATCTACACCATTTTAAGGTTCATTTCTTCAAGCATTTGTTTATCCTTTTTGTGGTCTGAACCTAATGTTGTTAAGTAATTTCCGACAAGGAGCGAATTAATACCGGCTTTTATTCCCAGCCTTTGATTTTCTTCGCTTAATCTTGTTGTTCTTCCTCCCGCATATCTTAGCATGGCATTTGGAAGAATAATTCTAAAAATACAAATTGTTTTTAAAATTTCTTCTTCGTCAATTTTATCTCCGTAGCTTTCAAATTCTGTTCCTTTTATGGGATTTAAAAAGTTTATCGGAACTGTTTTCGGGTCTAATTCTTTTAAAGAAAGTGCCATATCAATCCTATCTTCTCTTGTTTCGCCCATTCCGATAATAACACCCGTGCAATTTTCCATACCGTACTTTCTTATTAGTTTTACGGTGTCCACCCTATCTTTAAAAGTATGAGTTGTACAAACTTTTTTATGATAATTTTCAGAAGTATTAATATTGTGGTTGTATCTTTCCACACCCGCTTCTTTAATTTGTTTTACTTGTTTTTCGGTTAAAATGCCTAAGGATGCACAGCAGTGAATACCGTCAATTTCTTGAACGCCTTTTATCATATCAAGGATTTTTTCAAAATCGCTGTCCGTCGGGCGCCTTCCTGAGGTTACGATACAGAAACGAGTTGCACCGTTTTCTTTTGCTGACTTTGCGGCCTTAATAACTATTTCTTTATCAAGCAATGGCGAACATTCTATTTTTGCATGATTGTGTTTACTTTGAGAGCAATATTTGCAGTTTTCCCCGCAAGCACCTGTTTTTGCGCTTATAATACTGCAAGCTTCAACTTCGTTGTTAAAATTGCTTTTCGTGATTTCTTCCGCAATACTGACTAATTCATCAAGGTTTCTGTCATATAATTTTATAAAATCTTCTTTTGTGTATTTTGAAAAATCTTCCATAATTTCCTCCTCGCCTGTATTAATATGTTTATAGTAACACAAAAATCGTTAAGGTGTTTTGGGATATTTTTAGAATTTTTGTTTGTTTGAAAACTGAAAATTCAGAGTATTTCAGCGTTCTATATATGGTGATAGGGTGCTTCATTATATAAAAACACAAATTAAAGGTTATGACGAAGCATCCTTAAAAAGAATTTGTAAAGGCATTTAATTATCGGATAATATAAGTTTTATCGGAAATAAATAAGGAATTGGCATCAGTATTTGAAGATGACAGAAATATAAAATAGAGAAAATTGCAAGCCTGTAAATAATGAGGACAAATTATATAAAGCTTCTAAAATTGCCAAAAAACTTAATTCGGGTCTGATTAAGATTATAAAAGAAGAAAATATTAAACTCTTTGTATAAGAGGGCAGATAAAAATATAAAAACGAGAGAGTTAATTGATAAAAGCGTCTTTTTATGATAAACTTCAAAATATAAAAATTTTTCTACAGATAACTTATGAGGTATATAATGAAAAAAAGTTTTTACGTGTTGATTTTGGTTGGAGTTATGGCTCTAACATCACTTTGCGCAGACGCATTTAGTTTTAAATTTTGGAAAAAATCATCCAAAACCCAAGCAGTTGAAATTGCAGGCAGGACTCAGGATTTTGAAATTTTACCTACAATGAGTACGGTATCAACTGCCAAAAATCAAGCTTGGGCAGGCACTTTTCAACTTATATGGAATGATTTGGTTGACGATGTTGTTAAACATCCCGTAAAATTCGCCGGCGAAAAATCAACAATGGCGGATAACTTGAATAAAAAAGAATTCAAAACTTCCGATTTGCTTGAAAGTTCATATTATAAAAAAGTCGGTCTTGCTTCTTATGAATTGAAAAAAGAAATCGAAAAAGGAATTAAAGAAAAATTTAACGAAACGAGCGATATTCTGGATAAATTTGATTGGGCTCCGGAACCTAACAAATACATCCTGTATGCAATGTTGAAAAAAGATTTTGAATACTTGAAGCCTTTTGATAAATTGCCCGATGCGGAATTTGCGGGAAGCGAAGGAGATGTTAAATATTTTGGTATAGACAGTACATCAAGCAGCGAGCTTAAACGCACCGTCGGTGTTTTATTCTATAACGGCAGCAATGATTTTGCCGTATCTTTAAAATCCAAAAAAGGAGACACCGTCTATTTGTACAGAACGGATGACGACAAAACTTTTGACCGGCTTTATGCAGATATGATAAGCAAATTAGACGCATATGAAGGCAGCAAAAAATTTGCGAATGTTGACAGATTTAAAGCGCCGATGATTGATTTTAAATCTGAAACGGAATTTCCTGAAATTTGCGATAAACGAATTAAACATTCAGATTTTATGATTTCAAAAGCTATTGAAACCGTTCAATTCAAAATGGATGAAACAGGCGTAAAGCTAAAATCCGAAGCAGGCATTTTGATGAAAATGTCTTTGGCGCCGATGGCGGAAGTTCCAAGATATTTCTATTTTGACGGCAAATATGTAATATTTATGCTGGATGACGGAAAGACTAAACCATATTTTGCCTTAAAAGTTTCAGATGCAAAAAAACTTCAAAAATAGGCGTAATCAGACGTATATTTTAATTATTAAAGTACATGGTTTGTTATTTTAATCTGCCGATGTACAAAATTTTCCGCTTTAATCTTTGATTTTTTAAAGCGGATTATCCGTATTAAGATTTTTTCATTTTGTCAAAATAAAAATTATTTAAAATTGTGCAAATTACGTGTTTTGTGTAAAATTACATGTAGTTGCTTTATTATTGATAGATATCATATAAAGCGGAATTAATAACTGGCAGGTAATTATGGACATATTTTCAATATTAACTCTATGTGGCGGCTTAGCTTTTTTCCTTTACGGAATTTCCACAATGTCTGTCGGTTTAGAAAAAATGGCAGGCGGCAAGCTTGAAAAGATTTTAAGAAAAATGACCTCTAATCCGTTTAAGAGCCTGCTTTTCGGAGTAGGAATTACTTCTGCCATTCAGTCCTCGTCAGCCGTAACGGTCATGCTTGTGGGGCTTGTCAATTCAGGGATTATGAAATTATCGCAAGCAATCGGTGTTATAATGGGGGCAAACATCGGAACTACCGTAACCGCATGGTTGTTGAGCTTGGCAGGTTTACAAGGTACTTCTTTTGTTATAAGACTTTTTAAACCTGAATCTTTTACCCCTGTTTTGGCGCTTATCGGTATTTTTCTTATAATGAATGCCAGAACAAATAAAAATAAGAATTTGGGAACAATTTTAATAGGTTTTGCAATTTTGATGTTCGGAATGGAAGTCATGAAAAATGCCATGATGCCCATGGCCGACATTCCTGAATTCAGAAATTTCTTAGTTCTGTTCTCTAACCCGATTTTCGGAGTTTTGACAGGTACGATTGTAACTGCAATAATACAGAGTTCTTCTGCTTCAGTCGGTATTTTACAAGCGTTGTCCATGGTAGGCGGCATGTCATTTGGTACGGCAATTCCTATTATAATGGGTCAAAATATGGGAGCATGTATTTCTGCGGTAATCTCAAGTATTGGTGTCAATACAAATGCAAAACGAGTTGCGGCAGTACATGTACTTTTTAATGTAACCGGTGTTATTATCTGCTTGTCGGCATTTGAAATAGGAAATATGATTTTTAAATTTCCTTTTGTTTCAGAAATAATCACCCCATTTGGAATAGCTGTTGTCCACACTGCTTTTAATGTAATAACCACTCTTATGTTATTTCCGTTTTATAAAGTGTTGGAAAAACTTGCTATTCTTCTTGTTCCTGAACGTAAAAATCAGGTAAAAACGGATAATATTTTGCCTGACGAACGTTTACTGCTTACCCCATCTTTTGCCATATCGGAATGCAGCAGAAGAATTGTCAAAATGGCTGAAACCGTAATGTACAATTTTATTTACTCAACAAAAATGCTGAAAAATTACCGCAGCCGAGTAGCTGAAGAAATTACCAATAATGAAACAAAGATTGATACTTTTGAAGACAAAATGAGCTCATATTTGATTAAGCTTTCAGGTAAAGAATTGAGCGAAGAAGATAACAACAGAATTTCTCATTTACTATTGGCTATTGGTGATTTTGAAAGAACGGGCGATCACTGTACGCACATTTTAAAAATCGCGGAAAAATTAAAAACAAGCGAATTTAAGCTTACTCAAAATGCGGTTGAGGAGTTGAAAACAATTGTTAATGCTGTTTCAGAGATTTTTACAATTTCTCTCGAAGCATTTAAAACGGATGATATTGCTTTAGCAAAAGAAGTAGAGCCTTTAGAAGCCGTTATTAAAAAGATTATACGAACCGCAAAAAGCCATCATATTCAAAGGTTGAAAGACGGAGAATGCAATACGGAAATAAGCTTTATGTTTTCAGATTTGTTGACCGATTTAAGAAGGATTGCCGCCCATTCCGGTAACATTGCAACAAGCGTTATTCAACTGTATGATTCAACTCTTGATAAACACGAATACAATCACAGAAACAAAAAAGAAGATATTCACTTTGTAAGCAAATACGAAAATTACAAGAAAATATACAATATAAAAAGATCTGATATTTAAAACGGGTTTTTGCGCCGACAAAAGCCGGCGCAGATTTTATACCCTGTCAGATTAATTTTTCTTTTTCTCCCTCTCGTTCTTCGTGAAGCAGTATCATATCATCGAGCTCATCAGGCATTACGGTATTATCCGCTAAACCTTTTTCCTGCAAGCCTTTTTCTAATATTTTGACTTCTTTTTCTTCAAATTTGTCGCCTGTTTCAACAATATCTCTGTCGTGATAAATTTGAATAAGTCTTGTTGAATTTTCTGTAGGAGAACTGATTTCATTTGCTCTTTCCTGAATTTTGTAGCTTGGCCAATCTTCAGGAAGCTTATCGATTGTAGTATAACCCTTTTTCGTGTCAAGACGTTTATTAACTTCATCAACAAGCACTTTGCGGACATATTCTTTCTGGGTCTTGAACCTGCAAGGAATTACGATATTTGTTCCGATTACTTCTTCGGGGTCTCGCTTTTCATATTTTTTAAATAATTCCGCCGCAATCTGCAGGTGTCCGAGTTCTATATCAAGACAAACTTCCCACAAAGATTTAATTCTGTTATCAACTTCATCTTCAACGCAAGTATAGTAGTTGCATACCTCTGTAAACTCGTGGAGAAGAAATTTTTCCCATAAGCTTTCAGAAGGGTCAATTAAAGATTCATACATTGTTACGTGTTCTTCTTCGACATCTTTAATCTCGGCATAAGTTTCCCTTAGAACATGGTCTCCGTACATAAAGCCGTGTTCTGCGTAATAATTATGTGTTTGCTGTTCGCCTGAAACAAGTGTCAGAATATTAACCTTGGTTTGCGGGTCTGCAGTCGATTTATCATAATGTTTTCTAAGTCTTAAAGCATTACAATTATGATGGTTTTGAGTCGGACGACCGACAACAATGTCTGTTTGTCCTTGAACTATTTCATTAGGTTTTATTCCTTCCACCATATAGGCAAACTGACTGTATCTGTATAAGTGGTCGAAGTCTTCAAGTAAGCCAAAGTCAAAAGTTTCTTTAACATAAGGGTCCGGTTCATTTTGGGCCATCCAAGCAGTTACATCAACCGCAACTTGCTCATAACCTAAAGTGGTTTCCAAAACGGATTGGTCACAAGGTGCCATCCAGTTCATTGTTGCCTGCTGCTGGTCTTCAATTCTGCTTATTTTTGCAATCGTATCTTTATCCGCATCGTCAGTAAGAAATCTTTGAAGCTGGTGTTTAAATCCCCAAGCCTCAACTTCAATACCGTTCATAAGAATTTGTCTTGTTCTGGTATAACAGTCAACCAGCGTTTTATTGTAAGGTTTACCAACTATCTGGTGCCAGTTTCTCAATTGTTTTTCAATAGGAAGCCCTTTTTCTTTTAATGGATTAAAACTCATTATTTTACCCGCCTTTCTTTAGAATGTCACTGCAAAAAAGCTTAATAAAAAAGAAAAATTTTTTTATTCTCTGACTCGGGAGTAATCGGGTGTTTACAAAAAAATAAAAATTCGTACTGTTTTGCATATTGCATTTCAGCATTAAAGCCTGCATTCTTTGAATAACTTTTGCTCAATTGCTTTGAAATTTTTAAATGTAATGGGTGAAAATGCTTCCTCATGCTAAAATCACACTTCTTAAAATGCAATTTTTTCCGCTAAAAAACACACCCCAAAAGGAGTGTGTTTTTAAAACGGAGAAGCAGGGATTCGAACCCTGGATGCAGATTACTCCACATAACACCTTAGCAGGGTGCCGCTTTCAGCCACTCAGCCACTTCTCCATAGCTGATAAATAAAGAATAGCATAAAAGATAACTTTTGACCAGCGAAATTTAAAAATAGACATATCGCTTTAAAAGTTTTATTATAAAAATATGTATAAATTCCAAAATAAGTTGATACCCTATTTATTTTTAATTCCCGCGGGGGTTATTTTAATTGTTTTCTTTTTTATCCCCTTTTTTCAAACAATTATTTTGAGCTTTCAGGATTATTCAAAAGATATATACAGCCCGGCTTTTATCGGGTTGAGCAACTACGCGGAGATTTTAAAATCGCCGATATTTTTAAAATCAATTGCGAACACTTTTTATTTTTTGATTTTATGTGTCCCCTTTTTAGTTATTTTTCCGTTATTTTTAGCAATTTTAATTAATCAAAAAATTAAAGGGAAAACTGTATACAAGCTTTTAATTTATCTTCCGGTCGTCGTTTCAATAGTTGTTGTTGCAATTGCATTTAAGTGGCTTTATGCCCCAAACGGGCTTTTAAATTATATTCTTGAACTTTTAAAAATAAAAAATATCGGCTGGCTTGTTAATCCAAAAGTTGCAATGATATCCGTTTCACTTGTAACCATATTTAAGGGAATAGGCTATTATATGATGATATACCTTGCTTCCCTTATGAGTGTGCCAAAAGATTTATATGAAGCGGCAGAAGTTGACGGCGCCGGAGAATTTTTAAAGCATATGACGGTTACAATCCCTCATATTATGCCGACAATTGCCCTTGTATCCACAATAAGTTCAATATCTGCTTTAAAAGTGTTTGTTGAAATATACGTCATGACCCATGGCGGACCTTTAAATTCAACAAAAACAATTGTTTATTATATTTATGAAAGAGCATTTGAAAATCTGGACTTAGGTGTGGCGTCTGCAGCTTGCGTAATTTTGCTTTTAATTGTTCTTGTGTTTTCACTTTTAAATATTTTTGTTTTTGAAAGGGGTAAATACGATATATGAAATTTTTAAAAGGCTTTTTTATCCACTTCATATTGATTTTTGTTTGCATATTATGCCTTTTGCCGTTTTTATGGTTAACCTCAACTGCTATGAAGGGCGCAGGCGAAAATATTTTTGCATATCCGCCCGTATTATTTCCTGAAGACCCCACCTTTAATAACTTTAAAGAGGTTTTAAGGCTTGTTCCGATTTTAAAATATGCGCTGAACAGCTTTATTGTCGCATTTTTTACGGTTATTTTAAATTTGATTTTATCCTCTCTTGCGGCATATCCTCTCGCCAGAATGGAATTTAGAGGCAAAAAAATTGCTTTCTTCGGGGTTTTAGCGACAATAATGGTCCCTTTTCAGGCAATTATGCTCCCAATTTATATAATAACTTTGAAATTGCACCTGACTGACGGGCATGGAGCTGTTATGGGTTATTTGGGGCTTATTTTGCCGTTTGCGGTTAACGCCTTTGGAATATTTTTATTAAGACAGGCATTTTTATCAATCCCGAGAGAACTTGAAGAAAGTGCTATCGTTGACGGGTGTAATGCTTTTCAGATATTTTATAAGGTGCTCTTGCCTCTTATAACTCCTTCTCTTGCGGTTCTTGCAATATTTACATTTATAGGAAGCTGGGGTGAATTTTTGTGGCCTTCAATTATTTTGACAAATGACTCACTTATGACGCTACCCGTAGGTATAAACAATTTATCGGGGGCATTCAGCGCAAATTACAGGCTTGTTGCCGCAGGAAGCATAGTTTCAATTATTCCCATTATTATCTTCTTTTTATCAATGCAAAGATATTTCATCTCAGGCAAGACTGAGGGTGCCGTTAAGGGTTAATTATAAAGTTTTGTAAAAAAAGATAAAATTATCTAAATTTTAGGGTATAAATGCCGTAAACCATGGAAAGAAAAGAGGGACAGCTATGGGAATAAGTGGTGTATCAGGCGTAAATAATGATGATTTAAAAGTAAGAAAACAGCATATAATTGAAGAAATTGAGAGCGAATTAAAAGAGGAAGTCCCTTCTCCCTCTCCTTCCGTTGAGTTCAGCGGAACGGTCGAGGATGAGC
>CANQDZ010000026.1 GCA_947594025.1 Candidatus Gastranaerophilales bacterium
GGGACTCAGGTGTGTGAGGGCGTGATAACAATGCGTTGAGCATTGTTAGACAGCCCGAAACCGTACCCGACAGCCGTTACGACCGAAAAGCGTGAGCTTGAAGGGAGTGAAGCATGTGTAAGGCATGGCTCACCCGTGCAAATCAACAATGGATAATCGAATAACAGTATCTTAACTGTAACAAAGTAAATTTTTTAAAACTCAAAAATTAAATAATTAAATATCTTCTTAAATTTATTTAAAAGCTCTTTTAAGTCTTCATCCTCGGATAACTCAATTGTAATTGTCGGGATTTTTCTTTCAACGCCCGCGTAAGTTCCAAAACTTCCCGGAGTCGGATAACCGATATCTTTTTGGACGGGATAATCGAGATAATCTGCTATTTTTTGCGCCAATTTTGGTGCAACGGAACAGTCTTCGCCGCAGTCATAATTAACTATCCTAAACGGGGCATGGATAGTTATAACCGCATCAAAATTATTTTCTTTCAACAGCTCAGAGACCAATTTTGTTTCTTCCTCGCTTTGAGGAGAAGGACCCCCGTAATAATCAGAGTCAAAATCTGAAAGCTCCCAGTTTTTTGTATTAAAATTTCTGTTTAAATCGACACCGTTCTTATTTTTTCTTGTATTTTCCGAATTTAGCCGCGGGATAAAGACGATATTATTTTTACCCTCGTCAAAATAAGAGTCTTTATGTGATTTTAAAAACTCATTTATTAAAAATTCACCTTGCGGTTCATCTCCATGAACAACACCAATCACAAGTATTGATTTTTCGTGATTGGTGTTATTTTTTTTATATACCTTAATATTATTCATTAGTTAATTCTTGCAAACATATAACCAATACCGCGGGCCGTTAAGATTAGCTCGGGGTTAGCGGGGTCTGCTTCCAATTTAGAACGTAGTCTTGAAATGTGAACATCAACAACACGCGTATCAATTCTGTGATCCGGCGGATAAGACCAAACATGCTGCAAGATTTCATTTCTTGAAAATGCTTGTCCGCAGTTGTTTGCCATAAGTTCAAGCAGGCTAAATTCCATGCCTGTTAAGCGAATGCGTTCATTCTTTCTATACACTTGACGTCTTGCGGTATCAATTTTAATACTGCCTGTTGTGATAATATTTTTAACACCTTTACCCGTAGTGTTTGTAACATCTTTTGCGTTTGTTCTTCTGAGAACAGCTTTAACACGCGCTTCAAGTTCTTTAGGGCTGAATGGTTTAACAACATAATCGTCTGCACCAAGTTCAAGACCGGTAATTCTTTCAGATACATCACCAAGCGCTGTTAATATAATAATTGGAACATCGGAAGTGCGTCTGATTTCACGAGTTACACCATAGCCGTCCATTTTTGGCATCATGACATCCAGAACAACCAAATCGGGGTTCGTTTTATTGTAGACCTCAACGGCCTCCTCACCGTCTTGTGCGGTTACAACGTCATACCCGACCATCTTTAAACGAGTCTCTAAAATTCTTCTGATACTTGCCTCATCATCAGCAACAAGTATTCTTTGTTTTGGATCATTAAGCTCATTTAATTCTTCGTCGGCCATTTCGAAATTCCTTTCTTAATATAACTTCATTACAAAATATTTATTTTTATAAACTTATATTAACACACAACAAAAAAAAATAAAAGCACTTTTTTACGCAATAAAAAACCGACCATCAGGCCGGCAGTTAGTTCGTTTATAGTCTTAAGTATAGTTAAGGATTATGAGAGTTTAATTGCACTTGATTGTATTGATTGGTCTACACTTTGATCAATTGATTGATATTCAGCTTCCGCTGCTTTTAACTGAGTTTCGATAACAAGTTTTTCTTCTTCAAGTTCTTTTTCTTCAGCATCAATCTTATCTAGTTCTTGTTGTGCAACTTCTTTTAAATCTTGTTTGTAAATTTCGTTGAAAATAATTGCAGGTTGTACAGTGTAACCGATTGTTTGTTGATATTGGTTTCCTGTATTTAAACCTGTCATTTGAAGTTGTTGCAAGTAAGCATCTGTTTTAACTGTCGCAGATTCATACGCTGCACCTGATGAACGTTCAAAGAAGTCCATTTGAGTACCAAAAAATCTTGAAGGTGTATTTGCAATTTCATTAGTAGTCAAAACACCGTCTTGAATGTTACTTGCGTACCTTTGTAAATCCGAAATTTCTCTCGAAATTTTAAGCTGTTTCGAAGTGAGCTGATTAATACGAGTTTTAAGCTCTTGCTTCCTAAGCGCTTGAATAACCCAAGTCATTCCGTACCTCCTAACCTAATCTATAAACTTTAAAACTAACCTTTACAATTTAATAAAAACCATTTGTCTTGAGGAATTGCCTATTTGTTTTACATGTTATTTACATTTCTTAACAAAAGTAATATAATCTTTTTATGAAAAAATTTTTACTCGTATTTTTTGTACTTGCATCAAGCTTTTTGCAAGCATTTGCGGATTATATCCCGCAGTCACCCGATTCCATAAAACATTACGGAATAGGGGTTGTCAGAATAAATAAAGTTATAAATATTTATCAGGAAAAAGACGAAAATTCAGAAATTGTACAAAAAATATATTGGGATAATTACAAAAATTATAACAATTTGCTTAAAATTCCCGAATACAAAACGTTTGTTGTCTTTTATCCCAAAGCTGACTATGCATTTTTAAGCGTTGAGGATGACGACACGGTTGAAAATGAAGAAGAAGAAAGCACAAATTGGTATCTTGTATGTTACGACCAGGAAAACAAATTGTATGGCTGGGTCAAAGAAGGAGAAAGCGCAAAATTTTATTCTTGGAAAGATTTTATAATGTTTTTTGGAAGAAAAAACGGGATTATTTTATTTGATAACGGAGAAGAAAAAAAATTATATGCCAAGCCCGACGAAAATTCCCAAGTTGTAGATGAATGGAAATATGCAAAATATATTGAACCATGGTTTATAAGCGGAAATTGGCTTATGGTTAAAGTAACGGATTACGATAACAAACAAAAAACAGGTTATATCCGCTGGCGCACGGAAGACGGAAAACTTTTGCTATTTGTGAAATTCAGAAATTAAAATTTAACCTAAAATCATTTTGTGATAATATTTAATCAGTAAAGGAACAAACAAAATGATTAGCATTAACAACAAACAAGATATTAAGAAAATCAGAAATATTGCAATTATAGCCCATGTTGACCACGGCAAAACAACCTTGGTTGACTGTATGTTAAAACAAAGCGGTGTTTTTAGAGATAATCAACAAGTTCAAGCCTGTGTGCTTGATTCAAACGATTTAGAGCGTGAACGCGGAATTACAATATTGTCTAAAAATATCTCAATAGACTACAAGGGTTACAAAATAAATGTCGTAGATACTCCAGGTCACGCTGATTTTGGCGGAGAGGTTGAAAGGGTTCTTGGTATGGTAGACGGCGCACTTTTAATTGTTGATGCGGCAGAAGGTCCTATGCCCCAAACAAGATTTGTTTTATCAAAAGCCCTTGAACTCGGACTTAGAGTAATTGTTGTTGTAAATAAAATAGATAAGCCTGCAGCAGACCCCGACAGAGCGTTAAACTTAGTATTTGATTTATTTACAGAATTAACGGACAGAGAAGATTTAATTGATTTTCCGATAGTTTATTCAAGCTCACTTTTGGGAATTGCAAAAAAAGAAATGGAGGATGAGTCAAACACAATTGAACCTTTGATGGATTCAATTATTGAAAATATAAAGTATCCAAACGGCGATGTTGATAAAAATCTTCAATTCCATGTGACAACTCTTGATTACAATGAATATGTGGGAAGAATTGCAATCGGAAGAATTGTAAACGGCTCAATTAAATCTCAAGAAACAGTTTCGCACATTAAAACAGACGGCTCAATTGAAAAGGGGAAAGTTGTAAAACTGTTTGGATTTAAAGATTTGGGCAGGGTTGAAATTCAAGAAGCCTTTGCGGGTGATATCGTAGGTATTGCAGGCTTCCCTGAAATTCAAATAGGTGAAACTTTATCATCTGTTGAAAATCCTGAAGCGTTACCTTTAATTAAAATTGACGAACCGACACTTCAAATGAATTTTTCCGTAAATGACAGCCCGTTTGCGGGAACCGAAGGCAAATTCGTTACCTCAAGACAATTAAGAAAAAGACTTTACGATGAACTTGAAAAAAATGTAAGCTTAAGAGTCGAAGATACGGACTCAACAGATGTATTTAAAGTATCAGGGAGAGGCGAGCTTCACCTTGGTATCTTAATTGAAACAATGAGGCGTGAGGGTTACGAATTTCAAGTATCTAAGCCTGAGGTAATCTTAAAGCATGAAGACGGTGTCGTTTTGGAACCTTTTGAAAATTTAATTGTTGATGTTCCCGCAGAATTTGCAGGTGCCTGCATTGAAAGACTTGCTGGCAGAAAAGCGATAATGACATCAATGGAAACCAATGAAACAAGGGTTCACCTCGTATTTAATATCCCCTCAAGAGGACTGATAGGTTTTAGGAACGAATTTATAAGAATGACAAAAGGCGAAGGTATTTTATATCATACTTTTGATAAATACGATAAATATGCAGGCGACATTCCAAAACAAAGAAGCGGTTCTTTAATCGCATTCGAACAAGGCGAAGCCATTCCGTACGCTCTTGCTCAATTTGAAGACAGAGGGGTATTCTTCATAACCCCAAAAACAAAAGTATACAAGGGAATGATTGTAGGTGAAGGAAACAGACCTCAAGATGTTGCAATCAACGTTTGTAAAACTAAAAAGCTTACAAATATGAGAAGTTCAACCGCAGATGTCATGGTAACGCTTCAAGCACCCAAAATTATGTCGCTTGAAGAATCGCTTGAATATTTAGAAAATGATGAACTTTTAGAAATCACACCTGAAAACCTAAGACTCAGAAAAGCGGATTTAACAAGAACAAGATTTAATTAATCTTAAGCCTGAATAATTCATTTTTCCCTCAATCTTTCATGCTAAAATGCTTGTATGGATAAACAGGGCTACATTAAAAGAATAAAAAATTTTAAGCTTAAAAAGTCTCTCGGGCAAAATTTTTTAATAGATAAAAGCGTGATTGATACTATTTTAAAATACATTACACCCGATGACGATGTGCTTGAAATAGGAGCAGGTGTCGGCTTTGTAACGGAACAGGCCGTGCAGGCTGCAAAAAGTGTCACCGCAATTGAGATTGATAAAACAGCAATTGAAATTCTTGAAAAAAATGTCAAAATCTCAACTCTTTTATCAAACCCTGGCTGCGATTTTAAAATTATTGAGGGCGATATTTTAAAAACAGATATTTCAGCTTTAAAAAAAGATAAAAAATTCAAGGTTGTAGCCAATATTCCATACTACATTACAAGCCCGATTTTAGCCCATGTTTTAGGAGAAATTGATGATGTTGATAATAAAAACAGAAACTCAATATCGGAAATTATTTTAATGGTGCAATATGAGGTTGCAAAAAGGCTTGTTGCAAATGAAAAATCGAACGATATCAAGGATTACGGGCTTTTATCCATTCTCGCTCAATTTTGGGCGGATGTCGAAATTATAAAAAAAGTTTCGAGATTTTCTTTTTATCCGTCTCCAAAAGTTGATTCAGCTCTGGTCAGAATAAAAATAAACAATAAGCCGAGAACGGAATTAAACCCTTATCTTAAAAGAACAATAAAAGCGGCATTTGCAACAAGAAGAAAAAATATTAAAAACTGCCTTCAAAATGCGGGCTTTTTGCATGTTGAAGAATGTCTCAAAGAAACAGGAACGGATAATAACACAAGGGGAGAAAAGCTGTCTGTTGAAAATTTTGCACGCCTTTCGGAGGTTTTATATGAAAAAAATAAAAATTAAGGCTCCATGTAAAATAAATTTAAATTTAAAAATTACGGGCACTCTTGAGGGCAATTTTCACGCTCTCGAAAGCATTATGCAGACTGTTAATTTGTGTGATTATTTAACTCTTGTAAAAATTGAAAGCGGTATAAAACTTGACGGCACAAAGAAGGATGTTCTCGCTTATGACGAAACAAATATTGTTTATAAAGCCGCTAAACTTTTCTTTGAAACATCTAAAATAAATAAAGGTGTCGAAATTTATGTCGAAAAAAACATACCGTTAGCAGCAGGTCTTGCAGGCGGAAGCACTGATGCTGCAGGATGTTTATATGGTTTAAACAAGTTATTTGATGAGCCCCTAAGCCAAGAAGGTTTACTTGAGTTGTGCGAAAAATTAGGCTCCGATTTAAATTTTTGTTTAATAGGCGGGCGTGCCCTTGTTAAAGGAAGGGGCGAAAAAATCGAACCTCTTAAATTCGAACCGTTTGATTTGACAATAGTGAAGCCTAAGAGCCTTGGCATTAGCGCAAAAGAAGCATATCAAGAATTTGATAAAAAAGAAGGCAGCTCTAATATGGATAACGACTTGGAATGGGCGCTCTTATCAAAATATAAGGAGCTTCAATACCTGAATTCTTTAGGGCTTACAATGTCAGGTTCAGGAAGTGCGTATTTTAAAACAGGGGAATTTAATAAAAATTTAGACCCCGATATGTATGAAATTTATAAGGATTTAAAGGCTGTTCCTTACGGCGTTTGCGAAGTTTGATTATCGTATATCGTTTGAAAAAAATTAAAAATTTGTTATAATGAAAATACAAGATATCTTGTTTTAATTAGGAGATTTAAAATGGAGAAGAATAAGGCGTTTGCGCTTGCGGAAGTATTAACGGCGAAAAAATCGGCGGCTTTTACACTGGCGGAGGTTCTGATTACTCTTGCAATAATCGGTGTTGTTGCAGCACTTACAATACCAACCGTTATTACAAATTATCAAAAGAAGATGTATGTAACACAGCTTAAAAAAACATACAACAATATAATCAACGGCTTTCACGCATATATGGCCGGTCAGGGTGTTACAAGGTTAACTGATACTAACCTTTGGTCAAAAATATCAAACACCGAATTTAATTCCTCTACTATTGGGGAAGAAAAATATACAGAAGCAAGAAAAGAATTTGAAAAAATATTTAAAGTAACCAATATAATGAATAAAGAGAAATATCCGGATTATAATCCTAAGCTTTTGGATGGCACAGCGCCCGATTATTACGGATATTCTAAAAATTTCGTTTCTATGGCGGACGGAACAATTCTGAACTTTGAGTTTTTTGATGCTACAGCAGTTTCTTTTTGCGGAGAGAAAAAAGATTGCAGTTCTTTACAAGAATTTAAAAGTTTTTATAAAACTCCGACAAAATTGTGGGAATGGAATGGGAACATTACTGTTGATGTAAACGGTCTAAAGGGACCAAATATATTCGGACGCGATATATTTATATATGTGCTTGGAAATGACGGTATGTTATACCCTTGGGGCGGAATTGACTGGGGTGTATACAACGGATGTGAATACAATAAACCCTGTGTTCACTACTGGAATTCAGGTGCCGTGGGCTGGGATTGCGCCATGACAGATAAATCACAAGGCGTTGGCTGTTCGGCAAGGATTATGGCTGAAGGCTGGGAGATGAAATATTAAGTACACGGTGATTTAAAGGCTGCTCCCTGCGGTGTTTGTGAAGCTTGATTAACTCCAAGCCCAAAAAGTGCAAAGTCATATTTAATCGGGTCATTTGGGTCAAACTCTTTTAATTTATTTGTAAGCTCAACAACTGCCTTAAAATCATTACTTGACCTGTTTAATAGATTGTGTTTTCTTGAAAGCCTTGCTACATGAACATCAAGCGGAATGAAAAGTTCCGAGGGTTTTTTGAAACTCCATACCCCGAGGTCAACCTCTCCTTTTCTTATCATCCACCTTAAAAACATATTGTATCTTTTTTGCGCACCGCCGGAAGAAGGATTAGACAGCATATGATAGAAGCCCATGGAGCATTCTTTATTTGCGTGTTTATAAAAATAATCACAAACGCTCTGAGTTCCGTTTGAAAATAATTCTTCAAGAGAGCTTTTATCCTTTTTGTATAAAATGTGCAATGTATCAAGCAAATTTATAAGGTCGCATTCTTTGATAAATCTGTATTTAAAGTTTTTAAGTTTTGGATTTTTACCTCTGCAATTTATAATGTATTCAAGAGGTTTATTTTCCATAACTTCAAAGATTTCGTTTAATTTTTTTATAAACAGCTCTCTTTTGCCGTATGCAAAAAGCGAACTTATAAAACCCGAGATTTCAATGTCCTCTTTTTTTGAAAATCTGTGAGGAAATTGAATAGGGTCGTTTTTTATAAAGTCTTTTGTTTCATACTTTTTGGCTAATTTATCGAGTATATTTTTCATCTTATTTTTTCGAAGTATTCTTTTAATATCATATCACACTCTGCTTCTTTAATTCCGCCTTTTATGTTTATTTTACTTTTTGAAATTTCTTTTAAGTTGATTTTTGTGCTCATTCCGCCATATAAATTATCATATGAACCAAAATAAACATTTTCAACTCTTGAATTTATAATTGCCCACGCACACATAGGGCAAGGCTCCAGCGTTACAAACATTGAGCACCCGTTTAGACGCCAATTATTTAATTTATCGGATGCTTCCCTTAGTGCCAGCATTTCCGCATGTGCCGTTACATCCTTCAATTTTTCTTTTAAGTTATGAGTTTGAGATAAAATTTCTCCCTCAGAGTCAACCAAAACACATCCTATAGGGATATCACCCTCGGACTTTTCAGCTTCCTTTATCGCTATATCCATATATTTATCTATACAAAGCATTTTTTCTCTCAGGCTCATTAAAAATAAGAGTAACGGTAAAGCCTTTTTCATCTGATTCAAGCCTTACATCTATATTCATGGCATTTGCAATACCCTTAACTATAAACAAGCCAAGCCCCGTTCCTCTCGTTGTTCTTGTAAGCTCGGTATCAAGTCTCACAAATTTTTCAAATAATTTGTTTATCTTATCTGAATCAATTTTTTCATGGCTGTTAAAGATTTTAACAACATTTTTACCTTCGATATTTTGTGCACTTATCAAAATCGGCTCGTCATTTCTGTTGTATTTTATGGCATTGTCGCACAAATTTACCAAAACCTGCATAAGTCTGTCTTTATCGACATAAATGGGTTTTATATTTTCATCAACTGAAAGTTGAATGTTTTTCTCCTTAAAGTTGCTTTGAAAAATGGCAGCTTCTAACAATTCCGCAAGGTTTTCTTCAGCCATATTAAATTGCAGACTATAGCTTTCAATATCGGGAATAATAAGTAAATCTTCAACCATTCTTGAAAGCCTTTGCGCCTGTTCTTTTATGATTTTAAGAGATTTAATTCTTGTCGCTTCATCAATTTGAATATCCTGTCTTAAAAGACGGCTTGAATATCCTACAATGTTTGTTAAAGGGGTTCTGAATTCGTGGCTTGTTGTGCTGATTAAATTTGTTCTAAAACCGTCAAGCCTTTGAAGTTCAATGTTTTTCTCTGACAATTCCTGATAAGATTGTGAAATCTTTTTTGCCATAAAGTTAAACTCTTTTGCAAAAAATACAAGCTCATGGGGAGTAAAAATATTTTTGATAAGGTGAATTTTTCTGTCATAATTACCTTTAGAAATTGCTGTAACCCCTTTTATCAACTGCCTCATGTTGGTATAAAGATAAATTGTGTAGAGGCTTACAACTATAAGAATAAATAATCCCGAAAGAGATATCGCCAATATAATTCTAAATCGTGCAATATTAATTGTATTTTTTGTGATTTGTTTTGTTGTGTTTACAACAACGCACCAATTAGGGTTTTCAATTGTGTAATATGCCAGAGGTTGATTTTTGATATCCCCAAAAACCCTTGTTTTATCGGACGTCTTCCAAGCGGGAAGCTGTTTTATAATATCCTTTAATTCGACATCGTTATTTGTTTTGTTGGTATTTGAAGTAATTAAGGTGTTATCCGTGTCAAGCACATATATTTCTCTTTGTTCTTGCTTAAGCTTACTTCTAAGTACACTTTCAAGATTTTCAATATTTAAAGTTCCGACAAGTGCTTGCGAGCTGTTTATATCAGCATAGATTTTTAAGTCACCGCTTTCAGGCTCGAATATCATTGTACCTATTTTTTTATTACTTGGTATAACTTCAATTTCTTTAAATTCACCGTAATCTGAAATAATTTCATTCAAATATTTCTTTTTATCCGTATTAAGATATGGGAGAGCGTGTGCAATCTGAGAAAGTTTTTCTTGAGTATCGGACAAATATGACTCAATGTTATCGCCTACGTATTCAGTTAAAAGCAAGGCGCTGTATTCAAGCTCTTTTCTCACTGTATGCTGGGAAACATTGGTGATGATAAATCCTATTGTAATAGAAGGTATCAAAACCGCTATTATAAGCACAATAATTATTTGTTGATATATTCTAAGCCTTTTTATCATCTTCTCCAAACCCGAAGGGTGTCAATTTGTATCCCACATTTAAAACCGTGTGCAAATATTTTGGATTTCTTGTATCCGCCTCTATTTTTTGTCTTAATCCTCCGACATGAACTCTAACCATTCTAACGTCCTCGTCGCTTCCGTAGCCCCATACTTCGTCAAGTAAAGTTGCGAGGTTGACGGGAGAGTTCATGTGCTGCATAAGGCAAAATAAAATTTCAAATTCAGTAGGAGTAAGTTTTACCTTTTTATCTACAACTACAGCCTCCAGAGAATCCGGCAGAATTTCAATATCACCCGCCCTTAAAACCTCTACCGATTGAGAAACCTTATCTTCATTCCTGCGAAGCAGCGCCCTTATTCTTAACAACACCTCTTGAACTTCAAAAGGCTTTACAAGATAATCATCCGCCCCGCAGTCAAAACCAGTGGTTTTATCCGTTATGGTGCCTTTTGCGGTCAACATCAGAACCGGTACGTTGAGCCTTGAAAGCCTTATATTTTTACATACGGTATAACCGTCCATTTTTGGCATCATAACGTCCAAAATAATCATGTCATAATGATTTTCGAGAGCTTTTTTAAGTCCTTCTTCGCCGCTTTTTGCTGTATCTGTCAGATATCCGCTTGTGCCTATATCAAACTCAAGAAGCTCTCTTATCTCGTCATCGTCATCTACTATTAAGATTCTTTTATTTGAAGTAGTCATATTTATTTTGAAGTGCCTTTTAACATTTCCTTTATGCCGTCAATGGAGCTTAAAATACCTGTTGCCTCATACGGCATATAAACAATTTTATTATTTTCGCCCTTCGTTATTGATTCAAGAGTTTCAAGATATTTCATCGCAATCAGATATTTATCGGGTTGACCCTTGTTTGCAATAGCATCAATAATATTTTTGATGGCTTCCGCCTCACCGTTTGCCTCAAGTATTCTTGCTTGTTTATTACCGTCTGCTCTCAATATTGCAGCTTCTTTTTCACCTTGTGCTTTTTGAATTTGGCTTTCTTTAATACCTTGAGCTTCCAATATTGTTGCTTGTTTTTGACCTTCAGCCTCTAAGATTGCCGCACGTTTATCTCTTTCCGCTTTCATTTGTTTTTCCATTGAATTTTGAATTTCTTTTGGAGGAGTTATGTCTTGAAGTTCAACCCTGCTTACCTTAACACCCCATTTATTTGTGGCGTCATCAAGTATTTCTCTAAGTTTTGTGTTGATATTATCACGAGAAACAAGAGTTGTATCTAAATCCATTTCGCCAATCACGTTTCTTAAAGTTGTTTGAGTTAATTTTTCAATCGCCTCGGGTAAGTTTTCAATTTCGTAAACCGCAGATTTTGAATTTACAATCATATAATATAGAAGCGCGTTGATTGAAATTGTAACGTTATCTTTTGTAATTACGTTTTGTCTTGGAAAATCGTAGACGGATTCCCTTAAATCAATTCTATCCGTTGTGCCGTACATCGGATAAACATCTCCGTTTATTGTTCTTATCATTTTTTTAATTTTAAAAGGCCTCGCAGCATCAATAATCGGAACAATCCAATTAAGACCCGGTTCAAGTGTTCTGTGGTATTTGCCGAGACGCTCTATAATCATTTCCTGTTTTTGGTTGACTATTTTAACGCCCATAACCATAAAAGCAATAACAAAAATTAAAACAACGGGTAAAAATAAAGCCATATTATCTCCTTACATTTTTTCTACATACATAATTAAATTTTTTGTATCAACAATTTTAACAATTGTATCTTCTTCTAAATCCATATTGTTTAAACTTTTTGCGGGCCACACTTCATCAAATATTTTGATTTTTCCGTTTCCGTTTTTAAAAGCTTTAACAACTTTTGCTTCTTTATTTAAATAAACATCATCAAAATTATCGTTTCTGTCGTGTTTTTTAATCATAAGAGGTCTTATAAAGATAAGGGACAAAACAGAAATCAGAGTAAAGATAAATATGTGAAGCCAATAAATTTCAGGGCAAAAATAAGCGCATACCGAAGCAAAAAATGCTCCCGCCGCCAAATTTAAAAAGAACATAGAAGGAGTCATTAATTCAATAAAGAGGAATACAAAACCACCTATTGCCCATAAAATATATATATCCATTTAACCCCCTTTGCCTTTGAATAATTATAAAAATTTTTATATTTGTTGTCAAGAAAGAAGGCTATATGGTTTCACATCCTGTATATTTTTGAAGAACCTTGGGAACAAGGATTTTGCCGTCTTCTGTTTGAAAGTTTTCGCATATTGCTGCAAATGTCCTGCCCACAGCCAGACCTGAACCGTTTATTGTATGTACGAATTCCATTTTGCCGTTGTCTTTTCTTCTGTATTTAAGATTGGCTCTCCTTGCTTGATAATCACCAAACCAAGAACAGCTTGAAATTTCTTTATAACCGTTATAAGAAGGCATCCAAACTTCCAAATCAAAACATTTTTTTGCTGAAAATCCGATATCGCCCGTGCAAAGTTCCACAACTCTGTAAGGTAATTCAAGCAATTCAAGAATTTCTTTGGCGTCATCCGTTAATTTTAAGTGTTCTTCTCTTGCTTGTTCGGGAGTTGTAAGCTTTACAAGTTCAACCTTGTTGAATTGATGCTGGCGGATTAATCCCCTTGTGTCTTTTCCGGCAGAACCAGCTTCACGTCTAAAACAAGGTGTATATGCCGTTAACAACTTTGGAAGTTCATCTTCACTCAACGGTTCATCGGCATACATATTTGTTACGGGAACTTCTGCAGTCGGGATTAAATACAAATCTTCATCCACGCACTTAAACATATCTTCTTTAAATTTTGGAAGTTGACCCGTGCCTGTCATAGCAGCGGAGTTAACCAATACCGGAGGCAAAATTTCTTCATAACCATGTTTTTGAGTGTGCACTTCCAAAAAGAAGTTTATAATGGAGCGTTCTAAAAGAGCGCCTTTGTTCCTGTAAAGAGCAAATCTTGTGTGCGCAAGCTTAACACCTTTTTCAAAATCCACCATATTTTTTTCAACGCATAAATCCCAGTGAGGTTTTAGCTCATATGGTTTTTTTGTAGGTTCTCCCCAAACGTATACTACAGGGTTTGATGTATCATCGCTTCCGATTGGGGTATCTTCGGAAGGTGTATTGGGAATATATAAAAGGGCTTGACGTTGTTCATTATCCAGTTGAGCCTGTTTTTCTTCAAGTTCTTTAATTTTATCACCCATAGCTCTTACTTCTTCTTGAATAGCATCCGTATTTTCACCGTTTTTCTTCATAAGACCTATTTTTTGGGATTCGTTTTTTCTTTTTGCCTTAAGCTCATCCGCCTCAAATTGAATTTGTCGTCTTTGAGCATCGATTACCAAAATGTTATCAATTGATAAATCTTTATTTCTTCTTTTTAGAAGCTCGTTTACTTTTTCAGGGTTTTCTCTGATTACTTTAATGTCAAGCATTTTCGTGTTCCTTATATAATTTATTTAAATACATATTTAACTCTTTTAGCTGTTTTGGTTTTATTGGTTTTATTTCACCTTTTGGAAGTCCGTTTATTGAAATAATTCCATGTTTTATCCTCTTTAAATGTACCACATCAAGGTCAAAATGTTTAAACATTTTTCTTATTTGTCTGTTTAAGCCTTGATATAGTGTTATTTCAAGAGTTGTTTCATCTTTTTTGGACTCAAGAATTTGACTGTCGCACCATGCAAATTTACCGTCTATCATAATACCTTTTGCAAATTCTTCTAAATATTCCGTTTTGACTCTGCCATTAACCGTTACTTTGTATAACTTTGGGACTTTTATACTCGGGTGAGTCATTTTATTTATAAATTCTCCGTCATTTGTCATTATGATAAGCCCTGCGGAGTCCTTATCAAGACGCCCTACGGGCTTTAAGTGATGTAATTCTTTGGGAATGATATCATATATTGTTTTTCTTCCTTTTTCATCACTTTTTGTTGTGATATAGCCTGCGGGCTTATTGAATTTATAATATTCAAGCTTTTGCTTTTGAATGGTCTGTCCGTTTACGGTTACAACATCTTTGGTTCTTATTTCATAACCGAGCATTACAACCTTTTTGCCGTTTACTTTGACAAGACCTTGTTCTATATATTCATCCGCTTTTCTTCTGGAGCAAAAACCGGAATCTGCAATATATTTATTAATCCTCATAAAATAATTCTAGCATAAAAAAAGAGGCTTGAGCGCCTCTTTAAATCTCTATGAATAATTTTCTTCCCACGATATTGGGTTTGTTATTGTAATACCCTGCAAAATACCCTCCCTCAATAGGCTGATTTTTTGCGTAACTGTAAAATGTGCTTGTATTCCCGTTGTTTAGAAATATGTTTCTCGAGCTGCCCGTGAAAGAGTTGGTTTTTTCCTGAACCTGTGCAACCGTTTGAACAGGTGCCTGATAAAGTGACTTTGAAATTAATGAAACCAAATTTGAAAACATATTTCCCCTTTCATCTTACAATTTTTACTTAATAACTTTTTCATTAAAGTCAACAATATAATTAAACTATTATTTAAGCTAAAAATAAAGACTGAAATTAAAAAATCATCCTTTTAAAGGGCTTTATGTGGCATCTCCGTATTATTTCTTAATAAACATTTTTAAAAATTACTATTCTATGGTATGATGTTGAGTAAGGAAAATAGTATAATCAATTTATTTTTATATAATATACATACTATACCCTCAAGTTAGCAGATTATAAGAGGTATGGGACAATTAAAGAGATATATTTACTATACATTTTAGAAGCATGTCTTCTGGTTTTGCTCGCGATTTTTGCTCTTTTATACGGACGACAAAAAGCAAAGGTTGAGGCGCTTAAAGAAAATATTAAAAATATTGATGAGGAAAATAATAAACAGGTGGAAATTGTCAGAAAAGAGGCAATGATTACCGCAAAAGAACAACTTCATCTTGAAAGACAAAACTTTGAAAATGAAGTAAGAGACAGACGCGAGGAGATTTCAAGAACGGAAAATAAGCTTGCAATCAGAGAAGATCAGCTTGAAGAAAGAATGCAAAAGGTAACGGATAAGCAATATGAAGTTGATAAAAAATATGATGAACTTATAGATAAAGAAGATTATCTTGCGGAAATTATAGACAAACAAACAAAAGAACTTGAAAGAATTGCTCAAATAACCAGAGAAGAAGCTAAAACTCAATTATTTAACCAATTAAATAATGAGCTTGCGGCTGAAAGAGTTCAGGTTATCAGAGAAAATGAAATAAAAATAAAAGAAGCGGCTGAGGAAAAATCAAAAGAATTATTGACTCAAGCTATGCAAAAATGTGCAGTGGAGCAAGTTATAGAAAACTCGGTAAACGTTGTATCATTGCCGTCTGACGAGATGAAAGGCAGGATTATCGGTCGTGAAGGAAGAAATATCAGAACCCTTGAAACCGTAACGGGAGTTGACCTTATTATTGATGATACTCCTGAAGCAGTTGTTATCTCTTGTTTTGATCCTGTACGTCGTGCAGTTGCAAAATTAACACTTGAAAAACTGATTTCAGATGGCAGAATTCACCCTGCAAGAATTGAAGAAACTTTTGAGAAATGCAAAAGTGAAATTGAAAACAAAATCAAACAGGAGGGCGAGAGAGCCGCTGTTGATTTAGGACTTATGAACCTTAACAAAGAGCTTATAAAAACTCTTGGACGTTTATATTACAGAACAAGTTTCGGGCAAAACGTGCTTAAACACTCAATTGAGGTTGCAAAATTGTCAGGCATGCTGGCTGCGGAACTGGGAGTTGACGTTTATAGCGCAAGACGTGCCGGACTTTTACACGATATAGGAAAGGCGGTTGACCAAGAACAAGAAGGAACACACATCCAACTTGGTGTTGAGCTTGCAAGAAAG
Source organism: Candidatus Gastranaerophilales bacterium (assembly GCA_947594025.1). GTDB lineage: Bacteria > Cyanobacteriota > Vampirovibrionia > Gastranaerophilales > Gastranaerophilaceae > SIG30. The sequence goes on from CANQDZ010000026.1 coordinate 16,290, forward strand.
TATGGAGAAAGTGAAGACATTATCCATGCAATTGAAGCTCATCACGATGATGTTGCGGCAAACACTATGCTTGCAGCTATCATAAAAATTGCCGATACCTTATCCGCAGGCCGTCCCGGCGCAAGGAGAGATTCGCTTGACGTCTACATTAAACGTATCAAGAAGATTGAAGAAATTGTAAATAGCCAAGAAGGCATCAAGCAATCGTTTGCAGTTTCTGCCGGCAGAGAAGTTAGGGTTATTGTTCAACCTAACATTTTTGATGATATGGCAGCAGAAAAAGTTGCAAGAGACATTGTTGCACGTATTGAAAATGAGGTTGAATACCCGGGACAAATTAAAGTAACGGTTGTGCGTGAAGTACGTGTTACAGAAATTGCAAAATAACGATGTCTAAAAAATTTAAAATACTTTTTCTGGGCGACATAGTCGGCCGCCCCGGAAGAAAAATAGCCCAAGAGTACTTAGCTGCAAATAAATCAAAATATGATTTATTAACAGTTAATGTCGAAAATGCGTCTCATGGTTTCGGACTTACGTTAAAAAACCACAATGAGCTTTTAGAGGCAGGTGTCGACATTATGACATCGGGAAATCATATTTGGGATAAAAAGGAAATTTTTAATTATATTGATGAGTCAAATGCACTTATTCGCCCCCTTAATTATCCTGCTTCGGTAACACAGGGCGCAGGATACAGAATAATTGAAGATAAAATAGTTATATTAAATCTCTTAGGCAGAACCTTTATGCAGCCGATTGATTCGCCTTTTGAAGTTTTTGACAAACTTGTTGAAAAACTTGGGGATGATAAATTATATGTTATAGATTTTCATGGAGAAGCAACTGCGGAAAAGATATGCTTTG
>CANQDZ010000027.1 GCA_947594025.1 Candidatus Gastranaerophilales bacterium
TCAATTACCCCCGTTTTTGTTCGGGCTTTTGAAGGAATAATCGGTCTTTCAAATATGCGTGTATACGATTTTAGAATTGATATTATTACGGTAGAAATTATTACGGCAATTGTAAGCTTTATATTTTTGAAATACAGACGCTTTGGGCTTTTGGTTCTGGTTTCATGTTTTTCATTATGGCGATTAGCTTTTGATACAATCCCAAGGTTCATACAAAATGTGTTTAACATTACATCAGGAGTTAGAGAGACGGTAGACATACTTTTTGCCGTTCTTGTTATCGCACTTGCGTATATTTTGGATAAAAAAGAAAAAAATGATTATTCGCTCTGGCTTTATATTTTTGGACCGGCTCTTTTATGGTTTGCTGCGTCAGATGCGATTATGATTTATAATCATGGCTTGAATTTAGATAAAGGATATGCCTATTTCGGACTTTTTGGGTTTTTATATATGGTTTTAAGCGTCTTTTTTCAAAGAAAAATATTTATGGCTTTAGGTGTGCTTGCCGTTTTGTGCAGTTTGTGGCATTTTACGTATCACGTGCTTAAAAACCCTGTTCTTTTCTCGGTAATTGTAGTTATTTTTGGTTTAGCGCTAATTTTTTACGCTAACTTTTATGCAAAATTCTATGAAACGGTTAAAGATAAAATAGGACAATATCTGTCTAAAAAGAACAGATAACCTTCTTGATATATTTTTTACAAAGGAGTATTTTAAGAATATGCCGTTAAATCTTTTTTGGTATTTAACGGTTTAGAGATTATTTAACAAGGATTATGAATATAACAGAAAATAAAAAAGCGGATAAAGAAAAACTTCTAAAATACGGTTTTAAAGAAAAAAACGGTATTTATACCTACTTTTCAGAAATTATGAACGGCGAATTTAAACTCAAAATCGAAGTTGACGCTTCGTCTTGTATAACAACAGAGTTGAGAGAAGTTTTAACGGATGAAATATATACGCTTCATCTGGTTGAAAATTCAAGCGGTTCCTTCATTGGTCAAATCAGGGAGGAATATGATAAAATCCTTTCCGATATTTGCGAAAATTGTTTTAATACGGATATTTTTAAATCTGACGAAGCAAAAGAAATTATTAAATATCTAAAAGAAAAATATGACACGGAGCTTGAATACTTGTGGGAAAAATTTCCTGACAATGCCGTTTTTAGAAGAAAAGATAACGACAAATGGTTTGGAGCAATATTAACGGTTAAAAAAGACAGATTTGGTTTTAAAAGTGATGAAATTGTTGAAGTATTAGACATTAAAGCGGATAAATGCGAAATACCAACCATTGTTGATAATAAAAAATATTTTAACGGTTATCACATGAACAAAAAAAGCTGGATAACCATACTTTTAAACGGCTCTTTACCGATTGAGGAGATTAAAGAAAGAATTGACAGGAGCTATAATCTTGCAGCAAAATAGCTTTTATTCTTTTTCTTTTAAGACTGTTTCTTGGTAATTTTCTCTTACCATTTTGCCGAGTTGTCTTAAATCGTTTGGCTTCCACGAATAGCCGTCTAATTCTAAAATTTCCGGTGTTACACTTGCCTCATAACGATATTTATCTTTACCGGCATCAGATAAAAATGAGGACAAGGCGCGGTCTTTTTTTTCTTCCAATTTTTTCGTATAAAATGCTTTAAACCTTGCCATAGAGCCTGATTTGCTATCTGCAAAATCAAGCCATGGGTCAATTACGACATCCTTTTTGCCGTCACCGTTTATATCTGCAACCACAAAAGTATGGTCAAGTTCGTAATAATATTTATCTTCAACACTTTTAGTGTCTCTATTTCTTATGGTGACTTTACATCCGAGAGAAACCTGAGAACAGTCGTAATATTGATTTGCGGCTAATACCGCAAGAGCTGCAACTGCATTTTCATGACAATTTCCGACTTTTAAATCTTTTATTACTTCCAATTCTTTTAAGGCTTTGGCTTCAACATACTTGATGTTTGGATTTTCTTTAAGTATCTGTTCGTAAAACTCCGCGTTTTCCCTTGCGCGGGTTATTTTTTTGCTGAGTTTTCCTAAAAGCTGTTTTGGTCTGCGGCAAGAGTTAGATTTAGAGTTTAATGATAAATATTTTTCATTAACCATTGTCCAGCTCATCATCGGAAATACAAGTTTAGCCCTTCTTTCAATATCTTGAGCCTTCCTTATATCTTCCCTTCTTGTGCCGAAAGACACGGAAGAATTACGAATATTTACGGGGGTAATCTGCATATATTATTAAAGCCTATGAACAATTTATTTTGCGCTTTTTTATTTGTTATTAAACAATTTATTGTAATTTATCAAGGCGCTTAGCGTATGTTGCACATTATCTATTCTGATATATGATGCACCCTTTGGCGCAGTTTTAAGCCCGTAGTCCGCCGAGTTTGGTATACCGCCTAAAGTTTCACCGTCTTGTGTAATCTGTGCGGATATAATGAAATTAAGCCCTATATTTAGTGATTTTTTAACTTTCGCCTTTAAATGTTCATCTTCAACTATTTGATATATCGCATTTAATCCTTCCATATACGTTGCATTACTGCAGAGCCTTATATTGCCTTTTTGCGCGCCGTAATAAGGGTTTAATATATTCGTATTTTGTCCTTTCAGCGCTATTTTTGCCATTTGTTTTGCAAATGTTCTGATTTCAGCAAGTTCTTCATCTTTAAGGTCAGCCGTTTGAGTATTTATAAGCTTTGCACAAGCAAGCATAGCCCAGTGGTCAAAGATATCGTCATTGGGCTTACTGTTACTTTTGCGTGCAAGATATAAAAGTGCTTTTTTAGCTCCTTCCGTCCATTTTGGGTCAGGCATGGCATCATTTAAATATAAAAGTCCGAGCGCAGCTTCACCCGGATAATATAAAGAATAGTGTTCACGGTTTATTTTTTTTAAATCGTAGTCATATTTTGCATAAAACTCACCGTCTTTTTTCTGCATATTAAGAATGAAATTTCCAAGCCCCGCTAAAATTTCTTTTGATACGATTTTTTCTTTTTCAAGGTCTGAAATTCCAATCAGCGCAAGACCTGCGCCGCCTAATTTGGCACACCTTTGCTGAAGATTTTCTTCATCGGTTTTTGATATGACGGCGTATGTTCCGTCGGGTAATTTCTTCACATAGTTTTTTAAAAGATATTTTGCAGCCAAAATCCTTTTTTCTTTCATGGTCTTACTGTTTGCGAAATCCTCATACAATCTCATGGCATAGATAGTGCCGGCATGACGCAGAACGTTATATTTTTTACTCCGGTAATCGTTTTTTTGGTTAACTTTTCTTTTATATATAAATCTGCCTTCTTTATTTATATTTGTTTCTATATATTTTGCCCCGTAACTTATGGCATTATCCGTGTATATAGTTTCAACGTTTTTCTTTTGAGCGCTGATTGTATATATAAACATGCAGCAAATAAATAAGGCTGTACCAAATAAAAAACAAACAATTTTTTTCATATTTAAATTATCCTTTTTGCCATAATAACATACGACGGGTTAAAATCCTGTAAGATTGTGCTTAAATAACGCCAAATTGCTTCCTGTTTTTATATTACAAAGCAATAAATGAGATATGGCTTGCACAATAATTAATCATTCTGCGAGCCTGAATATTTATTTAATGTGGTAAGTTTATACATCTTATAAAGCTTACTCATTAACAATTCGCTTCTCGGGTCATCAGGGTTATTTTTTGCATAGACCGCAATGGGGACGCCTTCTTTGTGTATAAGTTCATAAGGTGTCAACATTATATATGAAAGTCTTCTGTTTTCTTTTTCTACATAATTATGCCAAGCATCAAAATGTTTAATTGCCTCATCAAAGCTAAATTCTTTTTTCGATTGATTATCAACGGATATGAAATTATAAATAATGCCATTTTTGAAATTTTCAATTTCGTCAGCACATTCTTTTCTTGTTTCTTCTGAAATTTCGTTTTCTACCATTGAAGAAAGTCTTGAATTTATTACTTTTGCGGTCGTTCTTTTGCTTTCCCCCGCGCTGTCAAGCGTAACTATGTCTTTCTTGGCAAACACAAGGCGGGGCAAACCGTCAAATTCCGAATAAGAATTATTTCTTGCATCAGCTGAAGCCTTATTGCCCTTAAAAGAAGGAGCACAATATGCGCCGTAAGCTTTAAATAAATTAATTGAATTTATTTTCATATCTTTTTCATCTTTAATAATTTTTATGGAAATATTTGAAAATGATATCTTGAACAAATTGAACTGTCAATTGGAATTGCATTATATTTTTAAACGGGCAGACAAAAACGTAAATTAATTAACAAATATTTTAGAGTTTTGTTTTTATTTAAAAAACAAATATCCTAAATAAATTATGTAAAAAGATACAAATAACAAGCCTTCATAACAGGAAAGTTTTTTATCATTATAAGTAAATGCAAGTAATAAAACTGCCGATAATATCATAATAATTCCGTCAATTAAAAAAGAGGGGTTAAAGGTTATGGGCTTAATTGTGCAAGTTACCCCCAAGTTAAATAAAATATTAAAAATATTTGAACCTACTATGTTTCCAATCGCTAAATCCGGTTGTTTTTTTAATGCGGAAATTATACAAGTTACCAATTCAGGCAAACTTGTTCCAATCGCAATAATTGTAAGCCCGATTATTCTATTTGATATATTTAATAAATGCGCAATATTTACGGCTGAATTTACCGTTAAATCGCTTCCCCAAACCAAAGCGCCAAGTCCCGCCATTATCAAGACGATTAGTAAAAAAATATTCTTATGTTTTGTGTTTTCTTCATTTTTTATACTGTTTGATTTTGCCGTTCTATACAAATACCCGAGAAAAAGAACAAATAATAAAAGCATTACAACGCCGCATAAACGATTAAGAGTTTTTAGGTAATATCCCGCAAAGCAAACCAAAGTTGATATAAATATAACAAAAGGTATTTCATATTTCACCGTATTTTTTTGAATTTTGAGCGTACAAATTGCAGATGTCAGCCCAAGAATTAATAATATATTCGCAATGTTGCTTCCGAAAATATTACCTATGGCAATACCTGTTATCCCTTTTAATGCGGAATTAATGGTTACACCTGCCTCAGGCGCACTTGTTCCCATCGCCACTATGGTTAATCCTATTACTATTTGCGGAATTTTGAATTTATGGGCTAAATCGCTCGCACCTGCAATAAAAAAATCTGCTCCTTTTATTAAAAGAGTGATTCCTGATATTAGTATCAATATGTTTAAAAGCAAAATATCTCCTTTTCTGCCATGATATTATAAATATTCTAATAAATCATTATTATTTAGATTGCCTGTACCCTAAAAATAATTATACCATCTGCCCCAAACGAATTAACCATTTTGAGAGAGATACACAGGGTTTGATTATTTGAATTAGTCAGTCTATAAATTTTTCACCCCAATCGCACATGGCATATAGCACGGGAATAAAAGATGCTCCTTTTTCGGATAAGCTGTATTCGACTTTGGGCGGTATCTGAGGAAAAATATTTTTATTCACGAGGTTATCGCATTCAAGTTCTTTAAGTGTATTGCTTAAAGTTTTGTGAGAAATCATATTCAAGTATCTTTGAAGTTCATTAAATCTTATAACTTTATGCCTGTATATCGCATACAAAACGGTTAATTTATATTTTCCGCTTATTTGCGACATTGTATAATAAAACCCCGTTTTATCAAAACTTTCAACACTTTTTAAACAATCTTTTTCCTTCATATTGACAGTTACCTTTTTTACCGTACTTGTAAAAATTATACTTTAAATATAACATAAAATTTGAAAGGAGTTATTATGAGAGAAGATATTAAAGAATTTAATGCGGTAGAACAAGCTGCAAGAAAATTTTGCGAAGCCGTAAAAAACGGCGATAGCACAATCGTTAAACCCTATTTTTATGAAAAAGCCTGCTTTTTTGGGCAATTAAACGAACATACTTATCAGTCAGGTTCAATTGAAGAATTTTATAAAACGATAGATACATTTGGGGCTTGTGATGATAATTATATTTCAAGAATTGACGTTATATCCCTTGAAAAAACAATCGCAACGGTTAGAGTTATTGAAGATAACTGGCATGGCTATAAATTTACGGATTTTTTAATTATGAATAAAATTAACGGTACTTGGAAAATAGTTTCAAAAGTTTATGATACATTAGAAAACTCAAATGATTAATAAATAAGCCGATAGCGATTAACTATCGGCTCTTAGGTTATAAACTTTTACCAAGTTCATAGGCTTGTTTTGGATAATCCGTATTATTAACTGAACCCTCTGTCCAAACGCCACTTGCAATAATCTGCCCGACATCCTGCCAGCCTAAGTAATTTAAAAGCACTTCGTAATGCTTCTTTATAGGTTCAGCCTCTTTATCTGAAGTATCAGCGTAAGTTAAAATAAGGGCTGATTTTTTAGGAGTGTGGATTTTTCCGTTAATTGAATAAAATCTGTCAATAACAGCTTTTAATTGAGCGGATATTCCAAAATAATACATAGGCGTTGCAAACACTACCATATCGGAGTCAACTATATTTTCTTTTATAAAATTAAAATCGTCATTAAATACACAATCTCCATTCATCCCACATTTATTGCAAGCAACGCAAGTATGAACATTTTTAAATGCACTATCAAAACGAACAACATTATGACCGTTTTCTTTTGCACCTTTAATAAAATTATCTGCTAAAGTATTTGAATTTCCGTTTTTTCTGGGGCTTCCGGTTATTACTAATATTTTCATTTTTTTATTTTTCTCCTTTGTTTGGGGCAATAATGATTTTGAAAGTATTGCCCCGCCCGTTATAACGCCTATAACTATAGCAGAGTTTTTTATAAAACTTCTTCTGTCCATTTTTTAAGTTCTTCTTTAGTCGGATGATTGTTGAATAATTTACCTTCTATAATTTCAGTTGAAACTGATACGCTATTTTTAAGGTTTTCAACAGTTTTACCAAAACCGCTTCCGCCTGATGTTGCAAAAAGAATGATTTTCTTATTTGTAAAATCATGTGCTTCTAAAAATGTATTGACAATGGTCGGCGCTACATACCACCAAATAGGAAAGCCTAAAAATATCGTATCATAATTATCGGTTGAAAAGTTATCGTTAACTATTTCAGGACGGGAATTATGGTCTTTCATTTCAACAGTGCTTCTTGAAGATTTATCCGTCCAGTCTAAATCTTTACTTGTATATGGAACTTTTGGTTTTATTTCATAAATATCAGCATTTATTGCACTTGCTAAATTTTGAGCAACTTGTTTTGTGGTTCCTGTTGCACTAAAATAAGCTACTAATACTTTTTTATCCATATTTTGACCCTCCTTTGATTGTGTTTTATCATTTAGAGCATATACAACACCTGAAACTATTACAATTAAACCTAAAATTATTAAAAGTATATTTTTCATTCATTCCTCCTTTATTTTATTAATTTTAATGAATTGTAAACCCGCCGTCAACTGATATGTTTGCTCCATCAACAAAACCGGCATAAGGAGAACAAAGCCACATAACAGCATCTGCAATTTCCTCGGGGTTTCCCAATTTGCCTTTTGGTATATCTGCCTGTTAGTGCACCTTGCTCTAAAACCATATAAGAAAAAAATATCATTCCGTTTTGTTTACAATAATCAAGAATGCCTGAATCTTCGCTTGAGCGATTTAAAATACTAAAGTGGTTTTGAATGGCGGATATTTTTAATCCTTCACTTGCTAATATTTCTTGGGCTTCCTTTATTTCAGCTAAATTATGATTTGATAGCCCGATTTTACCTATTTTCCCGCTTTTGGCTAATGGTATTAATTCTTTTACCCATTGGAGCATCGGTAGGATTATAAATCCAATAATAATCTATAAAATCAACTCCTAACAGCTCGGCACTTTTTTCAAACATTGATATTACAGGGTTTCCTTGAAACATTGACGCACATTGTGGAGTAAATTTCGCACTTATTTGAAAACTGTCCCTTGGAATAGTTCTTAAAAAACTTCCTAATACATTTTCGCTTGTTCCCATACCATAAACATAAGCACTATCCCACAAAGTAACCCGTTTTTAAAAGCTGTTTCAAACACAGGTTTTAAATCACATGAATGTAAATTATTTCCGAATGTTCCGTCATTTCCCCAAGCCCAAGCACCGAGTGCTATTTTATTCATATTCAATACTCCTTTTATATTGACACAATGTCAAAACTAATATATCATTATACTGACACAATATCAGCATTAAGGATTGTGTTGGGGCGGAACTTCAAGCTGTAACCAATACAAACAAATAATCATTTCAAAACCAAGCGGTTGTTAATTTAGTCTTTAACCACTGTTAAATTTTATAAATTGAGTTTAAATCTATTTTTAGCGCCATACAAAGAGATATTACAATCGCAATACTCGGATTTGCTTTTGCATTTTCAATCAAATTCAGGTATTTTTGCGTAATTCCCGCCATTTCGGCAAGTTTTTCCTGAGAAATTTTCTTTTTAAGTCTTTCAATTCTGATATTATCGGCAACTGTTTGTAAAATTTCTTCCTTTTGCATAATAAATCCATGTTAAATTATTTGCAATGTAAAAATAACCCATGATAGTATATAAATAAAGAATGATTGTATATTATTGAGGAAATTATGGGAAATTTCAGAAAAACAATTATGATTGACCTTGACGGGGTTTTAAATATGTACGACGGGAAATTTGTTGAAAACAAACTGCCCGAGTTAAGGTCTGGGGCAAGAGAATTTGTTAAAAAGTTAAACGAAAATTATGATTTAGTTCTATTTACTACAAGAAACAGCCTTGAAGCTTCTAAATGGCTTATTGAAAATAAAATTGATAAATATTTTAAAGACGTGACAAACGTTAAAACCCCCGCATATCTTTATTTGGACGATAGAGCAATCGGAAATCGAATGAGCTTAGCCAGATTTGGCTTAGCGAATGAAGATTTCCGCCATGGTGTGTGACGAGCGTGACGGCAAAGCGAGGGCTTTGGCGAACAGCTAGAAAACCGTACCATGGCGACGTAGGAGCGCAGGGACGAAGCCCCGAGCACCGCAGGAGCAATCAAATTTAACGGGGATTATCAAAATTCACTAAAACAAATTGAAAAATTTCAAGTATATTGGAAGTGAACCCTCGGGGTAGAAACCTCAATCTAATATATTAACATTAATGCAAAATTTGCAGCAGCACTATATCATTAATAGGTCGGAATTTCTTATTTGACATAAAAAACTTTCATTCAATTCAACGGCTTAAATAACATGTAAACTTCTACATTTAGCGCTTTTGCAATTAAATCCATTCTTTTAAATCCGGGAGTCTTTTTCCCGCGCTCAATTTCAGACAAATAATCACAGCTAATTCCTGTTAATTCGCTTAAGTTATCTTGTGATAATCCAAGCTGTTTTCTATAATGTTTTAGATTTTTTCTGAAAATATCAATCGTGCTATTTGCCATAGTTTAATTTTATTGTTATAATCAAATTAAATTAACAGGCAAATAGCACGACAAAAGAATGAACCAATAAAAAAATATATTTAGTATTTTCATTTCTGGTTTTATTTTTTTTTTTGATAACAACAGTCTTTGGAGAAATTATGGGAAATTTCAGAAAAACAATTATGATTGACCTTGACGGGGTTTTAAATATGTACGACGGGAAATTTGTTGAAAACAAACTGCCCGAGTTAAGGTCTGGGGCAAGAGAATTTGTTAAAAAGTTAAACGAAAATTATGATTTAGTTCTATTTACTACAAGAAACAGCCTTGAAGCTTCTAAATGGCTTATTGAAAACAAAATCGATAAATATTTTAAAGACGTGACAAACGTTAAAACCCCCGCATATCTTTATTTGGACGATAGAGCAATCAAATTTAACGGGGATTATGAGAAGGTATTGAGTGAGGTTAGTAACTTTAAGGTTTATTGGAAAACCACGTAAATCAATTTAGTCTAATAACACACTATTTTAAAAGCATTTTAACCGAGTTATAAGTTATCTCATAAATACTGTGATGAATAAATCCTGTATCTGCTATTTTCATTGCCTCTTTTTGCTTATCACTCACCGTCGTATAAGGATAAATTCCGTATATAAAAGGAAACAGAGCATAGATGAACTTTGTTCTGTCATCATCTTGCATTTCAGGGCAGAATTTTTTAAGTAATTTATCAAGAGTTTTCATAGAATTACCAAATGCAGTTTTAAATTCCGTTAATATTTCAAGACGGCTGTTTTCTTCCATATAAAAATGGTTCATCATAAGTTTTAACATATCTTTTCTTTTTTCTAAAGATTGTGCAATATTTTTTGCAATCCCCTCTTTTGATAAAACGGTATTATTTTGTATAATATTTTCTAAATCATCGACCCAAGCCTCGTATTGCCTTTTATTTAAGGTCAAAAAGATTTCTTCTTTTGTTTCAAAATAGTTATAAATTGAAGTTCTTTTAAACGTAGTAAGTTCTGCAATATCGTTTAAGGTAATATCTTTAAAGTTCTTTGCTTGATAAAGTTCTTCCGCTGCGTTTAATATCTCATCCCGTCTTGACTTTATAAGTTCAATTGACCCTTTTGGCATATTTATTCCTTTTAAAAATACTATTGACACACAATCAAAATAAACATACTATTATTATGACATGGTGTCAATATAAAGTATATAAGAGAAAAATATGCTAAAAAAATTACTGATAATAACAACAATATTTATGCTTTTAATTAGCTTAACAGGTCTTGCTGAGGAGGAAAAAATGACAAGATATGATATCGCTGATAAAAACCTTGAAACGCTGTTTAATATGAGCCTTAAAAACAATAAAGGCGCTGATAAAGACTTTATGGATATTTTGCAAAAATATATTTTTGGTGAAGTCTTTGAGACAGGCGAACTTGATATTAAAACAAGAGAACTTTTAACGGTTACAACTCTTACAGCCTTGCAAACACTTCCTCAATTAAAAGCTCATATTAACGGGGCGTTAAATGCCGGCAACACCCCGATTGAAATAAGAGAGGCAATTTATCAATGCGCGCCTTTTATCGGTTTTCCAAAGACATTAAATGCAATAGCGGTATTTAATGAAGTTATAAAAGAAAGAGGGCTTGAAGGCGAATTAAAATCAACTGCAACAACAGCTGAGGCTGACAGATTTAAAAAAGGTTACGAGATACAAAATCCTCTATACGGGGATGAGATAAAAGAAACATTTAAAAACCTGCCCGATAATATGGGAAGTGATATTTCAAGGTTTCTGACAGAAGTTTGCTTTGGTGATTTTTACACAAGAGAAGGACTTGACCTTAAAACAAGAGAGCTTTTAACAATAGCCATCTTAACAACAACAAAAAACTTTAATACACTAAAAAGCCATATTAAAGGCAATTTAAAAGCCGGAAATGATATTAAAACAATAACGGCTTCAATCATCCAAATTATGCCTTATATCGGGTTTCCCGATAGTTTTGAAGCATTAAGAACCGTTCAAGAGGTTATAAATGAAAGTAAATAACAATATGGAAAAAACCGAAAAAGAAAAATGCGCCCTGGGCTTATTATATGATGCTAATTATGATAAAGAGCTTATGAAAGAAAGAACAAACTGTAAGCTTTTATGTCAAGAATATAATAATCTGGCTTATGATAAATTTGAAAAAAGAAAAAAAATAATTAAAAAACTTTTTAATAAAACTCAGTCCGAGTTTCTTATAGAACAGCCTTTTGTTTGTGATTACGGTTACAATATTGAAATAGGCAGAAATTTTTATTCTAATCATAATTTAATAATTTTAGACGCAGGGAAAGTCACTTTTGGAGATAACGTCTTTATAGGTCCAAATTGCGCCTTTTATACCGCAGGACACCCGACTGAAATTGAGCTTAGAAATAAAGGGCTTGAATACGCAAAACCCATTAAAGTAGGTAATAATGTTTGGTTTGGCGGAAATGTTGTGGTGCTGCCGGGGGTTGAAATAGGAAATAACTGTACTATAGGCGCAGGAAGTGTTGTTGTAAAAAATATTCCCGCCAATTCCATAGCGGTTGGCAATCCTTGCAGAGTAATAAAAACTATTTAAAAGGGTTTAAAATGAAAAAGTTAACAATATATTTTATTATAATTTTACTCGTATCATCAAATTTTGTATCCGCAGGAATTTTGAAAAATAAAAAGGAGAATAAAATGCAGACTATGGAAGAATATCAAAAAACAATAATTTTTCCGATTGGAAACCCCAATGACGCTTATAAACAATATTTTATCGGTCAAAGCTACATTTCACCCATATCAACGGAACAAGTTAAAATGTTTAACGTAACCTTTGAACCTAAATGCAGAAATAATTGGCACATCCATAAAGCAAAATCCGGAGGAGGTCAAATATTAATTGCAATAGGGGGGAGAGGTTATTATCAGGAATGGGGTAAAGACCCGATTGAAATGAAAGCGGGGGATGTTGTTAATATTCCTGCAAACGTAAAACACTGGCATGGGGCTGCGCCTGATAGCTGGTTTTCTCATATAGCGGTTGAAGTTGAAGGAGTTGAAACCGAAAATGTTTGGCTTGAAGCCGTAGACGACAGTGAGTATTTAAAATTAAAATAAACATAAAACGCAAAAAGCAACATAATTCATATTTAAAAAAGCTTAATATTTGTTTGATAAAATGTCAATTCTTGTCAAACAAATTTTTTTATATAAATAACAAATTATCTAAAAAGTCATACGAGGAATTTTATTTTGCAAATATCGGCAGTGAACACAAAAAACCAAAATGAATTGTATTTTCAAAATGCAAATAAAACGCAGAATAATTTGAAAAATAAGTCTGTATCTAAAATTGACGATGATTTATTTGAAATTAAAAGCGAAAATGAAGAACAAGAAAATGAACCCGAAAAAGGAATTGACAAGTCAAATAACGGGAAATTTGATGCGTCTGAAGCCGGGAAGAATTTTTTAAAAGGGATTTTAAGTCCTCTAACGGCAGTAATAAAACATCCGGTTATAACACTTGCTACAATTGGGATAACAGCTGCCGCATGTGCATTAGTTCCTGTACTGGGTCCGATATTGGGAATAGGATTTGGCGCACTCAGCATATTTCAACTGGGAAAAGGCTGTACAGACGTTGTAAAAAATATTAAAAACAAAGAATATGATAAAGCTGAACAATCTTTTAACAATGTAGGACAGGGAACTGTAGGAACTGTATTGAGCGTTTTAGGATTAAAACAAAGCGCAAAAGTTGCCAAAGAAGCTAAATTAATGAATGAACTAAAGGTAAATTCATTAAGCTCGGCCCAAAAGGAAGCAATCGCTGCAGAAGTTAAAAACGGAAGTTATTTAGATGCGCTAAAAGATAATGTATCACTGTTTACTTCAAGAACGGGTTTAAAAGCAGCAGTAAATCAATTTAAACCTTCAAATATTTTTCAAAGAGGAAAAAATCTAATAAAACATTTATTCACAAAAAAAGAAGTAACAAAAATTGAAAAAGAACAAATGAACTTTTCAGAAACGACTGAGGGTCAAAGACGTGCTGCGTTAACAACGGAAGAGATTGAAGCACAAGTAAAAGCACTGGCAAAAGAAGCTTTTGATGAATATGGAGTGCCCGAAGAACTTCGTCCCGAAATAAAAATAATAAAAGACAATACAAAGCTAGGCGGGGCATATCAATGCAGAAAACATACAATAGTGATAAATGAAGACTCTTACAGAGCAGGTGTGTTTGATTTGCCCAATGTAATAAAACATGAAGCCACTCACGCAAATGGAGCCATATTAAGGCAGAGTTTGCCTATGGATAAAAAAATAGAATTAGCACAAGAGTATTTAATTAATAAAATACAAAACGGCGAAAAAGAAAAAATAATTACAGGCGGAAATATTTTTGGCGCGTACACATCAAAACCTCCGAAATTAAATGCACAAATGAAATCAGACTTTATAAAATTAGCTAAGGATAAATTGTATAAAGAAGGAACAATTTATACTAATGAAGAATTAAGTGCTATGGTAAAACCTTTAGTTGAAGCTAACAGTGAATTTGCAAATTCTTATTCCAATATAGATGATGCAGTAAATGCAATGGCAGCATATGCAAAATCTCACAATCTTCGATATAATATAGCATTGAGAAATCCAACCGGATTTAACACTTCAAACGTAGATACATCATTGTTAAAACAATTAAATTCAGAAGAAACGCAAGCAGCGATGAAGTCTTATTTAGATTCTATTGAATGTGTTGAAGGTAATATCGCAGGTCAAGGCTTTATGGGAATAGGCGGCGATGTTAACCAATATCAGTTCTGCAATGAAGAAGTGCTGGCCCAAATCAAAGGTAATAATTTTGAAATATCAAAACTTGAACAGCAGCTAAATGCTTTAAGAAACCAACCTAAGCGCAATTTGAGTGAAGAAGCAAGAATACTTGATTTAATTGAAGAAGCAAAACTTACTATAGAATATAAAACAAAAGGTGTTGATTATTATAAATTATACATAGAATCACTTAATCATCCCGAAAATAAAGAACTTGCAGCAAAAGCAGCCGGATTAAAAAAAGAGCTGGATGCAATACAACAGAAAATGTTAACCAATAATAAGCCTGTATCTACTGATGTACTTGGATCAAATGTAAATGTTACGTCAACGGAATATAAAACAAAAACAGTTCTAAAAAGACCTGAAACTGGAGCAAGTATAGCTATACCTGTTTCTGCTACAACAGCTGCCGATATTATTGCAGATAAAATTGCTTAATAAATTCTTTAATGACATTTACAAGATTTTCTTGCGAAATGCCGTTTTCTGTTAACAGTTCATCAGAGTCAAAATCCGTATGGAATGCCTTAGAAATACAGTAATTTAAAACTTTCATATCGCTTTTCCATGGCTGCAAGCTGTCTGTTTGTCACAATTAATACCTTAATTAACACCTTTTTGGGTATCACTTTACTTTTACAATTTTTATTATATCATATTCATTGAATTAGAGTCAATGAATATTATTCAATTTTTTGTGCAAGTTAGAAATAGTGAGGTAATTATGGAAGAAATAAAAATTGATGTCAGAAATCAAGCGCCGGAGCGAATTGAAGAAGCAAGAAGAAGTTCTGATTTATGTTTTAGGATAAATCAGACAAATCCCGTCACTCCTGAATGTAAAGAACTTATTGATGAGCTTTTCAATCATACTTTAGGCGAAAATACCGTAATTCATCCGCCGATTTTTACTATTTTAGCCGATAAAGTTAAAATCGGCAAAAATGTTGTTATATTAAACGGTTTTCAATGTATGTCGGCAGGCGGACTCACTATTGAAGATGACACAATGATTTCTTTAAACTGCACGATTGCAACCAATAACCACGATATGTACGACAGGAACATAATTACCTGCAAACCCGTACACATTAAGAAAAACGTATGGATTGGGGTAAACGTTACAATTCTGCCCGGGGTAACAATAGGTGAAAACGCCGTTGTTGGTGCAGGGGCAGTTGTTACCAAAGATGTACCCGATAACGCCGTTGTTGTCGGAACTCCTGCAAGAGTGATAAAATATCTTGATAGTGAGAAGTTTATAAAAGGATAAAACCCATGCTATAATTTATCCCAAGAATAAATAAAGCCGGCTCACTTTACATCACCTTATTATTAATTCTTACTTTCAATATCCGTTGCTTCAAGTTTAAATATAACGGGGCGAAGTCCGTCATTACAAGAACAAATTGCAACCCCCTTGGTTTTTATCCAATCGTTAAAATAAAATGTTGTTTTATCTGCCCCGTGCGCAAACGCAAATACATATTGATAAATTGCCTTCCATGCTTCATCACAAAAACCTTCAGGTTTAGCGTAGTCCGCCAAATAAGTTTGCCCGACTTTATGAAACGGGCAGGTTGATAAACCTTCTACCCCGTATTCTTGAGCCAAATCCTCTTGAAATGTTGTTTTTAAAACCGTAATTTTAACTTTTTTCATAAATTTATTCACTCTCGCATTAACACCGCTTTTCAGTTTAGCATAAAATAAGTTTTAATGTATTTAAGGTTTAATGCTCATATAAACAGCGTTAATTTAAACTATTATAAAAATGCAATAGCCCTTTAGAAGTTTTTATTCTTATAAATTTAATGTTTCGTTCATACTTCCTGTCCGATAGCCGATTAAATCCATTGTTACATAGGAAAAACCGCAGGCTTTAAATTCTTTGACAATCTGTTCCCTATATTTTAAGATGTTTTCAAATTCTTCAGGCATGACTTCAATTCTTGCGATATTACCGTGTATCCGAACTCGGACTTGATTAAAACCGAGGTCTAAAAGCAGCTGCTCCGCTTTATCAACCATTTTTAATTTTTCTTCGGTTATCTCTTCGCCGTATACAAAACGGGAAGAAAGACAGGCAAAAGACTGTTTTTCTGCCGTAGGAAGCCCGATTTCTTTTGAGAGGGTGCGAATTTCCGCTTTGCTTAAACCTGCGGTTCTAAGAGGGCTTAAAACTCCAAGCTCTTTTACAGCCTGCATGCCGGGTCTATAGTCGCCTTCATCGTCAATATTTGAGCCTTCTGTTACATTTTCAATATGATTATCTTTTGCACATTGCCAAATTTTTTGAAAAAGTTCTTTTTTGCATAAATAGCAACGATTTGGCGGATTATTTTTAAAACCTTCAATGTTAAGCTCTTCCGATTCAACAATTATATGCTTAATGTTTTCATTTTTGCAGAAGCGGATTGCTTCTTGAAGCTCTCTTTGCGGAAAAGAGCAGGATTTCGCGGTTACGGCGATGACATT
>CANQDZ010000028.1 GCA_947594025.1 Candidatus Gastranaerophilales bacterium
AGCCATCCGTCCTCTGTTAAAACTTCTTTTGTTAATTCGGGCTGTTTATAATAACCCTTCATAACATTGTCACCCTTAACCATTAGTTCTCCGCTTTCAGGGTCTATTCTCATACTTACTCCGCGAATAGCTTTTCCTGCATAACCCATTTTGTTTGCTGACGGTCTGCTCATTGAAACAACGGGAGCTGCCTCTGATAAACCATAGCCTTGGAACACCCTTATACCAATTCTGTTTATAAATTTAGCAACATTCAAGTCAAGCGGAGCACCGCCTGAGATACATCCTTTGAATTTGCCTCCAAGCTTTCTTGTAATATTTCTGAATAAAAATCTTCTCAGATGATAAGAAGGAATATATTTTGCAATTTCATATCTTACATTAAAGAAAAACTTGTATAAGTCAGAGCGTTTTGCTAAATCCGACTCTATTTCACTTCTGATTAGCTTCAAAAATGCAGGAACAACAACCATAAAAGATATCTTCTTTTCTTTTAATACTTTAAAGATATGCTCGGGTTTCAAACTTTGAGGGTAGTAAATCGTTACTCCTAAATTCAAGAATGTTAAAAAGCCTACGGAAAGCTCGTATAGGTGATTCATAGGCAAAATTGACAACACTCTGTCTTGTTTTTTAAGAGGAAAACATTCACTAAGTCCCGCAACTTGAGACAGCATGTTTTTATATGTAATTTCAACGCCTTTCGGATTACCTGTTGTACCTGATGTGTATATGATAAGAGCAGTTCTGTTAAGTCCTGCATGGCGCCATTTTTGTTCTTTTTTTGCAGACGGTAAGTCATACAAACTTTTAAACTCTTTATCCTCTAAAGCCTCATCAATTACGATTATTTCATCTATTGATGAGATTTCTCCCTTAAGAATTTTTGCCGTTTCTATAAACTTATTTGAAACAACAAGCACTCTTGGCTCGCAGTTTGATAAGATTGATCTCATTTCATGAATTGTAAGTTTAATATCAATCGGAACAACTGTAACACCTGCTATAACGGAGCCAAAGAGAACGGATGCCCATTCGGTTCTGCTTTCAGAGATAACGGAAACCCTGTCGCCTCTATTTAGTCCTTTATTAATCAAATATGCCGCAAAATTTTTGCAAAGAAGGCTGACACCGTTAAAGGTAATTTCCTTCCATCCGTATTTTGTATTCATACCAAGAGCGACATTGTCTTGGATATCTTTCATTTTATCTTCCAAAAAACACAATAGATTTGGGTATTTGTCTTTATTCATTTTTATTTTTCCTCGTATTTTTTAAATATTAAAACTGCGTTACTTCCACCAAAACCAAAAGAATTTGACATTGCATAGTTCACTTTATGCTCTCTGTATTTGTTTGGAACATAATCAAGATTTCCCACTTCTTCATCAAGATTATCAAGATTAATTGTAGGAGGAACTTTATCTTCCATTACCGTTTTAAGTGTAAAGAAAGCCTCAATGCTTCCTGCATTTCCGAGTAAATGCCCCGTCATCGACTTTGTGGAACTTACGAGTAAGTTTTTATTTACATCCTTGCTGCCAAAAACCCTTTCAACCATTTTAGATTCGGCAATGTCACCAAGATGAGTGCTTGTTCCGTGCATATTGATGTAATCAATATCACTTGCGCTAACGCCCGCGTCTTTAAGTGCCATTTTGACGGTGCCTTCGGCGCCTGCACCTGATGGGTCGGGAGCAACAATATCATATGCATCTCCGCCTTGACCGTAGCCAACAAGCTCTGCCAAAACTTTAGCTCCGCGTTTTTTTGCGTGCTCCAATTCTTCTAAAACAAGAATTGTAGCGCCTTCCGCCATTACAAAACCGTTTCTGTCCTTATCATAAGGGCGTGATGCCTTTTCGGGTTCATCATTTCTTTGGGCGAGAGTTCTGGCACTTGTAAAAGCGCCTATGGTGAAATTCGTAAGCGATCTTTCGGAACCGCCTGCAAATACAACGTCGGCGTCTCCGTATTGAATTGCACGATACGCGTCACCAATGGCATGAGCACCCGTTGCACAAGCAGATGATACGGATTTATTAAATCCTTTTGCGCCAAGCATTATTGATACTATACCTGCCGCCATATTCGGTATCATCATAGGAACCGTAAACGGAGAACATTTTGTAAAACCTCTTTGCTTGCATACATCGTATGCATTAAACATGGTCTCGGTACCACCCTGACCCGTACCTATAACTACGCCTGTCAAGAAAGGATTAGCCTCGTTTTCTATATCAAAGTCGGCATCCTTTTTAGCTTCTTTGGCTGCAATTAAAGCGTAAGTAATGTATTTATCATATCTTTTTACTTCTTTAGGATTAATATACAAGCTCGTATCAAACTCGGGAATTTGTCCCCCAATCTTGACGGTTTGACTTTCGTCAACATTTTCAAGCTTGCTAATTCCGCTTTTTCCTTCTATAACGGAGTTCCAAGCGATATCTGCCCCTATACCATAAGGAGACACACAGCCGACTCCTGTAACAACCACACGGCGTTTTTCCATAACGTACCTCGAGCCCTCAATACAGATTAAGTCTATCTTAAAACCAAAGTCATGTCAAGCAAACCGAGATTGTCAGTTAAAAAATAAGACGGGTAAAATCCTTTAAATTCAAGGGTTTTAGACTTTTAATATAAATTGACATTATCCTCTTTTCAAGATAATATATCAGTATAAAAAGACAGGTAAAAATTGAATTATATAAACATAAATGAAAGTAAATGCAAGTCCTGCTATTTATGTGTGGCTGCATGTCCCAAGGGTTTAATAAAAAAGGGAGACAAAACCGGAAAAACCGGAGAATTCATTGTTTTATTTAATGACAAAGACCATGAATGCTTAGGGTGCAAGAGATGTGCTTTAGTTTGTCCCGATTTGGCAATAGATGGGGTTTTTAAGGAATGACGCTGGATTTAATAAAAGGTAATATCGCAATTGCGCAAGCTGCATTCGATGCCGGATGTAACAGTTATTTTGCATACCCTATTACTCCTCAAAGCGAAATTGGCGAATATTTAGGAGCAATTATGCCAAAGGCAAACAGAGTTTATGTCTGCGCAGAAAGCGAAATTGCTTCAATTAATATGTGTATAGGTTCGGCAGCCACGGGCGGAACTCCCATGACTTCATCATCTTCTTGTGCAATTTCTTTAATGCAGGAAGGTTTATCTTATGCTTGCGCACAGGAACTCCCAATCGTTGTTGCAAGTGTCATGAGGGCAGGACCCGGACTTGGAAATATTTATCCCTCACAGGCGGATTATAATCAAGCCGTTAAGGGCGGAGGAAACGGCGACTATAACATCATAGTTTTAGCACCCGGCAACGTTCAGGAATGTATTGATTATACGCATAGGGCTTTTTATCTTGCAAAAAAATATAGAAACCCTGTTTTTATACTATCTGACGGTCTTATTGGGCAAATGATGGAGCCTGCGGAATTTACAAAATATCCTTACGAGGATATTGATAATTCAGATTGGATTTTATCAGGCGCTAAAGGCAGAGAGCCGAGAATTATACGCTCTTTATCGGAAACGGGCGAGATGCACCATGAAAGAGTTAAAAAGTTATTCCAAAAGTATAAAACCATAGAAGAAAACGAGGTTTTATATAAAGAATACTTTACCGATGATGCAGATATTATTGTTGTATCATTTGGAAGTTTATCAAGAAACGTAAAAGGTGCCGTTAAAAAATGCCGTGAGCAGGGAATTAAAGTTGGCGCCTTTAGACCCGTTACCTTATATCCTTTCCCTTCTAAAAAACTTTATGAGTTATCTAAAACAGCCAAAAAATTTATAGTTGCGGAAATGAATATGGGACAAATGATAAACGATGTTAAAGTTGCCGTAAAGGGCGCTGATGTTGATTTTATCGGACGTTCTGCAGGAGATTGGCTTGATATAGACGAAATTGTGGATTGCGTAAAAGAGTCTGCAGGAGGAATTTATGCAAATATATAAAATTCCTGAAAGCCTTAGAAAAGATACTAATTTTACATTTTGCGCAGGGTGCGGGCATGGTGTTGCAATAAGGTCATTATGCGAATGCATTGATGAACTTAACCTTAGAGAGAAAGCTCTTGCAATGGTTGGTGTCGGATGTTCGGCATTTCTTTATCACTTTTTAAATATAGACAGCCTTGAATGTCCTCACGGAAGAGCAACCGCTGAGGCAGCCGGTGCTAAAAGAGTGAACCCCGATAAATTTGTATTTACATACCAAGGTGACGGTGATTTTGCGGCTATCGGACTTACGGAATCATTTTACGCAGGTATCAGGGGCGAAAACATCACAACAATCTGTATAAATAACAATAACTACGGTATGACGGGCGGACAAATGGGACCCACAACATTGATTGGGCAAGTTACGACGACAACTCCTTACGGACGTTCGGCAGAATTAAACGGTTATCCTCTTAAGATTGCGGAACATATTGCAATGCTTGAAGGAACAGCTTTTAGCGCAAGGGTTTCACTTGATTCCGTACCAAATATAATAAAGGCAAAAGAGGCAATCAAAAAAGCATGCGAAGTCCAAGTGAAAAAGCTTGGTTTTGGCTTTGTTGAAATTTTATCTTCATGCCCTACAAATTGGAGAATGACGCCCTATGAAGCAAATGAACACATAAGAGAAAAAGTTGTAAAAGAATTTCCGCTTGGAATTTTTAAGAATATCTTGGAGAAATAAAATGGAAAAAAATATAATAATTGCAGGTTTTGGAGGACAAGGAGTATTGCTTTGCGGTAAAATTCTTGCCAAGATATTTATGCTGAATAATAAAAAGGTTACTTGGTATCCTTGCTACGGTTCTGAAATGAGAGGGGGAGCCGTAAATTGCGAAATTGTTGTAAGTGATGAGGAAGTAACATCGGTACACAAAAAACAAACGGATATCCTTCTTACATTAAATGAAATTTCATTTAAGAAACTTTCACCCAATGTAAAAAAAGACGGTATTATTATAGCAAACAGTTCAATGATAAAAAATACAAGCCTTAATAAAGCAATAAGGCTTATAAAAGCGCCTATTTCCGATATGGCGCTAAGTTTAGGCAATATCAAAACTACAAATATAATTGCACTTGGCGTTTTAAGCAAGCTATTTGATAACATTGATTTTTCGGGAATTTCAAACATTATAAAAGATTTATTTCCCAAAGAAAAAAGTATGCTTGCCAATTTAAACATAGAGGCATTTATGCTGGGGTGCAAGTTTAAGCCGGAGGCGATATAATGACGGCCGTTGCAATCAGAGGAATGGAATTTGCAGTTCCTAAAGCTTGTTTTACAAATGATGATATGGCAAAAATTGTTGAAACAAGCGACGAATGGATTGTTCAAAGAACAGGTATTAAAACAAGATATATAGCGTCAAGTGACGAAAATGCGGTTACACTTGCAATTGAAGCTTGCAAAAAGCTTGTTGAAAAAGAAAATATTGACCCTTCGGCAATAGACTTAATAATTTCAGCAACGTCGGCACCGGAAAGACCATATCCGAGCGTTGCCTGCGAAGTTCAATATGCACTTGGTATTGAAAACTCGGGTGCTTTTGATTTGGTTGCCGCATGCTCAGGTTTTATATATGCTCTCCAAGTGGCAAGAGCAAATATAATGTCGGGACTTTATAAAAGAATTTTAGTTGTAACCGCAGACACCACAACAAAGTTTTTAGATTGGACCGACAGAGCAAGTTGTGTTTTATTCGGGGACGGTGCAGCTGCCGCAATTGTTGAAGAAGCACAAGACGGCGTTAATGACATTAACACAATTAATATTTATGCAGACGGAAAAAGTAAAGAACTAATCTCATTAACGGTTAACAGCGACTTATGTCCGCTCCATAAAAAAAATGACTCTGCAGTAAATAAACATATTATTATGAACGGAAAAGAAGTTTATAAATATGTTATAAAAAAAATCCCCGCGATTATTAAACAAACTCTGTCCGATGCAGGTTTAACAATTGATGATATTGACTATTTTATCCCTCATCAGGCTAATTTAAGAATGATTGAAGCACTTGCAAGCCGTATAGGAATGGATGAAAGTAAGGTTTTACATAACATTGAACAGTACGGCAATATGTCTGCAACATCAATTCCTTGTGTAATTTCAGAAAATAAGCAAAAGGGGATAATAAAACCTAATTCCACTCTGCTTTTAAGCGCATTTGGTGCAGGTATGACAATTGCCTGTGCAATTATAAAAGTAAGATAGATAGAATATGTTATATAAAAAACTCCTTACAAATCCGTAAGGAGTTTAGTAATATATAATTTTATCTCTAAGAAAGCATTGCGTTCATTTCATCAATTGAACCAAACACCGCATGGCAGCCGCAATCAACGTGGATAACTTCACCCGTCACGCCTGTTGATAAATCAGATGCAAGGAACAAACCTGCTTTACCTATATCTTCAAGAGTTACGTTTCTTTTTAAAGGTGCTTTTAGCTGAGCAGCGGTTAACATTTTATTTAAACCGCCAACAGCGCTTGCTGCAAGTGTTTTAACCGGTCCTGCAGAAATACAGTTGACTCTGATGTTATTTTTGCCCAAGTTATCAGCCAGATATCTCATTGAACATTCAAGCGCCGCTTTTGCAACACCCATAATGTTATAATTTGCAACAACTTTTTCTGAACCGAGATAAGTCAAAGCAAAAATTGAACCTCCGTTTTTCATATAAGGTTGAGCAATTCTTGAAATTGAAACAAGAGAATAAGCGCTAACCCCCAGTGCTAAATCCCAGCCTTCTTTTGAAGTGTTGATAAACTCACCCGTAAGGTCATCTCTGTTTGCAAACGCAACGGCGTGAACTACAAAATCAAGGTCGCCGTACGTTTTGGCATATTTTTCAAATACTTTCTTAATATCTTCCTCGTTAGTTACATCGCATTCTTCAATAAGTTTTGCATTCATTGATTCGGCAATAGGGCGAACTCTTTTTTCCATAGCTTCATTCGCGTAAGTAAAAGCAATATCTGCGCCTGCTTGGAAAAGTTCGTTTGCAATACCGTATGCAATACCTCTGGTGTTGCTAACACCAAATATTATACCCTTTTTGCCTGTCATTATACCCATTTAAATAACTCCTTTCAATTTATTTATCTGCATATCTCATACAAAAATCTTCAATAAAACCTGTATCAAATTTACCGCTAATAAATACCGCATCTTCAATAAGCATTTGATAAAAAGGTATTGTGGTTTTTGTGCCTACTATTGCGTATTCTTTCAGCGCTCTGTACATTTTTCTGATTGCCTGTTGTCTTGTGGGCGCCCAGCAAATAAGTTTGCTTATTAGCGAATCGTAATACGGCGGAATTTCATAATCGGAATATACATGTGAGTCAACCCTTACCCCAAAACCGCCGGGTGCATTGTATCCTTTTATAACGCCTGCCATAGGCATAAAGTTTTTGTCCGGATCTTCAGCATTTATACGACACTCAATAGCGTGACCTTGAAGCTTAATATCTGATTGTTTAACGGATAAAGGCAGACCTGCCGCAATACAAACCTGTTCTCTTACAATATCAACGTTTGATATCATTTCAGAAATACCATGTTCAACTTGAAGTCTTGTGTTCATTTCCATAAAGTAGAAATTGTTATCCTTATCCAATAAGAATTCAATTGTGCCGACACCCTCGTATTGAACGGCTTTAACAACTTCAATTGCCGTTTTTGCAAGCTTTTCTCTGACAGCCTTGTTTACACCGGGAGAAGGCGTTTCTTCAACAAGTTTTTGGTGACGTCTTTGGATAGAACAGTCGCGTTCACCGAGTTGAATAACGTTTCCTTTTTTGTCTGCAAGGATTTGCACTTCAATATGTCTCGGGTTTTGAAGATATTTTTCAATGTAAACATCAGGATTGCCAAAGAAGCTTTGAGCTTCTGTTTGACACAAGGACATATTTTCCTCAAGCTCCTTTTCCTCGTTTACAATTCTCATACCTTTTCCGCCGCCGCCCGCAGTTGCCTTAATTATGACAGGATAGCCAATCTTTTTGCAGAATTTTTTTGCTTCTTTTATATCTTTTATAATTCCGGTACCCGGAGTAATGGGGATTTTTTTGTTTGCCATGGTGGCTCTCGCCTGAGCTTTATCGCCCATTCTTCTGATTACATCTCCGCTTGGTCCTATAAAGCAAATACCGTGCGCCTTACAAATATCCGCAAAGTCTGCATTTTCCGATAAAAAGCCGTATCCCGGGTGAATGGCATCGGCACCTGATAAAAGCGCTGTTGCAATAATTGCTTGTACGTTTAAGTAGCTCTTGGCGCTTTCCTTAGGTCCTATACAATATGATTCCGTTGCTAAGCTTACATGCAAAGAATTAACATCAGCCTCAGAGTAAACGGAAACCGTCGGAATTCCCATCTCGCGGCATGAACGTATAATTCTGACAGCTACTTCTCCCCTGTTTGCAATTAATATTTTTCTAAACATTTAAATTCCTCTTTACCTATTCAATATACATGAGAACTTTGCCGCTTTCGACCATTTCTTTGTTTTGAACGCAAATCTTTGTTATTTTTCCTGAAACTTCAGCTTCAATTTCGTTCATAAGCTTCATTGCTTCAACAATACATAATACTTGACCCTTTGATACAACGTCGCCGACTTTAACGAACGGCTCAACATCAGGGGAAGATGAACTGTAGAATGTGCCCGTCATAGGTGAAACAACAGCGGTTCCCGATACGGGTTCCGTGTTTATAACAGCTTCTTCCTTTTGTTCTGTCGCATCTTCTGTTTGGCTTACGGCTTGTGCTCTTGGAGTATATACAACAGCCTCTTTTAAGGCAGAATTTCTTTTAATAGAAATTACTTGTTTATTTTCCGTTTTTTCGTCCTTGTCTTCAATTGATATTTCGCTCAAGTCATTCTCTGATAAAACTTTAATCAATTTTTTAATATATTCAACTTCAAAATTCATATCGTTACCTGTTTGTTTAAATAAACGCCTTAATACTCTTAGCTACCCCTTCATGGTAACTTGAACCGCAAACTATGTCAATCTAATTTACTAAAATGGGCTTTTACAATTTTTTTAAAATCTGTTTTTTACTGACCCCAGTAGCTCTTAAATGGTTTTTAAAGGTTACATTTTTTAATAAAAGTTTTCCTCATTATCAATTTTTTCCGTAGAAAAACTTTATTAAAGTATCATGATAAAACCTGTTTTCTTTAAAGGAAATATCTCAAATACATTTAAGAGCGCAAATCATATAGAACAAATGCAGATTAAGCCTGACTCATTTGAGCCGAGTGATGAACTTAAACTTGAAAGAGCAAAAGCGGCTGCAAGAGAAAGCATTTCGGATGCCATTAAAGAAAACGGCATTGAAAGATGCGTAATTCTTTTACCAAACGGTGAAGTTTTTAGCACAACCGACGGCAATAGTGACAGCGTAGGAATTAAGGACGGCTGCATTCCAAAGGATTGTATAATGCTTCACGGTCATCCATCCTCTTATGTTCCGCTTTCAACAAGAGATGTTCGCACCCTTTTGGTGTCCCCCGCTAAGAGCGAAGAAGCCGTTATGTACAATGGTGATTATTCAAGACTGGTTAAAAACAGCAATTTTAATCATATGAACAGAGAATTTTGCAGCCCCGAGGATTTAGACTTAAATCTTGAAGCCTCATTATACGAAATGGTATTTGACAAAATGGGTATTGATTATGACTTTAAACCGCAAGACATAGTTGATATTTACAGGGATGTTAAACAAAATATAGAATATCGGGATATGACATCTAAAACCGATGAAGATATAATTTCAGAGCTTAAAATGTACGGGGTTGACGTCAATTCTCCCGATGCAATAAATCAATTAAAAAATATTCTTATGTATACGCTTCTTTTAAGAAGTATAAACTTCGACACAAAATATGGCAGAAACCAAAAGATTTACAAGGTTGCTTTTGGTGAAAAAGAACAACAAATCAGAGATTTTCTTGCAACAGACGAGGGATTGGCGGTAAGGCAGGATTTCTTAAAACAAGTTGCGGAAAAATACAATCTTACTTATGAAACAAATATGAAAAATGCGTCTGATTTATAGATTATTCTTGAAGAAGTTTATCTGCAAGAGGCGATTCGACTTTGCCGTTCAATGTTTTTGAAACACTTTTGATATTTTTTGCCATAACTTCCATTTCATCAGTCCACACAAAGTTTTCAAGAACGTATTTTTCACCTTCCGCAAAATCATTTTTTATTTGAACATCTATTATTTTTTCAAGCATTTTTCTTGCAACCGGAACCATTTTTTCGATATCAACATCAAGTATACCGTCTTTTGAAATCGTCATTGCGCCGTTTTTAATGAAATAGTAATTTTGCATAACTGAGCGAACCCTGTGTGCTTGGCTCATTGCAGGCTTTGATACCATCATATTATCTGACGCATAGGTTACAATGATTTGTTTTCTTTCGTCTTCCGTATAAAGTCCTTCTTTTGTCAGAATATCGAGCATTGATAAAGAAATCATATCAGCTTTGTTTTCTTCAATTATGGATTTATATTTACCCAGCCCCTCAGTACTGCTGTTAGGTCCGAGAGAGTGACCGTTTTCATGTCCTATTGTGAACCAATGGTCAGCTTCATCATTGTAATATTTGTGCAGTTTTGGATTTAATGTTGCATTAAGTCGTTTTTGCATTTTTTCTTTAGCATCGGGCGACGTTATAAGCCTTATTTGTCTGTGATATACGTTTCTTCTTCCGGCTTTAAGCACCTGAATGGATAATTTATCGTCGTTTGGAAGATTTTCGGCTAAAGTAATACCCGCTCTAAATGCACCGACGTCACCGTAAACCGCGACAAGGTCAACATCTGCCATTGTTTGTTTTGAATTAGAGTCTGCAGATATATTTTGTTCATATTTATCGCAAAACGGCATGTTTTTTGACATTAAAGGGAGATATCTTTTAACGTTTAGAATGGCATCTGTTCCCTTTTTGTTCACAATACCGACACGACCGCCCAAAAAGTCTTTTTGATTTGGAGTAATTTTGTTTTTGTCTAAAAGTTCTTTTAATTCTTCATTTTCAACAACGGTGCCTGTAAGTTCATCTTCATAACATTCTCTTGTAATAGTAAATTCAAGCGGAGTATCCTGCAGGGTTGCCCATTTTTCATCGGCATACGCATCAAGCATGGGGTCAGCTTTTCTTAAAGCTTGTGCCTGAAGAAGAAGGTATTCGTTAAAGTCGGAATTTGTTGAAGTTTTTGATGCAAATTCCAATTCATCCGCAATTATTTCAAACTCGTCTTTGAATTCATCAATATAGTCCGTTGCCTTAAGTTCGTCATTTTGCCTTCTGACTACGGTTCTTTGGCTTAAAATTTTTCTAACTTCATCAACTTTGCCTTTTTTTAGCATTTTGATGAGAATTTCGTGGAATTCCTCAACGTCAAGGTCCTCAGGGTAAACTCCCTTTCCTTTTGTTTCGGATATTCCTTTTGCAAGTTCAATCATATTGCTTTCTCTATCCAGAGAACATAACCCCTTTTGCGCATCAAACAAGATTTTTGTAAGCTCTGCGTCTTTATTTCCTTTTTTTATTTCATTTTCAAGAAATTTTTTAAATGCTAAATTGTGAGGGTTATCAAGAACCATATTGATTTTATCTATAACGCTTGCTGCCTTAACCAGATGTCTTAAAGCCGTTTTGTCACCCAGTTCTAATGCATCATATTCCTTTGAATCAACATCTAGCATTTTTTTGGTTGTTAAATAGTCTTTATGTGTTCTTTTTTGAAGTTCTTCAGTTGTCAAATTTAATTCGAATTCCATTTTTGCCTCTCTAAGCTATACTTCTTGGTATTTTGCTTTTACCTCATTTCTTTTTACTTTTGTTGTTGCCGTTCTCGGAAGCGGTTCCTTTGACATATAAACGTTAACAGGTCTTTTGTAGGATGAAAGTCTTTGCGATAAAGTTTTTACTTCTTTTTTCACTTTTTCGACAGCTTCTTCGTCGGATAATCCCTCAATCCATTCATCTTTAGGTACAACAACAATTGTAACATCTTCGGTTCCGTCTTTTTGACCGCCCTTCCTTTTTGTACCAAATACACAAAGTTCCTTGAAGTGTTCACTTTGTTCCATGACGCTTTCTACTTCTTCGGGAAATACTTTTTTACCGCCTGAAAGAACAATCATGTTTTTAATACGCCCCGTAATAAATATAAATCCGTCTTCAATACGTGCAATATCTCCCGTATGAAGCCAGCCGTCTTCATCTATTACTTCTTTTGTGAGCTCAGGTTTTTGATAATAACCCTTCATAACGTTATCACCTTTAATTAAGAGTTCGCCTGTTTCTTTATCAATTTTAGCCTTAACTCCCGGTATCGGGCGACCGACGGAACCAAATTTTGCAGCTTTAACGACATTGGTTGCCACAACGGGACTCGCCTCTGAAAGTCCGTATCCTTCAAGAATTCTTAGCCCTATTGTTTGCAAGAATTTACAAACCTCAAGGTCAAGCGGTGCACCGCCTGATACGCAGGTATGAAATTTGCCGCCGAGCTTTTTGTGTATTTTTCTGAAAATAAGTTTGCGAACGGATAAAAACGGAATAAAACTTGCTATGTTATACATGAGTTTAAACATAAATTGGTTAAACTTGCCGCTTTGTGCAACTTCTGCTTCAATACTTGTTTTAACAAGTTTTAAAAACGCAGGTACCGCAACCATAAAGGTAACTTTTTTAGATTGCATAACCTCAAATATATCTTTTGGTTTTAAGCTTTTTGAATAATAAATCGAAACACCCTGATTTAAGAATGATAA
This sequence comes from Candidatus Gastranaerophilales bacterium, assembly GCA_947594025.1. Lineage (GTDB taxonomy): Bacteria > Cyanobacteriota > Vampirovibrionia > Gastranaerophilales > Gastranaerophilaceae > SIG30. The sequence goes on from CANQDZ010000028.1 coordinate 12,835, forward strand.
AAATCCGACCGTAAGTTCAAATAAATGATTCATGGGAAGAATTGACAATAATTGGTCTTTATCGGACAGCGGGAAACATTCTCTTACGCTTTTAATTTGCGCAAGCACGTTTTTAAAGCTTATTTCAACTCCTTTGGGGTCGCCTGTCGTACCTGACGTATAAATAATAAACGCCGTACTGTTTAAGCTTCTGTGCCGCCATTTTCTGTCAGGCATGTCCGCCATATCGTGCAGGCAAGCATATTTTGTTTGTTTTCCCGCATCATTCATTATAATAATATGTTCAACGGATGATATCCCCTCTTTTAATTTTTCGGCAGTTTCCAAATAAGTTGTCGAGGTGATTATAATTTTCGGCTTACAGTTATCTAAAATTGAAATCAGCTCATACATTGTAAGTTTAATATCGAGAGGAACGGTTGTACCTCCTGACATAGCGGATGCAAATATGGCTGCGCCCCATTCAGGCATTGATTCTGACAAAATCGCAACTTTATCGCCCTTATCAACCCCTATTGACATTAAATAGCTTGCGAGTCTTTTTGAAAGAACGCTTATTCCCCTATATGTCAACTCCTGCCAGCCTAAAGCAGACCTTGTGCCGAGAGCAATCCTGTTTCCGAGTTCTTCGGTTTTATTTTCCAAAAACAAGAGGACATTAGTTGAACCCGTTTTTTCATTTTCCATGCCGATACCTCTTTTAATCTTCTACGCTATTCAATTCTTCTTCAACAGTATTTTTAATGATTTTTAATTTAACAATTCTGGGACCGTCAACTTCTAAAACGGTAAATGAGAAGTTTTCAATATCAATTGAATCTTTAGGCTGCGCAATACGTCCCAAAATCTTCACGACAAGACCGCCGATTGTTTCAACATCTTCATCTTCGAGTTTAGCGTCAAAATATTCATTAAACTCGTCAAGTCTCATCATGGCATTTGCCACATATTCATTTTCATAAATTTGTTTTATATCAAATTCTTCTTCATCAAATTCGTCCTGAACTTCGCCAAATATTTCTTCTATGACATCTTCCAAAGTTACGATACCCGAAACAGAGCCAAATTCGTCAACAACAGCTGCAATCTGCGCTTTTTTAGCTTTGAATTCCAAAACTAAATTATCAACCGTCATGGTTTCGGGCACAAGGTTTGCAGCTCTTAAAATTTTTCTTATTTCGACTTTTTGGTCTTCGCAAATTAAAGGAAAAACGTCTTTAACATGCAAAATACCGAGAATATTATCCAAACTGTCCTCATAAACAGGGTATCTTGTATATTGGTTTTGAACTATTATTTTTGTAATTTCGTCCTGAGGAGTATTTATATCGATTGCAACAACATCGGGTCTTGGAACCATAACCTGTTTTGCAAGAAGATCGGAAAATTTAAATACATTTTGCAAAATTTCTTTTTCCGTATCGTTTAAAACTCCTTCTTTGTGTGAAGCGTCAATTATCATATCAATTTCTTCAACGCTGTGTGCACGTGATGCGGCAGCAGGCTCAATATGTAATAACTTTAAAAGACAGTTTCCGAGTCCGTTTAAAATCCAAGTAAAGGGCTTAAATATTTTCCTTATGGCGCCCATTGGTTTTGCAATAATAAGAGAGGTTTTTTCCGTATTTTGAATTGCAATTGATTTTGGCATTAGTTCGCCGATTACAACGTGTGCAAGCGTTACAAACGCGAATGCTAAAGGAATTGCAACGGAATGCGCAATCACCTCTTTTGCGCCTTCGGACAAAAACTTGGTTAACGGCATAAACAATTTGACCATTGTGCTTTCACCAACCCAGCCTAACCCGATTGAGGCAATTGTAATACCTAATTGAATTGCGGCAAGTGAATTATCCATATGGTCTATTAAATCAAGTGCACATTTTGCATCATCGTTCCCCTCATTCGTCAATTGCAAAATTCTGGTTTTTCTGACTTTTACAATTGCAAACTCGGAAGCCACAAAAAAAGCATTTGCGAATAATAATGCTATAATGATTACTACTCCAAAGGCTAAACTCAGGTCTGCTTGCATTTTTTCTCCACTTATAAATAACTGCAAATATAATTATATTACAAAACGCAAAAAACTCAAAGTATATGTACATTTTTTAAGTTTTTTGGTTTTTTATTTTTTTGGTAATATAATACATGTTAAGAATAATATTTAAAGAGATTGTTTTATGACACTTACAGATTGGATAAATAACCGTCGTGAGCTTCAAAGGGCGGTTTCAGAAAAAAACGAAGTTAAGATAGATGATTCAATAGGAAAATTATGGAGTCTGTGTTATAACTGTAATTCACAACTTTTAAGAAAAGATTTGGAAAATAACAATATGGTGTGTCCAAAATGCGGATACCATTTTAGATTAACCGCAAAACAAAGAATTAAGCTTATTGCGGATGCAGGCACCTTTAGAGAAAAATTTGCAAACGTTAAAGCGGTTGATCCCTTGGGATTTGTTGACACTCAACCGTATACGACAAGACAAAAAAATGCAAAAGAAAAGACGGGGCTTGATGAAGCCATAATTACGGGAACATGCAAAATAAACGGACAAAAAGCCGCAATTGCCGTTATGGATTTTGATTATATGGGCGGTTCAATGGGCTCCGTTGTGGGCGAAAAAATCGCGCTTATTATTGAATATGCAATCTCTAAAAAGCTTCCCGTTGTTGTATTTACATCCTCAGGCGGCGCAAGAATGCAGGAAAGCGCACTGTCATTAATGCAAATGGCAAAAACAAGCTGTGCCGTTGCTAAATTAAATGAGGCAAGGCTGTTATACATAACCGTTCTTTGTGAACCGACATTCGGCGGTGTCACTGCAAGTTTTGGCACGCTCGGCGATATTATGATTGCGGAAAAAAGTGCAAGAATAGGATTTGCGGGAAGAAGGGTTATTGAACAGACAATAAGGCAAAAATTACCTGCAAACTTCCAAACGGCTGAATATTTACTTGACTACGGTCAAATAGATTTGATTGTTAACAGAGACGAAATGAAAGATAAGCTTTCTAAGATAATTGAAATGCACACAAAATAAAGGAATACAAAAGTGATTGTGCTTGATTTTGAAAAACCGTTATATAAAATGCTTGAAAAAATTGAGGAATTGAAACAATTAAGCAAAGATACAAAAATTGATTATAAAGAGGAAATAGAACACTTGGAAAATCAAACTGAAGAATATAAAAAAGAATTATATGCAAATTTAAAGCCTTTCCAAAAATTGCAAATAGCTCGTCACCCTCTAAGACCAAATTTTTTGGATTACGTCGAGATGATGACGGAAGATTTTATTGAGCTTCGAGGTGACAGATTTGGTACGGATGACAGAGCAATAATAGGCGGTATTGCAAAAATTGACGGACGACCCGTTATGATAGTCGGCACCCAAAAGGGCAAAAATACAAAAGAAAACCTTATGTATAACTTCGGTATGCCTCAGCCTCAAGGATACAGAAAAGCACTTAGACTTTTTGAACACGCATCAAAATTTGGTATCCCGATTGTCACTC
>CANQDZ010000029.1 GCA_947594025.1 Candidatus Gastranaerophilales bacterium
ATTGCAATACTCAGTATATATTGTTACATTTCTTTACAAAGAAAATACCCATGCAAGTTCTTCTCCTGCATGGGTTTAGGAGTGTAATGTAATGAAGTTAAAACTTGTATTTCCTTGCCTATCCGATAAGCTTGTCGTAAATCAAGTCGATTTTACGCTGCATCTCATCCAGCTTCTCGTTGAGGTTTTTGACTTCTCCTTGGGTTGCAAATTTAATTTCGCAGTCTTTTAGTATTTCTCTGTGCTTTCTTTCAAGCTGTTCAGGTGTTACGAATATTCTGTATTGAAAGAGATATCCGCACAAAAGGAGTACAATCGGCGCATATTCAATAATTTTATTTTCCATATCAGCCTCCTTTTAACTCATAATGAGGATAATCCCAGCCCCAATCACCGCCCCAAACTATATTTATGCTTAGATTTTTTGCTGTTTCTTTTATGTGGCAAGAAAGCTTTTTAAATCTTTCGATATCGCCCCAATTAATTGGATACGGTGCAATGTCTATCGCTTCGCAGAGTCCGCTCTTGTTTGATTTTGGGATATGCTTTGAACGCATTGTTTTTGTAACACCTTTTTGCATATACATCTTTTGTTTTTCATAACATCTTACTGATTCAATAATTGTAAAATCAATCGGGGTCTCTTTTATTGCTTCAAGCATAAGCTTTTTCAATTTGGGGTGGACTCTCGGGTGATTTAATTTTTCCAGCGAGTTTTTAGAAAATTTAGGCACGCTTCCACCCCCTTACCATTTTTTGAAAGTTATCAACTGCAATGAACATAATATTTGCCCTTGCCTTTGAGCATCCGCAAGAGATTAAAAGCTCTCTAAATATAATGCTTGAAAGGTGCCTGTTGTAATTAACAAGGCTTTTGTCTTCGCACATCCTATCATGCACGCAGCTTGGAATTAGGAATTTAGGGTTTCCCTTGCCTCCCAGCATCCACCTAAATCCAAACGGGATTGAAGCTCCGTCCCAAGTGTAATTTTTGGGGATAAAAATGCAATATTCACTTCCTGCGTATGTTATAAAATAGCTCACGTCTTTTTTATTTATAAACGGTTTTTTTAGAATATCCCTCTTTTCTTTCTTTGTCATATAAGGTAAAACTGCCCTTATGCTGACGCAGGGTTCTATGTCTGATTTTATTTTAATTTTTTTTGAGTCCGTAAAAATCATTTTTATACCTCACTGTATTTATCCGTAAAAATCTTTTATGATTTGGTTTTTGCATTCTTGGATAAATTCTTCCGTCACAACTGCATCCGTAATTTGAGTACCGTCGTTTTTATAAGTGATGATTTTTGCCCCTGCTTGAAGAACGGGCAAAATATCAAAAAGAAAAGATTTAACTTCGCCTGTTATCATATTAACGTTGCGTCTTACGTAACCCAGAGAGGTGTTGAAAAATTCTTTTTTGAATTTTTCTTCTTTTTCTTGCTCTTTGCGTGCTTTATATTCTTCGGTATCCGTTATATCAACAAATACTCCGTCAACAACATCCCATTTATCCGTGCCTGCATATTGTATCCATATATCATCGTCTATTTTTGCTATCGGGTTTTTAATTTCGTCCGCGTATGCTTCTTTGTTTTTATCAAAATATATCATTATTATTCTCCTTTCATTGGTATAAATTGCACATAGTCGTTTACAAGCGTATTATTTTGTTTGTCGTAATAATTAATTGCGCCTGTTGGCTCAAACTTGATTTTTTCGCCTTTAGATAAAGGGAAAAACAGGTTATACTGGTTAACATCTCTTGTCGAATAGCCGTAATAAAGTTTTTGAATAACCTCATCCTCCGCATTGTATATGGTAACCACACTGCTCTCATATAGTGAGCAATTTATCGACCCTACCACATAACCGTTAAATGGAGCTTGATAAACGGTTGCGGTGGGTATTAAGGGTATTTCTTTTGTATAGTCGGGAGCATTCCAAGAAACAATCATGTGTTTATTGGCTAATGAGCCGTTTAAATTATAGAAGTTTGTATTTAAATCAGGCTGAACAACTTCTTGAATATTTTCTTCGCTGATTGTAACGGAGCCAATCGGAACGCCTTCATATTTTATCCATGAAGATTCAACATATTTGTATGCAGCCAAAGGTTCTTTTAAAGTATTCAGCCAAACGTCATTTTCTTTTGGCTCAGCAGGACTGTTTGGACTGTAATATAAATTGTTTTTCAAAAATTCAATATTATTTTTTGAAACAAATCCGTTATAAACTCCGTCTTCGCATTCCGATAAATCGACATTTGGTATTGAGTTCAGAATAAACGCTTCTCCTGATGCGGATGTTGCAATAAGACTTTCGTATTCATCTCCTACATTAAAAGATAAAATCTTTCCTTCTGCTTTTATAATATCAGCCTTTCCTTCCGAGGTGTTGCAAGAATTGATTGAAAAAGCGGTTTTCACCCTTATAAGCAAACTCAAATCCGCCAAAAACATCCAGCTTTCAGAGTCGGCTAGCGGATTATTTTTGTTTTCGTTTTTTATTGAACCGTAAATTTTAAAAGTATTTTTTTCTCTTACAACGGAGCCTAAATTGTATTTTGTTTCCGTGTTATATTCTGTTATGCCCTGCTGTATTATGTTTAAGATGTCTGAAGTATTCTTTATGACATCAATATTGTTAGAGCATTTTTGAATATAAGCTATATTTTCAACAAGATTTTTAATTGAATTTTCGCCCTTAAGCGCTTCCGCGAGAATATAAATCTCCTCTACGTGGCTTGAAAGCTTAAATATTTCTTCCTGATTAATTGCAATATCTTCAATATTTTTAACAAGTTTATCAACATCAATTACCGTACCTTCTTGCACTTTAACCGTTCTTTCCATTTTTCTGTTTAAGATTTGAATAAGTCTTGTTAAATAATCAAGACACCACTCAAATGTTGAAAGATTAAGTTTACTTGAGTTTTTAAGCTCCTTTTGCTGTTCGATAGGAAGATTGAGCGCCAAAGAGATTTGTTCGCCTTCTTTTAAAACATCATAGCTTGATGAGCTTAAAGGGAACGTGATATTTTGTCCGTAACTTTTAAAACCGTCGTTGTTATTTTCTTGTTCGTTAATAACATAATCCAAGCCCAAGACAAGTTCTTTCCTTATGCCCTCTTTACTTATGTGTGTTACCGTAAGCTCGCTTTTATTTTCAATTGGGAAATCAAAGTCGAATATTTTATTTACGCCGTTACCAACATAATTGTTCACGGGTATTGCTTGTGATACTGTCATTTTTCCTCCTTATCTACTTATCTGTACCAACTCTTGTCATTACTGTTTTTTTAATTTCTTCAAAGTTTAAATCCCGATTTTTAAGTTTTTTTTCTTCTGATATGTCGTTTAAAATTTTTATTATTGTTTTAGATTTTTCTTCCTCGTTTTTAATTTTGCTCAAAGACTTATTTGCGAGTTCGTAAATATCTGAAATGGTAATATTTTTTTCATTTTGGAATTTTTCAATAACTTCAAAATCGTCTGAAGACAAATTAAATCTATATTTTTGAAGTTTTGTCTTTTTAAACTTCAAAGGAACTTTAAAAGAATTAAAGATTGTGATTATTGAAGATGAATTCGAGTTAATAAAACCGTCTTTATTAATTTTTTCAATAAATTTGCCTGCCTTAATTTGATTATCGGGTCCGAGTCCTAAGGGGATATCTTTTAAATCAACAATATTTCCTTCTTTTTGTTTGTTTTGTATTGCGTTAAAAAATTCTTTTATTGCTTCTTCTTGAATGCTTTCTTCTTTTGATTTTTTTAGTTCAATTAAAGCCTTTGTCTTTTTTTTAATTTCTTCTTTATATTTTTTTATCTTTTCAATTTCCGCCTCGAGCTTATCTTCGTCATTTGAATAAAGCGCAAAAAGAGAAGAAGAAGTTTCATCAATTGCGTAGTTTTTTTCAAGCTCGTTTATCATTTCTTCAAGCTTTTCTTTATTCTCTTGAAGAAGTTTGTCTTTGTTTTCTTCAAAATATTTTTTTGAAGCAAGAATGTATTCTTTAGCAAGTGAAACGATAATATTTGAGTGAAAATCCGACTCAAACTTTGCAAGTTCGGATTTTATTTCATCAATTTTTGAATTAAGAAGCCTGCCCTTATATATAATAACCGTTTTGCCATTACGAAGTGCGAGATTTAAGTCTTCTTTGTTATTCCGATAAAGAACTCCTTTGTTTATTGAGTTTTGCTTTGCTTCTTCGATAACTTCAAGCTCCCAGTTCAAAGTTTGGTTTATTTCATGAGATATTATCCCTTTTAGGATTGTATCTGCTTTTTTTGCTTTGATAATTTCCGCAATTTTCAGCCCGTAACCTTCTTTTAACTTTAGTTCTCTTTGTTTTTTATTTATAAGGTCAATCATCTCCGTATAAACTTTAATAGCACCGGAATTTTCACTATCTATGGCGCTATACCCCGTTTTTGTATAATAACCGCCTTCTCCGCTTAGTTTTTCTTTTTCAAGAGAATCTATAAAGTTGCTAAATTCAAGAGCGTTTATTTCTGTTTTATTTTTTTCACTGTTTTTTAAGAAATCCTCAAAGTATTTTTTCTTTAATTCTAAGTTCGAATTTGATTTTTCGAGATTTTTGCTAAAAACGTCTTCCCGTTGTTTATAATTTATTTCCATTTTTACCTCGTTTTGTCTTTTAGTATTTTTTGTATAACGCGTCTGCTTTGTTATTTAAAGTGCCAAATCCTTTTGTAACACTGCTTGCGGCACCAAGTGCATTCAGCCCTTTTGAAGCTGAAGCTTTAAAGCTGTTCATATTTGCACCGCTCAAATAACTGTTTGCAGAAATTTCATAGGACTGTGCTCTTTGCTCTGAATTATTTTCAATCATTAAGGCGTCAAGCTCACCCATCATTGCAGTGTCTTCAATTATGTCCAGATTTGAGCCGTATCCTATATTTGAGCCTGAGGATGCAAGTGCAACTTTTTTATCGCCAATTGTTTGAAGATTTTTAATTCTTTGCCATCTGGCATCTTCCAGCCCTTTTTGTCTTTCTTGTGCGGCTTTTTCGCTTGCAATTCTTGCGTTATCCCTGTTTACTGCTTCTTGATATTTTTGCTGCGCAGCCTCATTGCTTCCTTGAACGGCAGAACCTACAACCCCCAGTGCCGTGCTTGTCAAAGATGAGGCTATTGCTATACCTGCCATAATCCCCGTAATGCCCAAATCACACATAATTTTTTCCTCCGTTTTTATTTATTCTGTAAAAATATTCAAATCCTGAAGGCATTTTGACTCCTGCGGGTCTTGGATTATCAAAACGATAACCAAGCCATTTCAGCCACCTTTTTGCCCTATGATTTTTTTCGTAGATAAAGTTATAGGTAAGACGATATTTTTCGTCAGCTTCATCTATTACCCTTTTAATGGCTCTTAAAACCGATGTTTGATGCCTCTTAACTTCTTCGGTTGATAAGAGCCAAACACCTGCAATTTCTTTATCGTCAGGACAAGTTTCGCAAACTCCTCCCATTGCAATCGGGATATCACCTTCAATTTTCGCAATATGAACTGCTGATGTGGTTTTCATAATATTATTTTTGACAATTTCCTTATAGTTGTTCCCGTATATTGCATGGAGTTCAAGCATATCTTCAAGTCTTAGGTTATCCAGAATATATTGAACATCCTTTTCGTTTTTAGTTACCTGATACATCAATGTCCTCCTGTTCCAATGTCACTGCAACACTTATACTTGTAATTGTTAAAGGGAGTGGCTTATCCTGTTTTATGCAGACTGTGGCATTTTCCGCAAATTCGGCAAACGGGTATGCAACAACATCACCTGTTATAAGCAGGTTTGAATTTTCAATACTTTCTTTTGATCTTGCATTTTGAACGGCAACCCCGTTTTGTCCCACAACGTAAAAATCTTCTCTTGATTTGTCGATTTTTATATTTATCTCATTTATTATTTTTTTAAGTCCATGTGTATTTTCGCCTTCTATATTTAAAGTTTCAACTTCAAATGTATAAGGAAGCCCCACCGTTATATCGTATGCACCGTCAATAAGGTCAATTGAACCGTTTTTGACGGTTAAGCCCTCCACAACGCCGCCATCTGCAAGCACTACAACTTTTTTCCCTTCAAGATGATTTAGTCCTTTGATGTGAGTTGTTTTGTTTTTGAAAGAACCTTTTAGTCCGGAATCAACAAAAAATCCTTCTTGAACATTATTTATAAGTCTTGAGCGCATACGTTCGATATATCTTTTTGTTTTACCGTTTATCGTTCTTTTGACGACAAAATAAGGTATGTCCTCAAAATTTTCTCTTATGACGGCAACCGATTCAAATTCACCGTCCGTTGAGTGAGTATGCCAGCCTGAAACTTCTTGTTTTTTGTTATAAGTTAAAGCATTTACGGTACCGTCTGACATAACGCACCATAAAATTCTGTAAGGTTCTTTAGAATATGCCATATCAACAATTTGTTTATTTTCAAACAGATGATTTGCAAATATTGTAAGTTCATCTCCGTTATAAGAATCGGAAACGTATTCATATCCTAAATCGCGCACAACGGAGCCCCCTGCCTGCACAAAAAGCACCATATTGCCTGAAACACACGGTTGAACATGAGAGCAGCCGTAATAACTTTGAGGAGCACAATTTGGCGGATTTGAAGCTGATAGGCCGTTGGAAGTTGATAATTTCCATTCTGCACCTGATGTAAGGACAATTAAATCGTTTAGTCCGATTAAGTGCCTTATTTCGTTAACTTCTCTTTCGGATAGTTTTAAATTTATCGCATCCGATGCAACAAGCGGTCTTGAAATATTAAAGTTATTTTCTGCCCCTGTTTGGCTTGCAACAAGAGTTTGCGGGTCATTTTTAAGACAACCGAATAATTTTCTTTGCTGAAAATAATTAACACACGAAGGGTTATTGTCGTTCTCAAAAGGATTTTGCTTAATGGGGGCAGTTGAAGTTAAATCCGGTTCAATATTGTTATCCTTAAAGCTTGTATTTGCGGATGTGCCTATAAAACCGTAAATTCCGTTTACCGCTCTATAGACGTTATATTCAATTGCATCTTCAACTTCATCCCAAGATATTGTCATCCAGTCGGAAGTAGTCCAGGAGCTTTCAAGGTGACCGACGGCTTCAGCCGTTTCTGACCTTTCAGATTCTTCATAGCTATCCTTCTTCACGGCCGTTACAACATAAGAATACGTTGTTGTGTTTGATGAAACACTTCCCGACCAAACGGCTTTAACATTTGTCGGGGCATTAATTTGAGAACACAGTACAATATCATTTAAAATCCAGTCGTAATGACTTTCTCTTGAAAGTTCTTTGGGAGGATAATTCTTGTGACAAAGTGTTAGTACGTCCGCATTTTGACCAAATTTAAGTATAAAAATATCATCGGTTGAATATGGAGTTTCTGTTTCAACAATCTCCCCTTCATTTTCATGCCCGTCGGGATAAACAATCTGCCCGCCGTCTTTTATGTATCTTGCGTAATTATTTCCAAGCTCAATTATATAGGTTTGTTCCGTGTTAAAAGCAAAAGGAACTATCCTTGTTTTTTGGTCACTGTTTTTTACTTCGCAAACGAATTCAAGCCCCGGTCTGTTTGAAATACAGCCTTCAGCTCTTACAAAACCGTTTTTTAAGGTCTTGAGTCCGTTTGAATATTTTGCAAGGTCTGACCTTGCATACAAGGATGGCGATAATTCGCCCCCTGTAAATGATTTTTGAGTTAGTCTTGCCATAGTTAATCTCTCGCTTCTATCCAATCACAATTGAATTCTTCTTTTGTGTAACCCTCGTTTGCATCAGAAACTCTTGCTTCGTTTAGCATTTGTTTGTATAAATTCAAGCAATCGCTTGTATTCACTCTGGCGCCCGTAATCGCCTTTGCGGACAAAAATGCCAGATACCAGGAAAGCGCCATTGCAAATTCGGAAGTAAAAAATGTTTCTTCTCTTATTATTCTTGTATATCTTATAAGTGCGCCTTCTTGATTTGAGTAAATAATTTTTTGTCCGTCAGATTTTGAGGCAACCTCGAATTCCGCTTTTTGAGACTCGCAAGAAACCACTTCTCTAATTGCACAGCAATCGTTCGGATAATCGTATTCATATTTATATTTTGGATTTAAAGACTCGGAACCCGTTAAAGATAATGTTCTGTACGTGCTTGCGAAATTCCAGTCATGGTCTGAAAGTGTCTTTTCTTTTGCTGCATCATAATATTCGTTTAAAACAATTGTATTTCTGTCTGTTTGAGAATCGCTTTGAATACCCACCGTGACACCCAGATTTTTAAGCGCCATATTAAAAATTTTTGTTTTTGTATAACTCATAATCTTCCTTTCCGATAATTGTATGTAGATTAGGAAAAAGGCAGGTGTGAGGGTCATAAAGACCCTCACATAAAATGCATTAATAAGTTTCGCTTGTGCCTTCAACAATACCTGCGGTAATCTTGCCTTGAGTTAGGGCAGATGCATCTGAAGCAAAGTTAACATCATAATATAGGCGGATGTATCCTTTGTTCCCCTTTGGTAAAAATTTCAAGTTAGCTTTTGCACCTGCTTCAATGCTTGATAAAGTTTCTGAAACCAAATCTTTTGGCGAAGTAAAAGCTTCATTATCTGAAGTTTGAACTTTAACTGTCAAAGATGAAGCTTCCGCACTTTTAAAAGCCTCCATGATTTGAACAAAAAGTTCAACGGGAGTACCAAAAGCGACTTCGCCGTTTAGTTTAACAATGTTTGTTGATGCGCAATCAGCAGTGATTGCTTGACTATCTGAAAATAATGTTTCATTATCTAATATCATTTTTCTCTCCTTTCTGAAACTAAGATACTTTTGCTTCATTGTCTAAAATTTGGTCACAAGCTCTTATCGGCATACCTTTGTATGTTAATACCTTTTCACCAAGGTATTCTTGGTAAGAGAAGTGGATGTTTGTTTTTGATTCAACTTGTTTATCAAAGTGCATCAAAAGGTTGGTGTTGCAGTAAATGCAAGTTTGACCGCCTGCGCTGTGGCGTTTTACTTTGTAGTATGCTTTGCGCATTAAATCAACCAAGTCAACGGCAGATTCGCCGTCTAAATCTGAAACGTCAATGTTTGCGATACGGCAAGTTGAACGCCAATCTTTCACTGTTAAACCGACATCCATTTTGAAGTGGTCTTGGTATACTTTTCTTTTGCCGCCATTTGTATCAGTTTCGGTTTGAATACCGTCATCTTCGTGCTGCATGCCCGCTTGTGAGCCTTCAGGGTAAGTTAAAGAAACATGTTGATCGCCCCAGGTGATAAACCAAATTGATGTATTGTCCGCACCTTCACCGCCGCCGTCAATGATGTTTGAGCCGATGTTTTTTGAGTCGGTTGATTTTTTGCCGTATCTTACGGAAAGTCCGTCAAAACCTTCGGGTTTAACTTTTGTATCGCCGTAAAATACTTCATTTTGAAGAGTTTGGTTCATTGCTTCAAGGAATGGTGTTGATTCGGATAATCTGAATAATTTTGGATTTTTTGCCTTATCGACAAGGTCTTTGTCAACAATTGAATATGCTTCCAACATGCCTGTTGTATCTTTTACTTGTGCAGTAGTTGATTTTGAAGGTTGCACAAAACCGTATAATCTTCTGAAAGTAGCATTTGGAAGTCCTGTTCTTATTGTTGAGATATTATTTGTTCCGTCGTTACATTCAATAACGTTTGCATCTTGCATGATGCAGTTTGTTTCGTTCATAAGTTCAATGATAGATGCAGCTTGTTCGCCTGCTTCCGTTCTTTTTAATCTGTCAGCTAAAGTTAAATAACTTGCGCCTAATGTTGCCATAATTTTTCTCCTTTCTTTTTAGTTCATGTCTTTCATTGAAGGGTATAGAATATCCTCGTGGCTTCTTTGTTGGTTTGGATAACCGCCGGTGTGGATTGTGTCCTCCTTCATTTCCTGTCCGATTGCTTTTAGTGCCTTAATAAATTTTGGATGAACCGTAAGTCCGCTTTCTGCAAATATGCTTCTGAGTTCGTCATCTTTAAAGAAGCTGTCATAAGCTATATTTGCATTTTGCAAAGCGTCATTTAGTTTGACACCGCCAATTTCTTCATCGCTTTTTAATTTCATCCTGTAGCTTTCGATTTTTGCACTATTAAGTTGTTCTATAGCACTCAAGGTGTTTTTTCTTGCCTGCTCTGTTAGTTCAACCGCCATAGCCACCATATCGTTTGCGCTTTTTTGTGATAAATCAAGCTTTGAAGCATATTTTAGAAATTTTCCCGTCATATTTTCATCAAGTATCATATTTTCAGGCAGTTTAACTTCCTTAAAATCGTAAGTTTCAGGTCTTCCAAAAGTTATTTCAACATCGTCATCCGCTTGTCCCCCAAGCTCTTTGCTTTGTGAAATTTGAGATGATTTTTCACTTGGCGTGAAATCTTTTTCATCTTCTTTTTGAAGATTTTCAACATTTTCATTCATCTTGTCTTCTGTCATTTTCTTCTCCTTCTTTTATAAGTTTTAAATATTGGGGCAGAGCATAAGCTATGAGCAATTCGCGTATATAAAGACCAAAATCGCCGTATCCTCTGTTATAAATTTCTATCCTTTCATCTTGTGCGATACCTTGTCTGAAACATCCGGATTTGCTTATAAAATGCCCTAAAAGTTTTAGTACTGTTTTATTGTTTGCCGCAGTTCGGACAGCATCTTTAAGATGCTCATCGTCAAGCATTACAAACCAAACCTTGCCAAAAGCTCACTTCCAAAGGAATCAACGCCCCCTATATTTTTGATAACCTCGGAGCCTTGAGCTAAGGCTTGCATGTTTTCTTGTTTTGCTTGTTTTTCTTGTAAAATCGCCTTTTGTTTTTCAAACTCGCTGTCGGATACAATTTGTTCCGGACTTATATTTGCAAAATCAGCATAATCGTCAATTATTTTAGCGTAGTTCAATTTCATCAAAAGACTCGGGTCAACGGCACGTGCCAAATTAATTGTAAAAGTTGTAAATCTTTCCATTGAAGATACTTTTACCGCCTTTTGAGCTTGTGCAAGCATTGAAACAAATTCGATTTCAAGAGTTTTATCCTGCAGAGAACTTGGCGGTTCCGGAACCAAATCTCTTTCAACGCATTCGTTAAATATCCAGTCGAGAAGTATCTTAAGGGCGCTGTGCACCTGTTCTAAAAGAGGTGACAACAGCACCATTTTTTCTTCTTTTAATTCGTTAACCTCGGTTGCCGTTCTTCCCCTTTCGGATGTATTTAAAATCATTGCGAATAAGTCATTAAAAAACAACTCTCTGATTGAATTTCTTTTATTTTCAAGTAATGCCTCAAGAGGTTGAATTGCGGCGGGAGGAACTTGATAAATAGGTGTTAATCCTTCGCCGTTTTGGTTATTTTCCGTAAATGTTGCAGGAGCGTCAACGAGCTTTTTGTTTTTTAATTCGGCAGGACCTTTAAGCTGAGGGCTTCCGATTTTTTTAATCATTTTTCCCTCATCCACAACCATTGCCATAAGCTGTTTTGCGTCAGGGAGTGCATTCATACCGCAGCATTCTGAAGGATATACATCTTCGCCGTTTGCCTCTCCTTCAAATACCACATAAGGAAATTTACTGTAACCCGATACGCTTAAAAACTTGTGATTGTTTTCATTTACTTCGTAATAAACTGACAAATATTTTTTATGTTTTGAGATTTTTGAGCCTTCAATGTAATTTTTATTCGGCTCAACAAAGTGTACAACTTCAAAAAGTTCGGAATATCTTTTTCCTTTAACTGCCTTTTTTACGGCATCTGAAACATTTTCTTCCCCAAATTCATCGTACAAATTTTTTGCAGTTTCCATATAGGAGCGGCAAATTGTGTCAACCTGTTCTTTGCTGTTTTTGGAAATCCTGTAAGAACCTATGGGTAAGAGTTTACACCTTAAAACTGAATGTTCGTCTTTTTCCAGAGCCAGAACAGAAATCCCAAAAACGCCCAATTGCTTATACATTGGGGGCATTTTTTGATATAAGTTTGAAGTATTAAAGATATTCCTTATAAGTTCTTCGACTATTGCACACCATTTTTTTGCCTCGTAGTCGTTTTTTGAATCGTAATTTCTGACTTTAATCCTAAACCAGTTTGTTGCAGGGTTTGTTGCACCCGTCATCATGCCTGACGAAAAATCTCTTACCGCTTTAAGCGTTGTGCTGTCTTTAATTTTTTTATTTTTGACAGGCGCCTTATTCACGTTTCTTGCAAGAAATCTTACCGTTCTCGGCAAGAAAAAATCTGCAAGCTCTTGCCACTCAGGCTTAATCTGATTATAAACATTATTAAACTCTAATCTTCTTGCCTCAAAGTATTTTTTTTCTAAATTGGCATTTTCCATATTTTCTCCTTATTCCCCGAGTTTTGTTTTTTTGGTAGTCGGGTTATCGCCAAGCCCGAGTGCGGAAGTCCTGATACTGTCGTTTGAAAGACCTGCTGTCTGTTTTCTTGTTGCTTCACCTACCTTTTGAACACTTGCATCTGCATAAGTCGGCGGTTTAATCTGCGGTGCCGGAGCAGGAGTGTAAGTTGGTGTTTTTGGCATCATGCACATAAAATTCTCCTTTCTTTTTATTCAAAGGGTTCATAGCTTGTATCCATCATCACTTGAACCTCGTCTATATCGTTATCTGCCATATGAGAATAGTAATTAAGAGCGTAAATTGACATCATCAGGCTATCAGCGTAGTCGGGACTTTCGCCCGTTTCCAGTTTCATGTCGCTCTTTTTTTGAATTTTTATAGAGCCGTTTGGCGCATATTCTTTCTTAATAAGCTCAAGCTGGCATCTGGTGTCTTCCTGCGGAATTTCAAGCCAGCCGTTATCTATAAATTCTTTTAAAGTTAAATATCCGTCCGCCCTTTGATTTAAGGCATTTTGTCTTTTGCTTGCTCCCGCGCCATGAAAAGCGATAGCATTTTTGACCGCTTTTTTGACGGAAACATATATCGGATACCCGAGCCCGTCACCGTCTAAAATAAGAAGGTTAGGCTGCCACATTGTGTAGAGGCTTATAATTTTGCCTTTTGTATTATCGGTATCAGGGTCATTCCAACTTTCTCTTTTCTTTGCGGAGAAATAGTTATTACCTATAGTTTCAACCAAAGTTGCAACACAGAGGTCGCCTCCCTGACCGGAAAGGTCAACCCCCATGCATTTAATATTCCTAAAGTTTTCTTTCGGAACAAAAAGTCGTTTCGATTGCTCAAGTCTGTTTGTTGAAATCAAAAATTCGCTTGAACTGTCTTTCGGATTACCTTCCCAAATATGGTCATAATCTATTTTATTTCTTTCTTTGCACCTTTTTGCCTTATCTATAAGGTTTTTAGGACAGTATTTATTATCGTAATAATTTATTTTTATATGCAGACAGTCAGGGTCTTTTGCAAACTCGGCAAAAACGGCATCCTGCCTTACATTTCTGTTCATTGTGAAATATACGACTGAATTTTTCTTCCTTATTGTGGGGATAATGACATCAAGAGTTGTCTTTGTGATTGCCTGAGCTTCATCAATCCATAAAATATCAATTCCCTCAAGACCTTTAATATTGACTCTGCCTTGTTCTTTGAACCCTTTAAATATAATTTCGGAACCGGTAGCTTTGTGAGTTATTTTTGTTTTTTGGATTGTAAAATTAAGCTCATTATCTAAAATTATATCTTTAAATATCTTGTAAACAGATTCTTCAATTGTATTTTGGGTTTCCCTGCCGCAGCATACTCGAACTTTTTTTTGCTCGGCTATCCACAAAATAAGTCTGGCAACACTTTGTGATTTTCCACCCCCTCTCCCGCCTTCGATTAAAAAATAGGAGTAGTTGTTTATTTCGGTAATTAAGGGCATTAGCTTTTCGGGAAAATCCAATATTTTTGGTACTTCTATCATAAATTCCTCTTTTTAGAACGTTGAATTTTGCCCCTGCAGTTTTAAGAACCGACAGATAAATCAAGCGTTGTATTGTTGATAAGCACTTTACCCATTGTGTTTATGTTTAAAATGTCTTTTTCTTTAACGGGGGTATATAGACCATGAAGTTTGCATTTAAGTTCTTCTGCCTTTAAAAATGTACTCAAATCGGGTTTTGGTATTGTTATTTGTTCGCCATCTTTTGTAAATTTTATCTCTACATTTTCTAAGGCAAGTTTTTGGATTTCTTCAAGTCTTTCAAAACTCTTTTTTCTTGAATAGTAAAATTCTGCATCTTCAGTTTTTCGAAGCTCGGCTATATAATCTTTTATTTTAGGATTTTGCATTAATTTAGAAGCTATTGTGCCTGCGGTTTTTTTTGAATATCCCGCATTAATTGCGGCGCGCGTTTTGCACAAACAAAGCACATATTCTTTGCAAAATTTTTCCTGTCTGTCTGTTAGTTTAGCTTTTATGTTTTCGTCCATTTTTATACCTTTTAAAAAAATGGGGGCAAAAAGCCCCCTTTCATATACATAACCTAGAGATTCCGTATTTTTCTACCCATTCTCGGCTTATAAAATCTTTGATTGAGGATTGCAATTATTTCTTCTCTTGTCATTTTTATAAAGTCCTCTTGGCTTGAAACCCTAACCCCGTTTCCGTTGTATATGGTTCCAAACCTGTTATGGAATTCATACTCTTTGGCTTTTGAACCCCTGTAGACTTTATACTCAAAATTTGAAATTGTATTTTCATACTTTTTGTATAACCTGTAAGCGCCATCCCCCCTTCGTCTGAGTGTAGTTTTATAACCTCCCGCAGATGTCCTTTTTTTAATTTCTGCAATGTGCGCTCCGCAGTTTGGACATCCTGAACAAACAAGATAAATATTATTTCCGATAGAAAAAATGTTACCTTGGAATTTTCTGTTACAACATACAAGTTCGCTTAACATGGAAACTTCCCTTCTCCCTTTTTATCTGCTTTTAGCAAAATCTTGCCCGATTAGGCTTTCTTGCGATTTTACTCTTGTTGCAAGGGCTATAGTTATCTTTGCAGATTAAGCAAGAAAAATCTTCCTTAATTATTTATTTATTCAAAAAATGAGGAAAATAATAAAAACTCTCAAAAAATAAATCTTCAAGAAGTTTTAATGAGTTGAACAAATTTAAAAGGTGAAGCCCCCTAAATTAATATCGAATGTTATCTATGATAAATCTATCAAGTGTTAAGGCGCAGCCTCCCTAAATTAATATTGAGGGTTATTTCTAATAAATTTTTCAAGCCTTAGAGCGCAGCCCCTATATTAATATCAAGAACTATCTGATTTTAAGATAAACCTATCAAGTGTTATGGGCTCAGCCCCCTAAATTAATATTGAAGGTTATTTCTGATAAATTTTTCAAGCCTTAGGGCGCAGCCCTCCTAATTTCTTAAGGTCTATGACCTTAAGAAATTAAGCTCTTTAGTACTTCATCTCCCACCCTTCTTCAATGATACGGGCAGCACAGCCCCAGCCGTCAGAGCTCTTAGTACATGGGTAATAACCGCTTTCGTTTTTCCAATAGCCTTCACAAGATTCAAGATTATCGTATTTGCAGCTTGAACTATTGTAAACGGCATAATCTGCACCGCCATCAGTGTACAGTGCACCTTCATTGTCTAAATAAAATAGCCCGAAGAAATCCCGACCAAGAACATTTGGCCCCTTGGCTCCGTTTACATCAATACTGATGGCACCTAAGCATTGCCAAAATTTTGTTTTGGTATTTCTTGTTTCTTGAAATTCTTTTAAAGAGGAGCATGGTTTACCGTTACAAGTTGCTGTATCAGGGGTTTTATTTAAATATAACCATAAAAAAGTGCCGTCCGCTAAATACATTCCGGGACCAAGCCGACCAAGTCTCTTGCCGTTTAGTTGTTTAATATTAGGGTTATATTTTATAGGGAAGTTTTGTCCGCCATATACTGCAACAACTTTAAATGTTTTTGAAAATTCTTTTATAAAATCCGAAAATTCCTCTGAGGGCATATATTCTGACTGTACAGTAGAATAACCCTGAGGAAATTTTGACCAAAGAGTGGTGTCGGTAAGTTTTGTAACACCCTCGTTTGCCATCATTGTTCTAAAACCGTTTGTAAACATATTGTACGACTTCTTAAGCTGAGTAACATACATTTTCTTTTGGTAGTTGGTGATAACGGTAGGTATTGTAAGTGCTGCAACAACACCTATGATAGCAAGAGTGAT
>CANQDZ010000030.1 GCA_947594025.1 Candidatus Gastranaerophilales bacterium
GCCGAGCTTGCAATAAACCCTGAAACAAAAAGCATTTTGCTTGCAGAGGATGCGCTTATGCCTTATGAATTTTTGGATGAAATTATTTGGAGAGTTGAAAACAAAAATGAAAATTATCACGATATGATAAAATCAACCTTCCTTTTTGAAAAAACAAATAACCTGCCTCTTGAACAAAAAAAAGAATGGCTTGATAAATTTTACAGAAGGATGTCAAGTGCATTATTTAAATGGTCTATTATGCCTCCTTCCGTTATGGTTGACAGCCACTCGATAAACAAAAGAGATTATAACCAGCCGATTACATCTTCAAGAATAAATTATAAAGGTTTAACAAAAGAAGCTATACAAGAGAAAATACAAAAATTTGTTAATGTATAGAAATGTAAAGACGAAAAAAAATTAAAAAAAATTTATTAAAAATAGAAAAAATACCCCAAATTTTCAAAAAATAAAAATAGAAAATTATAAAAAACCGCAAAAATTGCAATTTTATTATTTTTTAAAAAACTCCTTTTTATTTTATTTACATTTAAATTAACATCCTTTTTCTTTGACATTCAAAAACAACGCACTATAATTAGGGTATTGAAATAGGAGAATAGGTATGAAAAATCCACAAACGATTGATTACAAAAGAACTTACACAAAAGATGAAATTAGAAAAATTGTAAGCGAAAATAATGTTGAATTTATTAAATTGGAATTCTGCGATATAAATGGCGTTATGAAAAACCTTTCAATACCTGCGGAACAACTTGATAAAGCAATGAACAACGAAATAATGCTTGACGGTTCATCAATCAAAGGTTTTAGAAGTATTGAAACATCAGATATGTTTTTCTTCCCTGATTTAAATACATTTAGAATTATTCCTTGGCGTTCCGATGAAGATACAAAAGTTGCAAGATTTATATGCGATATCCACAACGCAGACGGAACTCCTTTTGAAGGATGCCCGAGATGTAATTTGAAAAGAATGATTAAAAGGGCGGAAAAGCTGGGTTACAAGATGAATGTGGGACCGGAAGCAGAATTTTTCATCTTTAAAAAAGACGAAAAAGGACACGCAACGTTAAATACAAATGATACGGCAGGCTACTATGATGCCGCACCTTCAGATAAAGGGGAAAACTTAAGAAGAACCATAGTTAAAAACCTAAAAGAAATGGGCTTTGAAGTTGAAGCAAGCCACCACGAAGTTGCAAGAGGACAACACGAAATCGACTTTAAATATGACGATGCCCTAACAACTGCAGATAACATTATGACATTTAAGTATGTTGTTTCCGCAATCGCCGAACAGCACGATTTTGTTGCAACCTTTATGCCAAAACCGATTTTTGGTATAAACGGGTCAGGTATGCACTGCAACATTTCATTATTCAAAGACGGAAAAAACATTTTCTATTCACCCGACAGAACATATCAATTGTCAAGAGAAGCACTGTATGCAATCGGCGGCGTTTTAAAACATGTTAAATCTTTTACCGCCGTAACCAATCCGATTGTAAACAGCTATAAAAGACTTGTACCGGGGTATGAAGCGCCCGTTTATTTGGCTTGGAGTTTAGCAAACCGTTCAGCTCTAATCAGAGTCCCCGCAAAACGCGGTGAGGCAACAAGGGTTGAACTTAGATCGCCGGATCCTTCTTGCAATCCGTATATGGCACTTGCGGTTATTATGGGTGCAATATTAGACGGTATTGAAAATAAAATTGAACCGCCGCTTCAAATTGAAGAAAATATTTACGGTATGACAAAAAAAGAACGCAAACGCGCAAAAATTGATTCATTGCCTGCAAGCCTTGAAGAGGCACTTTTTTACTTAAATAAAAACAGTATAGTTAAAGATGCTCTTGGCGACCATATTTACAATGAATTCACCTCAACAAAAGAAAAAGAATGTGAAATATTCAGAACGTATGTCACAAAACTTGAAACAGATATGTATCTTGTTATGAGATAAAATAATCCTAGCATTTTAAAAGAGGTTCTGTTATAGAACCTCTTTTTTTATACATAAATTAAAAAATTCTAGTTGTTATCTTCAAGTTCCCAAATACCGCACGGGCATAATCCTGAACATATTCCGCAGCCTATACATTTTTCCGAATCAGATACATATTCAAATTTTCCGTCCTCTTTTTCTATTCTTGAAATAGCATTTTGAGGACAGCTTTGCATACATAAACCGCAATCGCGGCAGTATCCGCAGCTTAAACATCTGTTTTGTTCATTATCGCAAGTTGGCTGATAACACTCATAATATTCCGCTTTAATTCTGTTTTGAGGGATAAGCTTTTTCTTGTTAGCGTCATCTATTAAAACATCGTTGCTTAAATATTTCATTATGTTTTCCGCACAATGTTTTCCGTCCGCTATTGCGTTTGTAAACAAACCTGACCTTGTCGAATCACCGATTGCAAAAACTTTATCATTTACAAGAGTTTGCATAAACTCATTTATTTTAATTCTTGATTTTTCATCCAGATAAGATTTTGGAAGAAAATCAAAAATCGGTCTGTCTCCGACGGAAATAATAACGGAATCTGCGGGTAAAAATCTGCCGTCTTTTAACTGCACGCCTTCTTCCGTAATTTTTTGAGTAAAACACGGCCAAATAATTTTAGCGCCCAAGTCTTTTGCGGATTTTATTTCTTTTTCAAAAGCTGAAGGCTCTTGAATATCAATTGCAGTCACATCTTTAGCGCCTTGTTTATAAACTTCTGTTATAACGTCCATTGCGGCATTTCCCGCACCGATTACAACTACCTTTTCGCCGAGATTGTATTTAATTCCTTTTTTTGAATCTTTTAAAAAGTTTAGCCCCTTTATAAGTCTTTCATATCCTTCAAAAGGAATAACAACCGCGCCATGAGCACCGATTGCAATAACAACGGCATCAAATTCTTCTTCAAGCTTTGTGTAAAGTTCCGCATTAACTTTAACTGAAGTATTAATTTTAACGCCCAGTTTTTTAAATCTTTCTATTTCAGCGTCTAAAATTTCCTTGCTTAATCTTTCATTTGGAATGACTTGGGCAAGTTTTCCGCCTATATCGTCATCCTGTTCAAAAATTTCAACCTGATAGCCGTTTTTTGCAAGTTGCCAAGCGGAAGACATGCCTGCCACACCTCCGCCGATAATTGCAATTTTCTTATCTTTTGTAATTTTTTGAGGCTCAACCATGATGTTTTTGGATAAACTTCCAAGCATTTTAACATCCATGGGTTCGTCAACTTTTAATCTTGAACAATTATTCAAACATAAGTTAGGACAAACCTGACCGCAAACACTTGCAGGGAAAGGACTGTAGTCAAGTACAAGTTCAAGTGCTTCTTTTATTTTTCCCGCTCTTAAAAGCGAAAATCTTTTTTGAGTCGGAATTTTAATAGGGCAATTGTATTCACAAGGTGCAGAATAAGCATAGTTCTTCCATTTTGGAACCCTGAGTCTTGAATCACCCGTTTGAACCAAGTCGTGCGCTTTAAAGTCGTCAATTATTAAATCCGCAAAAATTGAACCGCCGACTTCTTCTGCCCACTTATTTAATCTGAATGTCTTAAGAGTAATATCGCTTTGTTTTTTTCTTTCTTCGTACGTTTTTGCAACAATTTTGTGCCATTTTGAAAAATCAATAAGCTCGTCATAATATTTAGTTTCATCAATTTCTTTTAAAAACGTTTTAAGTCCTTCTTTTAAAAACTCAAAATCATTTTCGTCCAAATCTAAAACAAATACATCATCTGAGAGATTTTTAACCGAGCCTCTGTAATATACAAAGCCTCCAACCATACCGACACAAGCCCTGTCCCCTAAAACTGACGGCATATCTTCGCAGCCTACACCGCATACAACGCCAATACCGCCCCCCATAAATTCAAAAGAGAATGAGCCTGTTGATTTTAAAACCCATAATTCCGGAGCGGAGTATTTAGGGTCTTTTTTCATCAAGGCGCCTGAACGCGTACCGGAAGAACCTGCCACGTATATTTTACCTGATGCCGCACAATGAGCGGTTGTATCTCCGCTATCGCCTTTTACAACAATTTTAGCACCTGAGTTTAACCAGCCCGTATCTGCAGGGGCAGACCCCTCAATATAAATATTGGTTCCTGCGGCGCCCATTCCGCCTGTTCTTTGACCCGGATTTGTCACATAAAAATTAAGCTCGCCTCCGTCTTTACTCCAGACGGACCCTCCGATATTATGCTGACCGCAAGCATTTATGCGAAATTCGTTGTAACCTTCTTCAATACCTTCCCAAATTTCCTGCATTAAAATTTGAGTAGATTTTCTTTCGTTATTTTTAACTGTGTCAATTGTCTTTTTCATATTAAACCTTAACAAGCGTATTGAATTTTTAATCTTTTTGATACGTTCCTGTCAACGCATACAAGGGCGTCGCTTCGACCTATCGGTAATGTTGAGTTACCAACCGGCGCCAATAGTTTTTTAAGTTCAATATCTGTTGCCAAAATATAATTTACAATATTTTGTGCAACCGTATCAACATCAAGTCTTTGCGTAAGCTTCGGATTTTGAGTTGTAATTCCGATTGGGCAGCGACCCGTATTGCATGCGTTGCATTTTCCAAAATCGTTACCGACACAACCTGCAATTTGAAGTATCAATTTACCTATAAACACACCGCTTGCACCCAGGCATATCATTTTAAATGTATCCGCAGCGAGATTACCGTTCATACCGATACCGCCTCCCGCATAAATCGGAATTTGCCCTTGTTTGCCTTGATGAACGGCAGCTAAATAACAATCTCTTAGTTTTGACACAATGGGGTGCCCTGTATGGTTTAAAGAAATTTCATGAGCTGCACCCGTTCCTCCCGCAATACCGTCTATAAAGAAACCGCCTACAATATTATAAGGATCTCTCAGCAAATTGTTATATACGCTGACACTTGTTGCAGATGCCGCAACTTTAATTGCAACCGGAACTTTGAATTTAAATGCGCAATTCATGGATAAGAACATTTTTTGAACGCTCTCCTCTATTGAATATAAACCTTGATGATTTGGAGGGCTCAATAAATCAGCCTTTGGAACGCCTCTTATTTCCTGAATAAGCTTAACGTTCTTCTCTGCCATAAGCAATCCGCCGTCACCCGGTTTTGCACCTTGTCCTATTTTAATTAAAATGCCCGCAGGGTCTTCCTGCATATACGGCATTGCGTTAATAATTCTGTTCCAGCCAAAGTGACCTGATGCAATTTGCAATATCATGTATTTTAAATATTTTGATTTTAATAATCTGTCAGGAATACCTCCTTCACCTGATGACATCCTGATTGGAATATTTTTAACTTCGTTTAAATATGCAACCGCAATAGAGATTGCTTCCCACATACGAGGGGAAAGCGCACCGATTGACATATCGCTTATGATAATCGGATAAATTGAGGTGTTAACGGGGAGAGTTTTTGTTTTATCTTCTACAAGATTTCCGTTTTCAACCTTAAAATTTAAGTTCTCGGGACTTACAACTCTGCCTAAGTTTGTTCTTAAATCAAAAGTATGACGAATAGCATCGAGTGACGGGTCTGTCATTTGAGAAATTCTGCCGACTTTTATTTTATCGAGAGTTCTGCCTTCAGTATGGATATTTGTTCTTCCGCCTCTTTTAACGGAATCTGAGGTTTTCGCTCTGTATCTTGTACCAAAAATTTCTGTTTTATTTCTTGAAACTTTTATCGCACCGTTTGGGCAAACTTTTGTGCAAACACCGCAGCCTCTGCAAAATTTATGCTCATCTATTACCTGTTTAATGACAGGTATTGCCTTTTGGTCTGCATCTATCTGGAAACCCTCTTCATTAGAGATTGCGCCCACTTTTTTTCTTTTTTGTACATCAACCTTGATTGCACCAAATGAACAAACTGCAACGCATTTTCCGCAAAGCATACATTTGTCGCTATCGTACTCTACAATCCATGGTAAATCGTCTTTTGAAATGCTGTTTATATTCATTGCGGAATTCTTTCTATATTTAAATCGTTGTCGACTACAACGAGTTCGCGCTCATTTGTGTAGATATCTTGAGATATATCCCTGTTAGGTAAAATTTCGTTTGCTCCGCACACTTCAGATGTCATCACAACTATGTCTTTATCCTTGCAGACAACCGTCGGACGAAGTTTCTTTGAATCTATAACGTTAAACATTCTACCGTCAGGTAAAACACCTATTGTAGTGTTTGGACCGTTTATTTCTAAATTTGATAAGGAAGCCTTAATTCTTTGAAGAACGTCTCTATCCTCTCTCTTTTGAATTTCTTCATATGGCAGAGGGGTAATCACGTGTTTATAATACTTTAAGGGCCATTTTAAAATTTTATGCACGTAGTGAAGCGAATATAAGAAACATTGAGAGTCGCTTTCAAAACCTATGTAGCCCTTATGAAGTTTTTGTTGAGCCAGCTTATTTTTTTCATAAAAGGTATTTTCGCCGTTTGTAAGAGTTGTATAACCTTGCAAGAAAAACGGGTGTGCCGCGTAGCGCACAATGTCATAGTTTGTATTTTGTCTGCATTGCGCGGTTATAATTTTAGCTTTAAGGTTAACATCTTCACTCCAAAGGTTAAAATATTTGCCTATATCGTTTGGATTTCCGATTTCTTTTAAAGAGATAACATCTTCGTAAAAAGAGTATACGTATCCTTCGTCATTTCCTTCCAGATAACTTCTTAATTTTAATCTTGTATCAAGCAAAAGTGCTTCTTTTTCATCACGTGAAAGATTTTTGTAGTTTTTAGGGTATTGGAAAACCTCAAAAACGTAATTCGGCATAGTTTCAATTTCTAAAGATTCGTCCGGATAAACTTCCATATTGTACTGGAAGACCCTCGTAAATCCGATTTGATGAAGCATATCCTCAGCGTATTTCATGCCCTCATCCGTACATGCCATTGATAAAATCGGCAAGTTTTTATAGTTTTCAAAAATTCCGCCTAAATCTTGCATGACAAAGGCAAATCCTGAATTATCATGCCCTTTTTGCTGCGAGCGCATAAGCTTAAGCACCATCGAAGGGTGAATGTAGTTCTTTGATTTAATGGAACCAATTCTGCACATAATATATTAATACCTCAGCCCAGTATAGTTAGGATAATTCTAATACTTTTAATTCAAAAATACAAGTTTATTTAGTAATTTTGCAAATTTTCGTTAAGATATTTTTTATATTTTTCTTTTAGGCTGTCAGGGGATAAGATTTTGCATCCGCTTCCCCATTTGAATATATGCCATAATATTTCTTTATCTCCGCTTGCCCTGAATTTAACACGCAAGGTGCCGTCGTTGTTATCAATAATTTTTTGTGTCGGATGAAAATTATAGGATTTTGCCTCGTCGTATAACGTATTATCGAATAAAAGCTCTACATCAAGTATTTCGCCATGATAAATGCCAAAAGATAAATTCGTATATTCTTGAAGGTTAAAATCTCCTCTGTCGAATTTGTTTTCGGTTAACTTAAGATTTTTAAATTTATGAAGCAAGAAAGTATAAATATCGTTACCTTTAGCTTTTTCACGTGCGACAAGATAAATTTTTTCGCCGTATATCATACCCAAAGGCTCAATAAGACGTTTTTTATCATGGTAAATGCCTTCAATCATGTTTGAATTTTGGAGCGCAGCTCTTACGGTTTCAAGAGTTTCAATTTCGATTTTATATTGAGGCATCTGTCTTAAGGCGTAGCCTTCCGTTTGCATGATAAGCTCAATTCCTCTTTCGCCAAAATTAACATTTTTTCTGCTTAAACTTTTTATTTTTTCAACGGTTTTTTTAAGTTCTTCCTTCATTTCTTTGTTGGTAGTTCTTCTTTGAAGTTGTTCAATATTGGCAATTTCTTTTGAGGTAAAAGAAATGAGATTACTTATTGAAAAATTAGTGAAACCCCAGTGTTTTAAGTTATCTTCTGTTTCAATTTCATCAACTTGAGGAAATATGTTGGTTAAGCTGTCCCTCATTCTTTCTGCCGTTCTTCTTGAAACATTATATCTTTGAATAATATCTTGAATTGTTATTCCCTGCACCTTGGATGACATGTAAATTGCTAAATCCAGTATGTCCGAAATTCTTGAATATCTTGGTTTATCTTCCATTTTAAAACTCCTTTATTAATTATATTTTATTTTTTTAATTATGTCCATATCTGACGCATTTAATAAATATACTAAAAGTACGGAAAGAAAGGTTGAAAGATTATGGAAAAAGTTCTAAAATGTTCTTGCATTACGTTTATTATTTTATTTTTAAAAAAATTTTTTGGTTTATTTATAACGCTCGGTTTAATTTTTATCTTATGTTGTTTAATTACAAAAATTTTTTACGAAATATTTAAAAAATTATATAATTAGCGCCCGATATTGTTGAATTACTCCCTTATTCGTGCTAGCATACAGACGTATAAAACTCGGGGATATTGATGTCAAAAAGCGTAAAACAAGATATATTTGCGGCACTTATCTTTACAATACTTTTTGGTTTGTTGGGATATATGCTTGGAACAAACAGATTTGCATTTGATACATTAAATTATCACCTTTATGCCCCTCATGCATTTTTAAACGGAAAAATAGGAACAGACATCATGCCTGCAGGCATTCGCTCTTATTTCAATCCGATTGCAGACATCCCGTTTTATTTTATGGTGCGTTATCTAAATAACTACGGCGGACTTATCTCCATACTTTTAGCCTTAAATACGTCTTTATTTGCTTTTGTTGTTTACAAGATAAATAAATTATTTTTGAGAAAAAATTTTTGGATAAACATTGTAGCGGTACTTTTCTCTGTGACAGGTTCAAGTTATATAATTGAAGTTGCATCAACGCATTGTGATTATATTTCGGCAACTTTTATTCTGCTTGGTGTTTATTATGCGCTTAAGGGGGTCAATTCCGATAAAAAAATAAACTATGTTATTTCAGGTTTAATGACAGGGACTGGCGTCGGCTTAAAAATAGCTTCGGCACCAATGGCGATAGGATTATTTTTGACCTTAATAGTTGTAAAAAGGGGCTGGAAAAATACCCTTGCTTTTTGTACGGGCGGTTTTGTCTCATGGTTTTTTGTCGGGGGAATATGGCATATTTACATCTGGTATAAATTTAAAAATCCGCTCTTTCCGTTTTTTAATGATATTTTTAAATCACCTTATTACCCTCCGTCAAATATCTATGACAGCGACTACAATAAAATTAAAACCGGCATCCCCTACGTATTAAAATTGTTCCTGTATCCGTTTACTCTTCTTTTTAATGTGCAGGGGCTTTACAGGTCAGATTACGAATTTATTGATATAAGACCTCTTGTTCAATGTTTGTCCATGGTCGGATATGCATTTTCCAAGAAGAAATCAAACAGGCTTACAACCTTAATGTGGTGGCTTGCATTATCTTATGCGCTTTGGCTATTTATGTTTACGGATTTGAGATACGCGCTTCCCATATGGGCATTTTCAGGCTTATTTCTCGTGCTTTGCTTTAAGAAATTTAAGAAATATACAAAAAGACTGCTTCTCCCCGTTATTACAAGCTTTTTTGTAATAGTTTTGTGTCTTACAAAATATCCTTCCATAAGAGATTTTCAAAAGATTAATTTTAGAGAAAAATTATACAATTACAAAGAGTATAAAATTCCCGATAATTCCGTTGTTTTTGTATGTTCTCAAGCCTGCACGCTGCCTGTTGTATGGCTTAATAATAAAGCAAAATACGTTCAGCTTGTAATTCCTCAAAATTATCCGTTAACAGAACATTTTTGGGCTTATGAGGATGTTGACTATTCAAAATCTCCTTACTATGAAGAAATCATAAAAGAGGAGCTTAAAAACAAAGATAAAGACTTTTATATGCTGTTTTTATATGGCGTTGCGAAGTCTGAGGATAAAATGGTTAAAGAAATCATACATGATTATAATCAAGATTTCTCGATTGATAACATGTATAGCGACTGTAAAAGCATTGTCGATGATGCAATGTTTCAGGGTTATGTATTGTGCAAGCTAAAAAGAAGTATAAATAAAGAAGATGAATAAAACAATTAAAGTAATACAAAATATATTTGTTAAAATAAAAGAATTTGCCGATGATATATTTCACGGCAGGAATTTTGGCATACTTTTATTTTTAATTTTTTTCTATGCAATTTTCAATCTGCCTACATTTTACGAATACAATTTGGATGAAATTCATTCTTGGAATTTGACTCAAAACTTTAATTTAATCGATATAGCAAGATTAATGAGATATGAGGGTCATACGGTTATTTGGTATTATATTTTAAAGCCGTTTACGTACTTTGATATTTTCTACCCATGGATTATGAAATGGCTTAATCTGGCATTTTTATTTGCAGGGTGCTTAATTTTATGGAAAAAGGCGCCGTTTCACCCTTTCATTAAAACGCTTATCATACTTTCAGCTCCCATAATAAACATTTATTCCGTTATTGCAAGGTGCTACACGTTAGGGATTATGTTTATATTTTTGCTTGCGGCATTATATAAAGATAGGCTTAAATATCCAATCATTTATGCATTTTTAATATTTATAACGGCAAACACTTCCCTCATGGCTTGTGTCGGCGCTTTTGCTTTTGGAATTTTATTTTTTAAGGATTTGGTTGTTAATTACGCAAAAAATAAGACCGATAAAAAAAGTTTAATATACGTTATTTTAATAGCAGTTTTGACGTTGATTACACTTTATATTCAATGGCATAATCCTATTATGCCTCACCATTCGTCTGCGCTTGATCCTCTTATTCATATAAGAGGTACACTTGACATTATATCGCCCTTGGGGCGTTATATTACTCTTGATTGTATTGCCATACTTACAATGTCTGTCTTTTTATATTTTAAAAGAAACGCCCTCTGCTTTTTTATAATAACCGAATTTATTCTTCTTGGAATATTTTTCTTTATGTATGCGGGCTGGGCATATCATCATTTCTTTTTGTTTATATATTTTATAGCAGCTTATTGGATAGCAAAATCATCAAATGAGTTTTGGGAAATTCCTATATCGAAATGGACATTTATAATATCTTTAATTTTGTTTTTATCCCTATCGCACGCAAAAATTAAAATATTTAAGCCTGTTGAAAAACTTGCAAGCATTTACTCGGATCCGACACCTCTTATTAAAGATATACCCGAAGGAAGCATTATATATATGGATACTTACGATCAGGCAAAAATCGTTCATTTGAATAAAAAATACGATTTAAGAGCATACAGCGGAAAACCGATAACCTCTTTTGAGGTATATAGTACAGTTTGGCCGACACAAGAAAGTGACATTTTTATTGACACAAACAATTATAAGGATGATGAATATTATGTCATTATCGAAAAGAGCAGAATGAGAAAAGCAAAAAAGAATGGCATAATCAGTCATAACATCCCTGACTCCTCAATTTACAGCCAATCAAGAGGAATTGTTGTGTTTAAAGTAAAAAATTAATCGGCTCTTGCTTCTTGAACGCTTTTTTCATTTAAGAGTGCATTTTCAATACCTCTTGCCAGCTGGTCGGCGCAAGATGTGCCACGCCCTTGGCAATCATTACCCTTTAAGATTTCGACAATTTTCTTGGCGTCAGCGCCTTCAACAAGCTTGCTTATAGCGCAAGTGTTTCCGGGGCATCCGCCATAAAATTGAACTCCGTACACTTTGCCGTTATCAATTGAAAAAGATATTGCCTGAGTACAAACGCCGTATGCTTCAACTGTATATTTTTGCATGTTTTATCCTTTTTATTAATTGCTTTTATAAAATCTGTTTGATACATAATAACTCTGTTTTAAACAGATTTCAAGAAGATTGTAAAAAGTCGTAAAAATTAAATGTCCGCCCGTTAATACGAGCTTGTAATCAGAATTGTGGAATGAAAACATTGCGTGGGTATGATGAAAAATCTCGTCATTTTCATCTGCCGAGATATTTCCGTTCAAAGAAACCAATTCCAAAACTCCGCTTTCTTTATGTTCTAAAAATTCATCTTTTTCAAGGGCATAGCTTGATACAACAATATCAGAGCAACACCTTATGCCTGAATATGTTACGGATAAAACGTTTTCTTTTTTACAAATATCTATAATATTTGAAATGATTTCATCTCTGCGGTTTAATCTTACGTAAATTGAATTGCCAAACTTTTTATAATCCGCTACGCCCCGATTCCTCGAAGAATACCAATCATACCTTCTGCCGCTATATCATTTATAACTTGTCCGTTTTCATTAAAATAGTAGAAATTCATAACGCAAACAGAGATTTTTTTATTAGTAGGCTTTATTCCCATAAATTCGCCGTCGTGAGTTCCCGTTAAATTCCATTTAACTGCAGCCTTATCAACATCAGCCGCCATATCCGTTATATGCCATTGAACATCGCTAAAACCTTTTCTCATCCAATAAACAACAGACAAGTAGCCTTTGCCCCCGTAAAGAGGTTCAGGGCTTGCAGGAGTATAAAATGCAGCATCAGGCGCAACCAAAACTTCTGCTAATTTTTCATCTGCAGTATTTATCATTTTTTCAAATTTTTTCATTAATTCTTTATTACGTTCAATTAAATTCATATTATTTTACCTTTTTAACACAACTCGCCGTCGCCAAATCCAAACTGTTCCAAGCTTCCTTCTTTTGCTTGAACGCAGATATATTGTAAATCCGTTTTTGCTTCCATTGTTCTTTTTGCAGCGGGCAGAACTTTAATGCAAGTTCCTTCCTTGACATCAATTGTCTCGTTATCAAGCGTCATTGTTCCTTCGCCTTTTAAAAAGATGTAGATTTCTTCATTTTGTTTATGTTTGTGGTTAAAGGGCAGTTTTACCCCTTTTGGCATTAAATTAACAGAAATTTCTGAGCTTGTTAAACCCAATGCGTCGTGCAAAAATGCTTTCCCGTTTTCGTATTTTTTACCGATTTCATCTAGTCTTCCGATTTCAAGATTTTTAAAGTTTGTCATAATTTTCTCCTTTTTATATTTTTTCCAGTAATTTTTGAAGGGTATCCGCTTCATTATCGGATAAATTTTTATAAAGCATATCATTTAATCCGTTTGATATTTTTTCAAAAACGGGTTTAAAATCTAACCCTTTCTTGGTTAAAACAATATAAGTATAACGATTATCTTCTTTTGACGTTTCTCTTTTTACATATCCCAGTTTTTCAAGTTTATCGACTAAAACAGTAACCGTGGGTCTTGTTCTTCTGATTTTTTCCGATATATCTTTCATCGTCATTTTATTTTGTTCATAAAGGCAGGCTAAAATATCCCCGTGACTTGGTACAAGCCCCTTTGCCCCGTTCTTTTTTAATTCTTCAATAATAAAATGATTTCCGTATTCTCTAATTTTCGAAATTAATGACAATAAATTTTTCATAAAAGCATTATAGTTAGATATCTAACTATTGTCAAGAAATTGTTTTTTAATAAAGAGTATATCCGTTTGGTATCAATCAAAAATCTTTGTTTAGCGTTTACAATATAGTTTTTTGCAAGACGGTTGTAGAAATTTTATACTTATTCCGCAAAATTTGAATTAACTTAAAAAGCGATAAACATATCTTTCAAACGAATAAAATTTTAAATGAACAGGCGGGTTTTAAAGTCCAAGTCGATTTTTATCGCAGAAAATATCTGCCATATAAGATTTGATATCATATAAGTTGGACGGCAAATTAATAAAAAACTACCTGACAGTAAAATCCGATAACTAAAGTTTTATAATTTCTTGAACAACATTTTTGATAACATTCAATTGCTTTGTTGTAGCAGTATCTAATAAAGTTATAATATAACCTTTTGTATTTGAACTATCCGTATAATCAATATCGGAAAAAAGCTGATAAATCTCTACATCAAGACTTTTAGCCAATAAAGGAAGCTTACTGAAACCTATTGCACATCTGCCCGCTTCAATATTAGCTACACTTATGGTGCTTATATTGAGCATTTCAGCAAGACTTTCCTGAGTTATTCCTTTAACTCTGCGTAAAACTTTAACTCTTTTTCCAAATTTCTTTTTAAAAGTATCTGCCATAACAGATATTATGCGTTATATTCCATTTTCTTTACATAAAGTTTTACTTATGGTAGCATTCTAATTTGTAAGGGAAGAAAGGGATGAGAAGCGGTTCAGACAAAAGGTTAAGCAATTTTGAATTTATTAGAATTATAGCAATGTTTTTTATTGTAATTTCGCATTATGCTCAACATGGACTGCTGCCTGCAATCGAAACCAAAACAACAATTGTTAAATTCCTGACTATGTTTCTGCACACCTTGGGCACAATAGGGGTAGTTCTGTTTATTCTGTTAACAGGCTATTTCATGATTGATAAAAAAATCAATGTGAGACATTTTTTCAATGTGACAATTGAAACAATGCTTTATTCTTATGGCATTTTAATAATATCAGCCGTATTTTTTAAAAACCATATTGCTTTTACCCCTATGGCAATATATAAATCAGCTTTACCTGTTTTAACCGGACAATACTGGTTTGTAACAGTTTATCTGATTTTATATATAACAATTCCGCTGCTTAACAAATTGTTTGATATTTTAGACAAAACAACTTTTAGAAGATATCTGTTGTTTTTTCTGTTTCTCTGGTTTCTTGTTCCGCTTGTTGTGTATAGAATCGGACTTGCCCGTGGACCTTTAACTAATTTTATTTGCTTATATTATATTGGTGCATATATCAAAAGATATGGAATACCTTTTTTTGAAAAAAAACGTAACGCAATAATTGCGATTATTTTATCTGAAGCGATAATTTGCTTGTATCAGTTTGTATATTTAATTCTAAATTACTTTAATGAAAGCTTGTTTATGTATATTACATGGAGTAACTCTATTCTTACGGTTATAACTTCCGTATCTGTTTTTGTAATAATAAAAAATATCAAAATTAAATATAATCCGATAATAAACTATTTCTCGTCATCAGCTTTTGCGGTGTATTTAATAACAGAAAATATTATAGTAAAAAAAGTATTGTGGACAAAAATTTTCCATTGCAACCACGCTCCTAATTTTTGGTATATGTTCTTTAATATGATTTTTGCCGTAACCG
The DNA here is from genome assembly GCA_947594025.1 of Candidatus Gastranaerophilales bacterium. Classification (GTDB taxonomy): domain Bacteria; phylum Cyanobacteriota; class Vampirovibrionia; order Gastranaerophilales; family Gastranaerophilaceae; genus SIG30. Next base: position 15,119 of record CANQDZ010000030.1, read on the forward strand.
TATCTTATTTAGTGTGCACATTAATCGATAAATTGAGAGTTAAAATCTTTAAAGAACATTTAATAAATATCGCCGAAAAAATCTATAATAAAATATGTATTGCAATAATCCAATATATATAAAAGCCGTTGTAATAATCACTTTGGCTTGATTACTTATAGCAAGTCAATTTTAAAATTTTTATAGTAATTTACATAAAAAAGACAGAATAAAATCAAAAATATAAAATCCTTAAAACTTTCTGATAAATTTTCTGTTACTATCTGACTATAAATTATTAGAATTGAAGAATGATTAAATTTATCAGATATTATTCATTAGAAATTTATAGCGTAATATCAATATTATTTTTGCTCATTGCGGCAATTATGGTTGAGGAGGGTTTAGGGTATATGTTCAGTTTAAATAATCTTGCTAATACCTCAAAAGATTCAATTCTTTGCTTTCGCCCGCTAAAAACAACAATGGAAGCAAACTGGTGTTTGATTTGGAAAAAATATCAGGTATTTTCGCCTGCCGCTAAGATGTT
>CANQDZ010000031.1 GCA_947594025.1 Candidatus Gastranaerophilales bacterium
TGAGAACTTGTAGCCCCCCCCCCCCGTGTGAGGTTCTTGTTTCTTCCATTTTCTTTTTCTCCTTTGTTAGTTAACATTTTCATTATGACAGGTTTTTTGGATTTTTCAAGAGTTCTTTGTTATTTAAATCAATATTTACTTATCCTAAATAATAGACACATGAGTGAATGTTAAAAAAATAATTGTGATAATATTGTTGTATGTTAACCGCACATCACAAGAAAAAAACCCTAAAAATTTCAGATATTGTTTCGTATTATAAAGAAAATATTAAACCGAAAGGCGTCTTTAACATAGGCGTAGAGTGGGAAAAACAGTCGCTTGATAAAAACACTCTTAAAAATGCAAAATATGAAACTTTAAAAGAAATAATTAAAGATTTTGCCCTTATAAGAGGGTGGGGTGTATTAAAAGAAAAAGATGTTATAATTGGCGCCTATGACGGTAGAAATTCTATCTCTCTTGAGCCGGGCGGACAATTTGAGCTTTCCGTTGAACCAAAAGCTCATTTAGACGAAATTGAACGGATTACAAAAGAATTGTGGGGTTTGTTGGATAACATAGGCAAAAAATATGATGTTATATTTGCTCCCATAGGCTTAACACCCGTTTCCACGTATCAAAATATTGATATAGTTCCAAAAGAAAGATATCTTCTTATGAAGGAATATTTTTCACAAATACCGGAAAAACTCTCCTCCGTTATGATGAGAGAAACTGCAAGCATACAAATCAACATTGATTATACAAGCGAGGAGGATGCCTTCTCTAAGCTAAGGGCGGCAGCATATATTTCACCTTTTATTACGGGATTTTTTGCCAATTCATATATAAGAGACAACAAATTGAACGGTTATAAAAGTTACCGTGCAAATACGTGGCTTGATACCGATAAAACAAGGTGCGGATTTTTCTATAGAAATTTGTTTAAAAAGCCTTTTGCGACATTTGAAGATTATGTATCATGTATTATAGATGTACCTGTACTTTTTATAGAAAGAAACAACAAAAAAATCTTTATAAACGGAGAAATAAATTTTAGAGAATATATTGAAGACGGATACAGGGGATATTTTCCGACTCTTAATGACTATCTTCTTCATTCAAGCCTTACATTCCCGGCTATAAGACTCAAAAACTATTTGGAAATAAGAAATCAAGACAGCCAAAAAACTGATATGATGCTTGCTATCTGCGCTTTATATAAGGGCCTTTTATCAAAACAAGAAACAATTGATAAAATATTAAAAGAATTCAAAGTAAGCTTTGAAGACTTAGAAGAATTAACGGTCAATTGTGCTAAATTTGGACTTTCTTTTGAGTATAAAGACACAAGCGCTTATAAAATAGCTGAAAAGATATTTAAGTTATCTTTTGATGCGCTTGATAATCAGGATGATAAAGTAAGGCTTTTAAAATATCTTAAAATGCTTTCAAATAAACAGAGCATATCTGATTTAATGCTTAATAAAAATATAAAAGATGCAAGAGCAATTGTTGATTATTCCCTAAATTAAAATCCCATTTGTTGAAGCAAATCTTCTCGGTTAAGCTCAATAAGGGCATTTTTTATCAAAAGGCAGGATGGGCAATTTCCGCAATGTTTTTTTTGCGTTTCTTCTTTTGAGTCATAACAACTTTTTATAAGTGAAAAATCAAGGTTATTTTTTATGGCATATTCGATTGTCTCTTTTTTTGTCATATCAATTAAAGGGGCAACAACATGCGCCTTATTTCTTGTAGAATATGAAAGTGCTTTGTTTGCGGCGTTTACAAAGTCAAGTGAGTTATCGGGGAAATTTTGTGCTTCTTCTTTATTGGCGCCAAAAATTATTGCATCATAGTTTTTTGCGTCGCAAAAAACTCCCGCAATATTCAAAAACAGACCGTTTCTGTTTGGAATCCAAATATCTTCTCCCTTTACTTCCGCAAGGGTCGGAAGATTTATAATTTTGTGTTCAATATTGTAAAATTCTGCGATTTTCCCGCTTGCTTTTTTTTCATCCTCAAAAGCTTTTTGTCCGTAATTAAACGTAAGTGCAAGCTCAATGTCATAATATTTATTTGCGATATCTAAACTTACATAAGAATCAAGCCCGCCTGACAACAAAATAATTGCTTTATTCATCTTGTTCGTATTCCTCTATGATTAATCTTGCCTGCTCCTTGCAGCATTCCTTTGATTTTTCATCGTTTATTATTTCATCAAGTATTCTTCTGTCTGATAAATTATATAAAACCACAACGCTTGCTTTTGCGACGTCTTCATTTTCATCATTTAAAAGCTCTTTAACATCATCAAACATATTTTCAATATTTGCGTTTGATATTGATTCAAGAGCATTGAGTCTGACTTGGGCGCAAGAGTCTTGTAAAGATTCGAGCAAAGCCTCATTTACTCTTTTGCTTCCCTCAATATTTAATTTACCCAGAGCCTCAAGCACTCTTTCTTTTAAGAATGTAAATTTACTTAAAAAGCTTTTTTTGCCCTCTAATATTTCTAAAAACGGTTCTATCGCACGGGTATCACCGAGCATACCAAGTGCATGAGCTGCAGATTCTCTAACGTATACGGATTTTTCTTCATCATCTCTTACAACATTTATAAGTGAGTCAACCGCGCTGTTATCGCCAATTTTGCCCAGTGCTTCAGCCACCGCAAGTCTGAATTTGTAATTTTCCCCTTTTGCATTTAAACAATACAATAATGCCGTTACCGATGTTCTGTCTTTGTAAAGAGCTATGGTCTTAACGCATAAGATTTTAAGGGTCGTGAGGTCGCACAAATCAAGTCCCGTATCAAAATCTTTTTCCTTTGTGCAAAGCAAAAAGTCCAAAAGCCCTTGCAAATTTTTATTATTTCCAAGCTTATTCATTTCATATATTACAACTTTAGAAATAAAAGCGTCTTTGCTTTTTGCTAAAAATACAGTCAAAATGTCGGCATAATCATCACTTGAATATGTATTTTGAAGCTCACTAAAAAAACGAGCATATTCGTCCTTGATTTTTAGTAAATCGTTATATAGGCTGTTTATTGTATCGTCGTTCAAGATATCCCCTCAGCATAACAACAATATAACTCTATACTAAATTTCTATAAAACGCAAAAAATGTAATTACCCTTTACATGTTAAATATTCTTCCAGGGATTTTTCCCAAGAAGGTAATTTAACGGATGTGTCCATAACACAAAACTTAGGTCTTTTTGCAGGACGTGTAAAGTCGCTTTTATCAATTGAAATAACGCTTGTGGGACGTTTTTTAATTTCGTATATTTTTCTTGTAAAATCACTCCAGCTTGTAGAACCTGAAGAAGTTATGTGATAAATTCCGTATGGTTTTTCTTCTTTAATAATATTGATAATTTCTCTGCACAAATCCCTTGTCCAAGTAGGAGTTCCTATCTGGTCATCAACAATATTTATTTCGTTCATTAAGGATGAGAACGTAAGCATTGTATCAACATAGTCTTTTCTGCCCTTGCCGTATAACCAGCTTGTTCTTATGATGTAATATTTTGAGCATAATCTTTTAATGACTTCTTCGCCCATAAGTTTTGAGCGTCCGTAAACACTTATGGGGTTTGTTTTATCGGTTACCTTATAAGGGGTGTTTTTATTGCCGTCAAAAACACAGTCTGAACTGACGTATAAAATCGGAACATTGTGTTTTCTTGCAATTTTTGCGATATTTTCCGTTCCTTTGTAATTAACTGCGTATGCTTCTTCCTGTTCGATTTCTGCCTGATCAATATTTGCATATTCCGCAAGGTGAATAATAAAATCCAAAGAAACACGAGACATAATTTCCTGCGCTAATTTTTCATTTGTTATGTCAAATATCTTTTTAGTTGTAGCCCAAAATTGCCAGCCTTCTTTTTCAAGCATTTGGCAAAGCTCTTGTCCTATAAGACTTGTTGAACCTGTGACTAGTATTCTCATTTTGTACCTTTGGGGATAACAATGTATAATGGATTTATAGCAAGAAGTTGTGATAAAATCAAGAAAATGAAGAAAATATTGTACATAATCTTAATATTTGTTTTGGTTTTTCTTTTTTTAAAGGGTGTTTTTAAAAAAGATTTAGGATACGATATTCCAAAAACAAACAATAAAAATCCTCTTGAAAAAGTTAATCCCGTTGAAGTCAAGAAATATACAAAGACAATCGACGGAGTTGATTACCTTTTGACAACTGCTGAAATCGGCAAATTTGGCGGCGAAATTGTAACCTCAACAATAGGTGAAGGTCCAAAAACATTTAACACTTACGTTTCAAATGATGCTACATCAAGTACAATGGCAGACATTATGTATGACGGGTTATTTACGACTAATCCCATAAATGGCGATGTTGAGCTAAAGCTTGCAAAAAGACTTGAAATTTTAGAAGATAACAGAAATTATATTGTTGAACTTCGTCACGGAATAAAATGGTCAGACGGCAGAGAAATAACGGCAGACGATGTTATTTATACGTATAACACAATAGTTTTTGGCGGTTTTGGCAACACAAGCACAAGAGATTCTTTATATGTGGACGGCAAATTACCGACAGTTAAGAAGCTTGATAAATATACGGTGCAGTTCACAACGCCTGTTCCTTTTGCCCCGTTTTTAAGGAATTTAACCATGCCGATTGCGCCAAAGCATATTTTTAAAAAGGCAACGGATAAAGGCAAAAATTATTTTAACGGTTTTTATTCAACAACCACTCCGCCAAAGGATTTTGTCGTAAGCGGAGCGTTTAAATTAAAAGAATATGTACCTGCCCAAAGAGTAGTATTTGAAAGAAACCCAAACTACTACATGATAAATACGGAAAACAAAAAACTGCCCTACCTTGATAAATGGGTTATATTAATTGTGGGCGATTTAAATAACGAAGCTATTAAATTTGAAGCGGGAGAAATAGACACAACAACCATTCAGGGTTCAATGGTTTCAAAATATAAAGCTCAAGAAGACAGAGGAAATTATAAACTTTACAATCTTGGCGCAACAACAAACACATCATTTGTTTTCTTCAATTTAAACAACAGAAAAAACGAAAAAGGCAAATTTTATGTTGACCCGGTTAAGCAAAGCTGGTTTCAGGACAAAAACTTTAGAACCGCAATAGATTACGCAATTGACAGAGAAAGTCTTGTTTTAAATATATTGCATGGCATAGGTCAGCCCTTGTTTTCTGCCGAAAGTCCTTCAAGTATATTTTTAAATAATGAAATTGCAAAAGGACATAAACAAGACTTGGAATATGCAAGAGAACTTCTTAAAAAGTCAGGCTTTATATATAAAGACAACACCTTATTTGATAAAAACGGCAATATTGTTGAGTTTGAACTTTTAACAAATGCGGGCAACACTCAAAGAGAAGCAACGGGTGTCAGCATAAAAGACGATTTGGCACTTTTGGGAATAAAGGTTAATTTTAAACCGATAGAATTTAACTCTTTGGTCAATAAAATTACAAATACTCTGGACTTTGAGGCGGGAATTATATCTTTAACCTCTAATCCTTTTGAGCCTCACAGCGGATATAACGTTTGGAATTCTTTTGGTGTTTTGCATTTGTTTAATCAAAGAAAAGAGGGGGACAGCAAATCTGAAATTTTACCTTTTGAAAAAGAGCTTGACGATATTTATGATAAAGCCGCAAAAGAATTAGATTTTAATAAAAGAAAAGAACTTTACGATAAGTATCAAGAAATTGTAAACGATGAAAAACCAATGCTGTTTTTATATTCACCGATAAATATTGTTGCCGTCAGGAAAAAATTCGGCAACATAAATCCGACTCCTTTGAGCGGCACAATTTACAATATTGAGGAAATTTACATCAAGTAAAATAGTGATATAATTGTCTTATGGAAAATAAACTTCATAACCCGAATTTTGGAGAAATAGGCTATATACAAGTTTATACAGGGGAAGGTAAAGGCAAAACAACTGCCTCCTTAGGGCTTGCACTTCGTGCTCTCGGGAGAGGATGGAGTGTTTTAATTGTAATGTTTACTAAAGGAGGAAGCAACTACGGGGAATTGCACTCCTTTGGAAATTTATCTCCCGATATCAAATCAAGATTTAAAATTATAAATGCGGGTCTTGACAGAATTGTTTACAAAAGCAATAAAAACGAACGCGACAGAGAAGAAGTGCAAAAAGGCTGGCAAATCGCAAAAAAGGCAATTCTTGAAGGGGAATATCATCTTGTTATTTTAGATGAGGCAAATATAGCAATCAGTTTAGGTTTAATTGATTTGGATGATATGCTTGAGACTTTAAAAAATAAACCTCAAAGTACGGAGGTTGTGCTCACGGGCAGAAATGCACATGAAAAAATAATAGAAATTGCACATTTAGTATCGGAAATTCATCCCGTTAAACATTATTGGGATATCGGAATTAAGGCAAGAGAAGGAATTGAGTATTAATGACAAAGGCGCACAAAATTGAAATACTTGTTCTTTTTTGCTTATTTGTATGTCTTTCGTTGATAGGATTTTGGGCATACGACGTTTTTTTTGCAGGCAAAAATACTCACATTTTATATTTTAGGGATGTTGACGGCATTGTGACAGGTTCGCCCGTAAAATTTATGGGTGTTATCGTGGGGCATGTTTCAGACCTTGAATATAAAGGGGGTATGATAAATGTAAAAATACTTATAACAAAAAGAGGGGTTGAATTTCCAAGAGGGTCAAAGGCACATGTTCAGTTTTCCGGTATTGCGGGTTCAAAATCAATAGAAATTGAACCGCCAAAGGACAATAACAATCCTTATGCGTTAATTATAACGGAAAACCCCATGAGAGTTAAAGATATTTTTGAATACAGCAGGTCATATACAAGAGCGCTTCTTTCAATTGAAAATCAGATAGAGTTAATTTCCGCAGAAGCAATTTATAAGGTGCTTGAACAGGCGGCAACCCCTTATGATTGGAGCAATATTGATGCACTTATCGATAATCAAAGCTATCAAATGCAAAACGGGCGCAAAAAGGTAAGAGATTTGGTTGAAAAAGAAAATAAAATCACGGAGCAGGTAAATCGTATAAAAAATATTCTAAAAAAGAATAAATCATAATTCTTTTGCTCTTGAAATATGACTTTCGTAGAATGAAGCGCCTTCCAAATCACCTAATTTTATACAATAATCTTTCGCTTTGCTGTAGTAGTAAAGGTCAGAAGGCGCAATGTCTATCGCTTCTTTTATAAATAGCATTGCCTCGTTATATTTTCCTGAAAGCTCGTAAGCTCTTGCCATTTGTGCATAATATTTTGCTTCAACGGGATTAAGTCCAAGCGCAATTTCAATATAGCTTCTTGCAAGGTCGGGATTATTTGTATCATTTGAAATCAACCCCATAAAATAATAAGATTCTGCATTATTTTTATCAAGAGCAACAAGTTTTTCCAGCTCGTCAAGCGCTTCTTTATACTGTTTTTTCCTGTAATAAATTCTTGCGTAACAGTTATGAGAATTGGCTGATGTAGGATAGTTTTGACTTAAAATATCGCAATATTTTATCGCGTTTTCATAGTCTTTAGTGTCAATATAAGCTTCCGTTATTCCTACCAGAAAATCATAAGACTTGGGATAAAATTTTAAGCCTGTTTGATATACATCTATCGCTTTTTCATGCATTTTAAGTTCTTTGTATATTTTGCCTAAAGTACTGTATAGAGTATAATTGCCGTTTTCTTTTTCATTTTTATAAAGGCTTTCAAGCTTTATTTTTGTACTTACAACGTCGCCAAGCGCAAAGTCTATTGCATACCTTAAAATTTTTGCATACTTTGTTACGGGCGAATTTTTTTCAATTAAATTCAAATTTAAAATGGCATTTTTATAATTGCCTTTATGATTATTAATCCAAGCCAAGATAAAATAATGACTGCCTAAATCAACATCAGGCTCAGAAGATAACTGCATAAGCCTTAAAGATTTTTTAATCGCAGTTTCTGCCTCATCAAGCCAATTTATGTCAATGTATGCTTTTGATAAATTGTAAAAGTATTCCGCATTAATTTTATCTGTTTTTGTTGCTTCATAAAATTGCTCAATCGCTTCATAATAATGCCCGAAGGATTGGTGTATTAAACCTAAATAGTTGTGCGCGCGGGCATTTTTCTTATTTTGTACGGCAATTTCAAAATGCTCAAGCGCTTTTTCCAACTCGCCATTATTATAGTAAACAACCCCGAGGTCAAATTGAGCATCGTAATTTCTGGGATTAATTTCAACAACTTCCGTTAAGTATTCCTGCTTTTTGCTTGAATTCATTAAAGACATTGTGTAAAGAATTTCTTCATTTTTCTTGAATTCATCACTGATAGAATCGTAGACGGCAGCCATCTTATCGTACATTTCAAGCTCGTACATAATCTTAAAGTACTCGATATAGCTTTCAAGAACAGGCGCATACCTGCATAAGTCTTCGACCAGAGTAAGAGCCTCTTGATATTTTTTTTGAATAATAAATATTTTACACACTTGAGATAGGGTGTGCCTGTGCACTTTATCTTCCTCAAGCACAATTTCGTATTGCTCAAGAGCCCTGTCATAATTTTTAAGCAGAAAATATAAATCGCCGATTTGAGATGTTATTTCGACATCTCTTGATGATATATCTTCGCAGCTCAAAGCTTTATAAAGCATTTCAATTGCTTCTTTATAGAGCTTTAAATTTCTCAATTCAAATGATTTTTTTATATAATCATAAGAACTCTCTGTTACAACGTTTTCTTTATCCGCCATAATAAAATTATAAAATTATTTAGCCATTAATGCAAGAGAGTTTATAATGTTAAACGCTTGTAGATAAAGACGGGGCTATCTGAACAAACTGTCTTACCAGCTCTTTATCCCATTGAACATTTGCGCCCATTTTTAATATTTCACAAGCCTTAGAGACACTCAAACCCTTTCTGTACGGTCTGTCGCTTATAAGAGCATGGAATGCATCCGCAATAGACACTATACGAGCAGAAAGAGGAATTTCTTCACCCTTTAAGCCCATAGGATAACCTGTTCCGTCATAGTGTTCATGATGATATTTAACCATTGGAATTAAATCTTTTAGAGATTCGTTTGGAGCAAGAACCTTATCGGCACCGATTGTCGGGTGTTGTTTCATAACCTCCCACTCCTCATCGGTAAGCATTGTCGGCTTCCTTAAGATATTTTCAGAAATACCGATTTTTCCGATATCATGAAGAAGTCCGCCCAGCTTAATGCGTTCAACTTCCGCTTCAGGAAGGTTTAGAGCACGGGCGAGAGCCTCGGAATATCTTGAAACTGAAGCCGAATGACCTTTTGTATATGTGTCTTTAGCATCAATTGTGCTTGCAAGAGAAGTTACAACCTCAAGCAAGTGCTGGTTAGAGATATTCTTATCGTCATGGAATGTGCTTATAAGTTTATCTTCAATGTTTATGCCAACCTGTGCATGACGCCTTATTAAGATTTCAGCAAAAGACTTAAGTGCATCGTCATTCCAAAAATCGGAATCTTGAGCAGTTATGACGACTGAACTTCCGTTTTCGTAACATTTACTTTTTGATATGCACATTGCCTGCTCTGCAAGAATTAACAACTTTTCTTGATCAATTGATGCGTCAGGATATGTAGCAATGCCCGCACTAACTTTTACGGGTCCTACATCATCGATATAAATACAGCTTGTTGTGTAAATCAAATATTCTGCAACATACCTTGCTTCTTCAACATCTGCATTTGGCATAATAATTGCAATCTTGTCACCCGCGTAACGACCGGCAAAATCCGTATTTCTGTTATTTTCAGCGATTTTATTAGCAACCGCCTTAATAACTTCATCCCCTTTTGCGTGACCAAAATCACGGTTAATTTTTGAAATATTTAAAATGTCAAATAAGCATATTGAAAGTTTTTCTTCATTCTGTTTTGCCACTTTGAGCCTTGCGGCAAGCTCCTCTTGGAACGCCTTGTGGTTTGCAAGATTTGTCAAAATATCAACATCCGAGTTTGCGCTTACCTGTTCATCCAATTTTTCATTATAAATTAAAAGAGCAAAAGTTTTTGCAATAATGGAATAAATATCTTTGTGAGAGTTAATGTTAGAGCCTTCATGCCCTACAATATACACGCCAAGACACTTTTTCCCCACAATTAAAGGAAAAATTAAAACCTGTGATTTTTTTAGGAACGAAATTTTTAAGAAATCGGACGAACTGCTGTATTGATATTGTTTATTTAATATGGCATCGGCAATAATACTATCTGCGCTTTGAAGCAAAATTTTTGTTTTGTAAGATGCTCCGATTTTATCCAATAATCTTATATCTACACAATTTGAATTTTTGTTGCATATACCAAGTGCCGTAAAATTGATGGTATCATGGGTATTTAAAACTCCATGCAGCGAATAAAACAGCTGCGCGAAGTGTTCACTGGCATAAATTGCTTTATTCACATCTCTAAGAAGCTCAGAAGTATCCTGAACAATATTTGCGTTTCTTTGAGCGCTAAACAACCTGTTCATTGTTTGTCTGCGTGTTTGCTCCAAACTATCGGATTTTATCGGATTTGAAAAACTGCCAATTGCATTATAGCTAATGTTTTCTTTGACAGAGTTGTTTTTTGCCTTATTGTTTAATATGTCTTCTGATTTCAAGCTTCTCTAACCTTCAAAATCATGGGAGTGTATATATAGATAAGTAGTGTGAAAAAAAAATATTGCCTGTATATTAAGAATTATAACACATCTTTTACTAAAATGCCATATAATTGTTAAAAACATTAAGAAAAAAATTAAATTGGCAATATTTAAAAAATGTACTATAATAACTGTAGTGGACACATAAGAGGTAATCAATAAATGGCAAAAAGCAAAGAAGATACAACACCGATAGAGGTTTTTATAATCACAAAAGACCATGATATCAAAGGAACAGTGTATGTATCAAAATATGCAAACACAAACAGAGAGCTTACTGAACTTTTAAACGACAATGAAAGAAGATTTTTAGCCGTAACAAACGTTGAACTTATGGGCAAGAACTCTGTTGCAGCACCAAGAAGATATGACTTCCTTGAAATTCATATTGATTCAATCGTTATGGTTCATCCGGCAACTCAAGTATTATTTAAGGAAACATCTAAAGCGCAAGAAGATATCCAGCGTTTTAGAGATTTAAGAAATAAATTAAATCAGACAAGACCGTTTTAGGCTTTAAAACAAGCATAAAAGAAGGCTTAAGAAATTAAGCCTTCTTTTTTTATACACCATTTGTATGAAAACTTTTAGATAAGTTAAAGCTTTTTTAAATCATGTCGAAAAACTTAAAAGAAGGGATAAGGATTCGTCCTTATCATAAACCTCCTCCCCAAGTCTGGTAGCCGCCTTTAAGACGGCTTTTTTTTATTTGTTATTTATCGTTAAAGTATGAACACTCTTGTTCTGCTTCGTTAAGTGCATTTTCTTTCCAAGTTTCAAGCTGAGCTCTTTGGTCTTTAATAAGAGCTTCAAGTTGTTCTTTTTGCATTTCAAGAGGGTTTATTTTTCTGTCGGAATCATCATAAATTTTTTGAATTTCTGCAGTTTGTTTGCCGTCCAATTCCTGCAATTTGCTGTTTCTTTCTAAACTTGCCTGCAGATATTCTGCACTTGTTGAATCCATACCTTCGGTATCTTTTTCAAACTGTTCTTCTATAAGTTTATTTTCGTCTTCATGTTGACGTGAAACTCTTGCAATTTCGTTTGAAGTCTGCATGTCGTAAAAGTTAATATCAGAGCTTAACTTCATAAGTGCTGCTTCATTATCTTGAACTTGTGAACTGAAACTCGTTTTGCTTAATTCTGAAATAACCCAGGACATTGCTCTCTCTCTTTCTTTGCTTTGTAAGTAAGTTACATAATAATAAAAACTGAATTTATATATAAATTGCTTATTTTATATATACATTATTAACATAACTTAATAATTGAAGTTGTTTTTCTATTTTTTAGCAACTTTTGACATTTTATTGTTTTTTTATTATTATAAAAGTACTTAAATAAAAGAAGCAAAAAAGTAATGGCACGTATTAACAGCATAAAATTAAATGCATTTAGTTTTGGCAATTGCATCCAAACAAAACGCCAATGCATAGATAATTCTGAAATTTATATATCAAGCAAATTATCAAGGCTTTATCAACAAGCCGTTGCAGACTGTTTTGTCGGTCAAAAACTTAACTCAATTAAAAAATTTACCCAAAACTAGTATTATTTTATTTCTTTATTTAACTTGGATTGAAGATAATTAATCTCGCTCAGATTTTGAGCAAGAGCATTGTATCTTTTCTCGTTTTCGCCAAAAGGAATGTGTTTGGTATTTTCTTCTTTTGTGTTTTCTTCAATAAGCTCTATCCTTTTATTGACGGCTTTTAAAATTTTTCTTCCGTACAATTTGGGAAAAAATTTTTTCAATAATTTGTTTCTTCTGTATGATTTTTCAAAAATATTATCAATGGGAAAGCTTGACTCTCGTTTTCCTCTTTTTTTATTACCCGATTCTTCAAAAAGGAGAGTGTTATCAACATCATTTATTCTTCTTCTGTCTTTCAAAAAAGACTGCTCAAAAACGATGACGGGTTCTTTTTCGCCGTACATAAAGGGGTTTTCATCATTTCCTTTTTGGGTCTTTTCGACTTCGAATAATGAATGTTCAAACATTTTACCTATACCCTTTGGGTAATTTTGAAAAATATTTTCCATACTATAATTATTTACCACCTCTTTCAAAAAATACACCCTACACAAGTTGTATTTTTGAGTTAAAATTTTCGTATAGAAAGGAATAAATTATGTGGGATTATTCTGAAAAAGTTAAAGAACACTACAAAAACCCTAAAAACGTGGGCTCAATAGAAGATGCTACAACAATTGGAGAAGCAGGCTCTCTTGCTTGCGGTGATGCTCTTAAATTATATTTAAAAATTGATGATAACGGCATTATTCAAGATGCAAAATTTCAAACATTCGGCTGCGGTTCCGCAGTTGCAAGTTCAAGTGTATTAACAGAAATGATTATAGGAAAGCATATTAACGAGGCTAAAAAAATCACAAACCAAGATATAGCAGATGAACTCGGCGGTCTGCCTCCGACTAAAATGCACTGTTCCGTTATGGGAAAAGAGGCTCTGACTGACGCACTTAAAATATATTTCAAAGACGAAAGACCAAAAGACGGAAACAAAATTATATGTAATTGTTTTGGCGTATCAAAAAATGAAATTATTGATGCCGTTAAAAATGGTGCAAAATCACTTCAAGATATTCAGGATGCAACTCATGCAGGCGCAGGCTGCGGAAGATGCAAGGGCAATCTTATAAAAATACTTGAAGAAAACGGAATTACACAAAAAGAACCTTTGACTCCCGTTCAATTTGCACTTAAAGTAAACGAAGCTCTTGAAAAACATATAAGCAATGAACTTACAAAAGATAACGGCGGAATTGAACTTATTGACATAAAAGACAAAGATGTTTATGTAAAATTAATAGGCGCTTGCAAAGGCTGCTGCAATTCTACCGCAACTCTAAAGAATTTTGTTGAGGCAAAGCTTAGAGAGCTGGTTGACCCTGAAATTCAAGTAATTGAGGTTTAAATCAAATGAAACAAGTATATTTTGACAATAACGCTACAACGAAAGTGGATAAGACGGTGCTTGAAGCTATGCTTCCTTATTTGGAAGAAAATTACGGCAATCCCTCAAGTATGTATCATTTAGCAAAAGCTTCAAGCGACGCATTAACCAAATCAAGAGAAAAAATTGCAAAATTTTTAGGTGCCAAAAACCCCAATAAAGAAATAATCTTTACATCTTGTGCCACTGAAAGTGCAAATATGGCAATAAGAGGAATACTAAAAGAAAGCAAAGGTAAAAAGCACCTTATAACAACCAGAGTCGAGCATCCTTGTGTTTTAAATTTGCATAAAGAGCTTGAAAAAGAAGGCTATAAGGTTACATATATAAACGTTGATACGGACGGCAGTCTTGATATCAATGAACTTAGAAGCTCAATTCAGGAAGATACCGCTCTTGTTTCTGTCATGTGGGCAAATAATGAAACGGGAACGTTATTTGATGTTAAGGAAATTGCAAAAATTGTAAAAGAAATAAATCCTCAAACTAAATTCTTTACAGATGCCGTGCAGGCTGCAGGAAAAGTAAAAATCGATGTAAGCAATTCGGATATAGATATGTTATCCGTCTCAGGTCACAAGTTTCACGCACCAAAAGGGGTTGGCGTTTTATACGTTAAAGCGGGAACGATAATTTCTCCTCTTATAATCGGCGGACATCAGGAAAGAGCAAAAAGAGCGGGAACAGAAAATGTACCCTACATTGTAGGTATCGCAAGCGCGGCAGAACTTGCGGATAAATATCTTGAAGAAGAAAATACAAGGGTTAAATACCTAAGAGATAAATTAGAACAAGGTATTTTAAAAAACGTATTTAATGCGAAGCTTAATTCAACAAATAAAAACAGAGTTCCAAACACGACAAATATAGGTTTTCAATATATCGAAGGCGAGCTTATTTTATTACACTTAGACGAACTTGGAATTTATGCAAGTTCAGGAAGTGCCTGCACATCAGGCAGTCTTGAACCGAGCCATGTATTAAGAGCAATGGGCGTGCCCTTTACTTCACTTCATGGAAGCATAAGATTTTCTTTAAGCCGGTATAATACCGAGGAAGAAGTTGATTATGTAATAGAAAATATGCCAAAAATTATTGATAAATTAGCTAAGATTTCTCCCTTTCAAAAAGAACTGGAAGAACTTAGACAAAAACATCAAGAGCAATGTGTTCGTAACTCAGTTGGATAGAGTATCAGTTTCCGAAGCTGAAAGCCGGGGGTTCGACTCCCCCCGAACACGTTTTTAGTGTTTTTGTTTATTTCTGTTATCGTAATCAATTCTGCCGATTAATTTATTAAGAGACCTTGCAACTTCCCTGAACTGTTCTATACTTAAGCTTTGAGCACCATCTGACGAAGCATTATCTGGATCATGATGAACTTCAAACATAAGCCCGTGTGCACCTGCAATAAGAGCAGCTTTTCCCATAGGTTCAATTAAATATCTTCTTCCCGTTCCATGCGAAGGGTCTACAATTATAGGAAGATGAGAATATTTTCTTATAATAGGAACAATCGATAAATCAAGTGTGTTTCTTGTAAATGAGTTATCAAAACTTTTAATACCTCGTTCGCACAAAATAACATTATGGTTACCGTTATACATTATATGTTCTGCTG
>CANQDZ010000032.1 GCA_947594025.1 Candidatus Gastranaerophilales bacterium
AAGCCCCCCCTAACTTTTGAACTTCGAAGAAGTTTAAAAGTTAAGCTCTAATACTTCATCTCCCAGCCTTCTTCCATAATACGTCCTGCACAGCCTACACCATTGGAACTTTTAGTGCATGGGTAGTAATTGCTTTCGTTTTTCCAATAGTAAGTACAAGAATCAAGATTGTCATATTCGCAATCGTGGTAAACGGCAAAATCAGCACCGCCCATAGGGTATAATTCGCCGTCGTTGCCTATAGAAAATGCAAATAAATCACGACCGACGATGTTGGGACCCTTGACTCCGTTTACATCAATATCTATATAACCTGCCTCTTGCCAAAGTTTTGTTTTAGTATTTCTTGTTTCCTGAAATTCTTTTAAAGAAGAACACTTTTTGGAATCACGATACATTTGAAGTGGAGTTTTGTATAATTTAATATCTAAAAGAGTGCCGTCTGCTAAATAAATTGCAGATGAAAGCGAACTGCGGTCAGTGCCGTTTAGATGTTTATATTTCGGTTTATATTCTTCAGGAAAGCTTCCTGAAGAATATGCTGCAACAACTTTAAAGTTTTTAAGAAATTCATTTTTAAATTCTGCATTTTTAGGCTGCAACATATCACCCAGAAAAAAATAATCTGACGGTATTTTTGACCAGAGAGTGGTTTCAGATAATTCTGTGACTCCGTCATTTGCCATTATGGTTCTAAAGGCATTAGATAAATTGTTGTATGACTTCTTAAGCTGGGTTACATACATCTTTTTCTGATAATTTGTGATAACGGTAGGGATTGTTAAGGCTGCAACAACACCAATTATTGCTAATGTAATCAACACTTCTGCTAATGTAAAAGCCGCTGGTTTTTTCATTTTATCCATATATTAATCTCCTCTTAATGAATTTGAGTTCTATTATTTGATGAATTTTACTTTACGGGTAAGTTTATTTCAGCCCCTCAGCACCGGATACAACTTCATTTAATTCTTGTGTAATCTTATCTTGACGGGCTTTATTATATTCAACCGTTAACGTTTGAATCATTTCTTGAGCATTATTTGTTGCGGCACTCATAGCCGTCATTCTTGACGCAAGTTCACTTGCCTGAGCCTCTAAAAGTGCCTGATAAACAACATTTGTGATATACATCGGCATAATTTTAGATAGAATTAAATATGGATTTGGCTCAAAAACCATATCATCATTGTATTTTGAAACTTCCTCATCATCATCCTGATGAAATTTTTTCAAAATATCGGTATCATTTTTTGCCTCAAGCGCGGGTAAAAGCGTCCAATCTTCTGCCTTATATGTCATCATGTTTTGATATCTTGTTGTTACAAGCTCAATTTTGTCTATTTTATGTTCAACGTAGTCCCTTATAATATCTTCAGAGACAACAAGCACATTCATTGCATTTATATTATCAAGAACGGTTGTATAGACCTTTTTAATTTCAAAACCAAGCTCTTTTTGAAGACTTTTTAAAGGTGCATAAGCTTTTTGTCCGACCAAATAAAGAACAATTTTTTTGTTTTGCTTTCTGAGCTCTTTTATTTTATTTGTCGTATGTCTTACAATATTTGAGCTATAGGCACCCGCAAGCCCTTTATTTGATGAAATAACAACAAGTGCGGACGTTTCAACGGGTCTTGAAAATAAAAGTTCCGCATAATTATCCATGGGATTTTCGGTTTCTTTTTTATCAAACTTCAAGCTTCCTATTTTTTCATGCACCTGAGCAAATACGCTAAAAAGCTCCCATGTAAAAGGTCTTGATGATTTGACAGCATTTTCCGCTTTTTTCACTTTTGCTGCAGCAATCATTTTCATCGCCTTAGTGATTTTTTGGGTGCTTGCAATTGAATTTATTCTGTTTTTTATGTTTTTTAGATTGCTCATTGTTATACTTTATAGATATCTTTCTTAAAATTATCAAGCTTTTCTCTAAGCTCTTTCATATCTTCTTCTTCAAGTTTATTGCCTGCGTTTATGCTTTGAACAAGCGCCTCGCAATTTGAATTAAAGAAGTTAAACCATTGCTCTTTAAAGGATAAAATGCATTCGTTTTCAACGTCATCCAGATATCCTTCGTTTGCCGCAAATAAAATGCTTACCTGTTCTGCAACGGATAAAGGTTGATATTGAGGCTGAATTAAAACTTGCGTCAATTTTTCACCCTTAACAAGCTGTGCTTTTGTTGCAGAATCTAAGTCTGAGGCAAATTGTGCAAATGCCGCAAGCTCTCTGTATTGTGCAAGTTCAAGTCTTAATTTGCCCGCAACTTGTTTTGTTGCTTTAGTTTGCGCAGCACCTCCCACACGTGAAACGGAAATACCCGCATTAATTGCCGGTCTTTGTCCTGCGTTAAAGAGGTTTGTTTCCAAGAAAATTTGACCGTCCGTAATTGAAATAACGTTTGTCGGAATATACGCAGATACGTCCCCTGCTTGCGTTTCAATGATAGGAAGGGCGGTGAGTGAGCCTCCCCCTCTTTCATCGGATAGCTTACAAGCGCGCTCTAAAAGACGGGAATGAAGATAGAACACATCTCCCGGGTATGCTTCACGTCCCGGTGGTCTTCTGAGCAGTAAGCTCATTGCACGATAAGCCTGAGCATGTTTTGTTAAATCGTCATATATAATTAAAACGTCTTTTCCTTGTTCTAAAAATTCCTCACCTATGGCACATCCTGCAAACGGAGCGATGTATTGAAGGGGGGCAGATTCGTTTGCAGAGGCTGAAACAATTATTGTGTAAGCCATAGCTCCTTTTTCTTCAAGTTTTTTTGCAAGTTGAGCGATTGTTGACGTTTTTTGACCTATTGCAACATAAATACATATAACGCCCGTGTCTTTTTGGTTAATTATAGTATCGACAGCGATTGCGGTTTTGCCTGTTTGTCTGTCGCCGATTATAAGTTCTCTTTGTCCTCTGCCGATCGGGGTTAGAGCATCAATTGCGGTGAGCCCTGTTTGGAGAGGCTGATGAACTGATTTTCTTTCAATAATACCGGGGGCAATTCTTTCAATAGGTCTTGATGTTGTTGTTATAATTTCGCCTTTGCCGTCAATCGGCTGCCCCGTGGGGTTGATTATACGACCGATTAAAGCTTCACCCGTCGGAACGGATGCAATTTTACCGGTTGTTTTAACTTGCGTTCCTTCTTTAATTTTTGTATAATCACCAAGAATTACGGCACCCACGTTATCTTCTTCAAGGTTAAGTGCAATAGCCAAAGTATCAGAACCGTCATCAAATTGAACAAGTTCGGACGACATAACGTCAGATAATCCCCAAATGCGCGCAATACCGTCGCCTACTTGAGTTACTATGCCCGTATTATCAACTTTAATACTTTCTTCGTAATTCTCAATTTTTTCTTTAATAATTGAAGTAATTTCACTGCTGTTTAGTGTTGCCATTTTGGTTTTCCTTTAAATTAATTGTTTTTTTATTTGTATAATTTGATTTTTTAAGCTTAAATCCACAACTTTTTCTCCTATGGTCAGGATAAAACCTGCAATCAGGGAGTTGTCCGTTGTGTATTCAACATTTATTTTTTTGTTTGTCTTTCTTTCAAGTTTTTCTTGTAAGCGTTTTTTCATATCTTCATTAAAATCGGTTGAAGACACCACTTTTGCATTCAATATATTTTTAATTTTATCCGTTTCTTCTTTAAAACAATAAACTATTGTTTCAAGCATTTCGAAACGATTAAAATCAATCAAAACGTATAAGAAATTTAAAACAGTTTTATTGACTTTGTTATTTAAGATGTTTTTTAGGATTTCCTTCTTTTCCTCTTTGTCAACGGTTGGAAGCGAAATTGTGCTTTGTAATGAGAGGGAATTTTTATAAATTTCTAAAACTTCCGTTAAATTATTGTAAAAAACATCAAGCATATCATTGCTTTTAGCAAGTTCAATAAGTGCTTTTGCGTATCTTTTCGATAATATGTAATTGTTTTTATCGACCGTTAATTGCATTTTAAAAGTCAATTCCTTCTAACTTTTCTATTGATGTGTTTATAAAGTTTTCTTGAAGTTCTTTATTTTTAAATGTTTCTTTAAGTTTTTGTTCGGTTTTTTCCAATGATTTTAAAGAGACATTGAGTATGACATCTTTTTTTATTTTTTGTATTTCTCTTTCATAGATTTTTTCATAATCTTCTTTAATACCTTCAATTAAAAAATCTGCCTCTTGACGCGCCTTAGACATAAAATCATCAGATATTTTATTTGCAGATGAGATGATATCTTGAGCCTCAGTATCCGAGTTTTTGAATTTTTCCTCTGCCGTTTTTAAATCTTTTGATGACAATTCCTTGTCGCTGTTTGATTTTTCAAGATTTTTTTTGACTTCGTCAACTAAATCACTAAGCTTCTTTGGAACATTTAAAAACGCAAAAACCGCCATAAATAAACCGAGCATTATAGCAAAGTTTATAAGATTTGAATGAAGAATATTTGAATAGCTAAAATCAAACATTTTTGCCTTCCTTCAATAGTTTTGAGGTGATTAAATCTGATATTTCATCAGTTTGGCTGTTTAATTCCTCTTGAGTTTTATTCTTTTCGTCAGATACGAGTTGAAGCCTGTCGTTTATATCCTTGTGAGCTTGTTCTTTTGCATTTTTTATAATTTCATCTTTTGTTTTTTTCGCATTTTGAAAGCCAAGAGAGGTTATTTCCCTTGAAGTTTTATGTGCGTCAGATAATTTATTGTCATATTTTTTATTTAAATCATCTCTTTCTTCATTGTTTTTGTCCGTTTCGTTTTTATTATTTTCAAAATAAAGACGTCTTTTTTCTATTATGTTCAAAATCGGTTGATAAAGAATTTTGTTCATAATAATGACAAAAACGACAAAGCTTATGATTGAAACTATAAAAGTTGCATCAAATTCCATTTATCAGCCCATCATACCTACTGCTTTCATTGCGATAAGCAATGCGTAAATAGCACAAGCTTCCGTAAGACCTGCACCAACGATAAAATAGATGAATGCTTTGTTTGCAATTTCAGGTTGACGAGAGATAGCTTCCATTAAAGCTTTAATTGCAATACTTAAACCAATGCCGACACCAAATGCCGCAATACTCATGCCGATTGCTGCACCAACTTGTGCCATTTCTGAAACTGTTTTGATTTCTTCCATTTTTTTCTCCTTTTTATTTAATGTTCATTTTGTACCGATATAGCTATGTAAGACATAGATAACAGTGTAAATACGAGTGCTTGAATAAATGCAACAAACACCTCAAATAGCATAATGGGCAGAGGCAATACATATGCGCATATTCCAATAAATGCGGCAATAAGTATTTCACCCGCCAATATGTTTGCATAAAGTCGAAGTGCCAAAGTAAAAGGACGTACGACCATTTCAAGTAAATCAATAAGCGAGGTTATAATATCTGCGATTGAAAAACTGTGCAAGAAAAATTTGAAACCCTTTTTCCTTATTCCTTGAAAAACGTAGTAAACTAAAACGATAATTGCCATTGAGGCTGTCATATTTATATCATTTGTAGGGCTTGCGATTTCACCGGCTTTAAGCTCATATAATTTCCAAGGAATTTGCCCGCAAAGATTTCCGACCAAAATAAACAAAAATAATGAAACCAAAAGCGGAACATGTTCTTTCCCTTCAGGACCTATCATGGTTTCCGATAAATTTAAAAAAGCGCCTATAATTTTTTCCGCAACGAGCTGAAGTTTATTCGGCACAAGAGAGATGTTTCTTGTCATTAAAAATGCCAAAAGAATTAAAACTCCCATGCATACCCACATTGTAAATATGGTATCCAAGTGAAAACTCAAGCCGTTTATTGTATATACCAGATGCTCCATAAAGTACTCTGTTTTATTTACATCTTTTATTGTAACACAAACAAAAATAATATTTATTGATGATTTTATAACTCATGATGAGTTTAAGATTTTCTGCGCTTTTTCCCATGTTTTCAATCTTAAGATTTAGTTCTTTTATACCAAACTAAATACCGTAAAATTCAATCCTGATATTGATGTATAAATACTCCTTCAAGGCTATATTGTAAGTACAAAATAACTTAATAGGAGGAAGGCATAATGAGAAGATGTGGCGAATTTGGCAGAAAAACAAGAATTATTGTTTGCGACGACAATTATGATCACGCATCAGGAATAAGAGAATTAGTTAATCTTGAAAATGATTTTGAAGTTATTGCAAATGCGGCAAATGTAAATATCGCAGTTGCATTAGTTAAAAAGTATCAACCCGATATCGTTTTAATGGATATCAACATGCCCGACGTTGACGGCATAACCGGTATTATGGAAATTGAAAAATTAAAACTCGGAACAAAAGTTATTGCCCTTACAGGCTATGATGATTCGGATTTAATATATCGTGCCATGAAACTTGGCGCTAAAGGTTATATTTTAAAAACCATGGTATCAGCTCAGCTTATTCACGCAATTGACGAAGTTGCACAAGGTAAGGTTTATCTTCCGTCAGTACTTGTATCTAAGTTCTTTGACCATTTCCAAAATTTGGAAAAAAGACCTGCTGCATACATCTCAAACGACAACGAAGAAAATCTTCTCACATATTTAACAAACAGAGAAGAAGAGGTACTAGAACTTTTAACTAACGGTGTAAATTACAAAGGAATTGCCGCTAAGTTATTTATTTCAGAAACAACCGTTAAAACTCACGTAAATAACATATTCCAAAAATTACAGGTAAATGACCGCACACAAGCTGTTTTATATGCAATTAATAAAGGCTTCATGGCAAGAAGACAAGCGGCTTAAGGTTAAAAGGATGAGCTAATGAGCTACGTAAACAGACAAACATTAAAAAGTTTACTAAATACGGCTCAAGAAGAATTATTTGACAAAAAAACCATAGATTTTGTATTTCGCTCTATATTAGAGGCTCTTGTTGAAGAAAATATTGAATCTGTGGTTTTTTTGCGGATATTAAATTCTGACGGGCTTGAAGGGATAATAAGAAGATTAAACTTTCTTGAAAATTGTTCCTTATACAATTACGACTACATAAAGAGTGCGGATTTCGGACAAACAGAATTTGTCATGGTTTCGTCTTCGCGTTTTAATGCTGTTTTAATTTGGGATTATTCTGACGATAAAGATAAAAAGACCTCTAAAATCTTTGTTTCAATGAACTCGGATAAGGTAACGGAAACGGTAAAACTTCTGAAAGGAAAAATTGACGATAACGATTTTGAAAAGTTCAACACATACAGGCCGGAACGACGTACGAACAAGGTTTTAAACCTTACAATTTCAAAAATAATTTCAAAATTAAATGAAAATATTATAGAAAATGCCTTTACGTTTAACGAAATAAGCAAGGAAGAAACAGAACCTAAAAATTCCCCTCAAAATTTAAGGGGCGTCATGCATGAAATAAAAAATCAATTAAGCGTAATTGATATTCAAGCGGATATTCTAAATAAAAAAGGGGCAGACACAAATAATATCGACATTATTAAAAAAGCGCTTTCTAACATCTCAGATACAATAACCAACCTTAAAAAAACGAACTCGCAGGATACAATAAGAAAAATAAATTTAGATGATTTCTTAATCGGTGTTGAGATTTTATCTCAATCCCTTTTAACAAACGGAAATAAAATAAAAATAATAAACAATTCGAAAAAAGAGTGGATTTTGGCTTATGAAAAACATCTTAACGAGGTTGTTTTAAACGTAATAAAAAATGCGAATGAAAGCACTAAAAATGACACCATAAAAATCATTGTTGATAGTGATTTTGATTTTCATTCAATAATAATTGAAAATCACGGAGAAAAAATACCGCTCGAAAATCAAAGCAAAATTTTTGAGGAGAATTTCACAACTAAAAATAACGGCTGGGGAGTCGGATTATACGAGTGTAAAAAGTATATGGAAAGCCAAAACGGCGAAATTACACTTTTAAAATCAGAAGACAAGCTGACTCAATTTTTAATTAAGGTCATGAACGCTTAGTCTTCGGTAAACTTAAACAGACTTAAAAGACCCCTTTTAAGGGGTCTTTATTATAAGTTTTATTTTTATTATTGTTCAATGTTTACCGTTAGCGCTATTCTTCTGTCATCTGCGTTAAATTTAATAATCATAGTTTCAATAGTGTCGCCGACTTCAAGTACAACGCCATGTTCGTTTTGATATTGTATAACTTCATTTTGAGGTAAAAGAGCTTCAACGCATGGGCAAACTTCAACAAAAGCGCCAAAATGTTTCAGACGTGTAATCTTGCCTTGAATTCTTTGTCCTTCATTGATTTTACCTTTTGCTTCAACCCAAGGGTCAGGTTCAAGATTTTTCAAGCTTAATGAAACTCTGTTTTTATCGTAATCAACGCTGATAATTTCAACATTAATTTTTTCACCGATTTTTAAAACATCTTGCGGATGGTCAACCCAGCGCCAAGAAATTTGCGATAAAGGAAGAAGTCCGTCAACCCCGCCGATATCAACAAATGCGCCAAAATCAGCTATTCTTGAAACTTCGCCTTTAACAACTTGACCAACTTCTAATTGAGTGAAAATATCTTTTTTAATATCTTCTGCGCTGTCTGCATAAACTTTTTTGTTAGACAAGATGAAATTGTTTTGAGCCATATCAAGAGTTAAAATCTTTAATTCCAGCTTTTGATTAATCAAACTTTCGTCTTCTTTCACCCTTAAATGAGAAGAAGGAACAAAGCCTCTGATTCCCATAACTTCAACTAAGACGCCGCCTTTTACCGGTGAAACGACAATGCCTTCAACAATTTTATCTTGTGCCTTAACAGCTTCAAGTTCTTGCCAGCATTGAGCGAGGGCTACTTTCTTATAAGACACTGTTAAACGGCCTTCCTCATCTTCCTCTTGAATAATTAAAAAGTCGTAGGTTTCATCCTTCTTAAGAATTTCCTTAACATTATCATCTCTGTTTAATTTTGCTTCTCTTTGAGGACAAATAGCGTTTGTTTTTGCGCCAATATCAACCAGGATAGCATCAGATGAATAAGAAAAAACTTTACCTTTTACAATGTCGCCGACTTTAAAACTATAATCGTAATTTTTAAGTAATTCATTGAATTCTTCATCAGTTACTCTCGTAGTCATGATTGATTACCTTTCGTGCTTATAATAATTATAACAGTTATATATATTATGTGTTTATTCTTATGGAAAGATTTACATTTAGTTACAAATACAAAGGTTTTAATCACATGTAGCAAGTGCCGTGATTTATTTGCAAAACAAAAAAATTCACAGTTTAAATGCCAAATATTTTGTGGAGTTTTCTAATTTAAATTTCTATCCTTATTCTTATTATGACAGATTTTTGAATTTTTTCAAGCCTAAAGATACAAATCTTTACTTATTACCCTTTGTTTTAAGAAGTTTTTTATAATCCTTTTCCGTTCTTTCCTGAAGTTCAAAAAGCTTGTCTTCCACAAGTTTTCTGTAATGTTCAATCGCATCATCATCCGCATCTTTCGGCACATAAATAGGGTCGCCGTATATGTTTAAGATTTTCTTAAACGGAATGGGATATCTAAAGTTGTCCCAAGTTTTAAATTCAATCCATCCTCTTTTTCCGCAATAAAATGACATGGGCACAATCGGAATGCCCGTTATTCTTGCAATTTCAACAATTCCTTTTTTGACCACGTATTTTGGCCCCTTTGGTCCGTCAATTGTTATTGCACCGCTTTCCCCGTTTTTGAGCCTTTCTATAAGTTCAAGAGTTGCAGTTGAACCACCCCTTGTTTTAGAACCTCTCACCGTTTTAAAATCAAGACGTTCAACGGCGTAAGCAATCATATCTCCGTCACGCGATTTTGAAATCATTATGCTTATATTTTCCCTGTCTTTAAGTGAATATAGCCCGCATTGATGTGCATGCCAGAGAGCGAAAATACATGGTACATCAGGATAGTTTATATTTTTACATCTGTATGTACGTCTGTGTATTTGAAAAAGTACGTTAATAAGGTTTTTAAAAATATGAGTACTTGTTTTATCATCAATTAAATTTTTCAACTTAAATGCCATCTTCACCCCTTATATCACTCGCCAGTTTATGAGCTAAAAGTCCTTCCGCGTTTGCTAAAATTGAAGCAGTTTTTGACAAAACCTTAGAATAATCTTCATCAATTTCTTGATATGTTTGAATTTTAACAAAATCAAAAACACTTAAACCGCCTTTGTATTTAGCAACCTGATTGGTCGGAAGCACATGGTTTGTGCCTGAGCAATAATCGCCAAAAACCTCTGCACAGTTGTGTCCTATAAATAATGAACCGTAATTTTTAAATTTATTTTGATTTTCAATCCCCTCTTTTGATAAAAGTTCAAGGTGCTCGGGCGCCTTATTATTTGTTATATCAATTATTTCTCTTATATCTTTTGAAATATAACAAATTGAATTTTCAAAGGAATATTTTGCAATATCCGATAAGTTTTGAAGTTCAAGCTCGCCGCATTTTTGAACTTCCAGTGCAAAATTATTACTTTCACATATTAAATACGCTCTTGCATTTTTATCATGCTCACATTGTGCAAGCATGTCTGCGGCAACTGTTTTGGGGTCTGATGTGTCATCTGCCACAATCAAAACTTCAGAAGGACCTGCAAGAAAATCTATTCCGCATTCGCCGTAAACTTGTTTTTTGGCATAAGTAACATATTTGTTGCCCGGACCTACTATTTTGTCAACTTTAGGAAGCGTTTCACTTCCTGAGGCAAAACCTGCAATAGCCTGCGCTCCTCCTATTTTAAATATTTTACTTGCACCAACTAAATAAGCCGTTGCAATAACTTCTTTTGTAATTTTGGGAGAAGTCACATATATGTTTTTAACCCCCGCAACCGCCGCAGGAACCGCACCCATTATTGCGGAGCTGATTAACGGGTAGTTACCGCCCGGAACATAAACCAAAACACTGTCAATAGGGATGATTTTATGTCCCAGGTATGAATTAGGGTAATTTTCAACCCGCATTTTCAGATTTTGAATGCAGGATAATTGTCCCTTTGCAAACTCTTTTACGTTATTTATGGCTGTTTGTACGGCGCCTTTAAGTTCTTCGCTTAAACTTTGGAGAGCTTCTTGAATTTCTTCATCGCTTACAATAAAGTCCTTCCCCTCTCTGAATGTTCCGTCTCCAAATTTATTGCAATATTTTATAATTGCGCTGTCTTTATTTTCTTTGACATCCTTAATTAAAGCATCAATTTCGGGCAGATATTCAATATCCGCTTTTTCAAAAAATGATTTATCTGTGTTTTTTAATATTTTCATTATTTTGTCCTTGATGCCAAACTATTTACGATATCTTTTGGTGTAACATTATGTTTTGCAAGAAAAACAAGGGTGTGATAAAGAAGGTCGGCGCATTCCCACTGAAGTCCGTCGCCTTCTTCAAAATTCACGCTTTCAAAGGCTTCTTCCATTATTTTTCTTTTAATTAAAAATTCATTGTTAAAGAGCCTTGTAGTATAAGAGCCTTCGGGCATTTTTTCTCGCCTGTCGATTATTAAGTCATATAATTCCTGAATTGTGAAATCTTTATCCTCAAAACAGCTAAAACGATTAAGGTGACAAGCATTTCCCTTTTGGTCCACAATAAATAATAAAGCATCGTTATCGCAGTCAAACCTTGCTGTTTTAAGTTCTTGGAGATTGCCTGAAGTTTTGCCTTTAATCCACAATTCTTTTCTGCTTCTTGAATAATATGCCCCGCACCCGTTTTCAAGCGCATATCTTAAAGATTCCCTGTTTGAATATGCAAGCATTAAAACCTGTTTTGTTTTATAGTCTTGAACAACGGTTGGGATAAGTCCCTGCCCTTTTTCAAAATCAAGACATGAAATAAATGCATCTTCAAGGCTGATTTTACCCGTATAAATGCTCATTCCGAGCTGAGATGAAATATTCATTGAGTTTAATTTTTTTATTTCGTCAATTGTTGTTATTCCCCCTGCTGCCGTGATTGGCTTTTTGGTATGTTTTTGTATTTCTTCATACTTTTCAATCACCGTTCCTTGAAGCATTCCTTCGTTGTCAACAAGGGTGTATAAAAATCCTGCGCATAAGTTTTCTAATTTTTTGACAAGTTCAACAGGAGTATTTTCGGTTGTTTTTCTCCAACCGTCAACCGTTACTTTACCGCCTTTTGAATCGATTGCAACAAGCACTTTGTCGGAAGGAAGTTTTGACAGAAATTCTTCATTTGCACCGGTGCCTATAATTATTTTTGAAGCACCGAGCGCAAGTATCTTTTTGGCTTTTTCGATTGTTCTTATACCGCCGCCCACTCTGCATTTTGCAATTTTACAAATTTTTGATATAAGTTCTTCATTATCACCCTTGCCCATTGCGGCATCAAGGTCAATAACTGCAAGTTCTCCAAATCTGCCATAATATTTTGCAAGTTCAAGTACATCTTCCCTTTCTAAGACTTTTTCCTGACCTTGTCTTAGTTGGACAGCTTTTCCGTTCATTATGTCAATACTTGGTATAATCATCTTATCTCCTTCTGCTGAATTATATTATCAAAAATATTCCAATTAAATATCGGTTTATTTTTGAAAGAAGCTTTCTCAATATCTTTTATTTTGGTTTTAATATCATCTTCCCTGCTGCAATCAATATATGTCAAGTTTTCTCTTTTTGACAGATTTAAAACTTTATTGTCATATACAACGGGGGTTGTTTTTATGTTGAAAGCAGAGCCTAAAATGCAGGCATGAAAGCGCATTGCAACAAGATATTCAAGAGTTGAAAATTCTTTAATTATATTTTGAATTGAAGTATCGTTTACAACATCTGCTTCAACATCATCTTTTTTCTCTTTTAGAAGTTTTTTAAATTCAAGGCAAATTTCTCTGTCATTACTTTCTTCAAAGGGAATTATTTTGATTTTTTTATCCCCAAATCGGACAAGAACGGCATCTGCAAGATTATTTAAGAAATCCTTGTGCATTAAATTGTATTTTCTAAGCTGAATGCCCACATAACCGCAAGGATTATACTCGGGCAAATTCAAGCTGTAAACAGGGTCGCACACAAGGGTTGATTTAATTTCCAAATCTTCAAGAATTTTTTTTGAAACCTCATCTCTTACGGTTATTAAATCGCATTTTTTAAGGGTTTTTTGAACAAATTTTATTTGTTTGTTGCCTGAAATTCCCTCAAACCCTTGAGCAAAAATCACAACTTTTTTCCTGAAAATCTTTGCTAAATTGATTATTGAAAGGTAATAGTACAGACTTTTATTACTTGTTTTGTTTTGCAAAAGACTTCCGCCGCCTGAAAATAAGATATCGCACGACATAACAGCCTTTAAAATACTAAAAGGACATTTGTAATTGTATGCTTTAATCGAGTATTCTTTTTCCGTATATTTCTTATTGCTTGAAAGAGCGGAAACTTCCACTCCTTTCGCCTTAAGGTATGAAACGAGTGATGAAAAAATAGCTTCGTCGCCAAAATTGCCAAAACCTATATATCCGGATATTAAAACTTTTTTTGCACCTTTAGCCATAAATTCTTCTAAACAATTCCTCTATTTCATCCTTGTTTGGAATTGATTCAACCGCACCGATTTTTTGTTTTTGTAAAAATTCTGCACAGATAGCATATTTTAAGGCATCTTGGGGGCTGTTATCTTTAATGTAGTAACTCATAAATATACCATTGAAGCCGGCACTTATGCCTGTTAAATCTTGTTCCGATAAGTTTTCAATTTGAATGCGCTGTTCTTCAAAAACATGACCGTCTGTAACCAGATATACTTTGCTGTTGTCTTTAATAATAGCAATTTTTATTGCTAAATCAGTTATCTGTTTTGAAATTTTATCAATACTGTCAAATCCAAAAAGCGCAGGTGCATCTTTTGTTGTATTTAAAAATAAAATATCTACATCGTGCATTACATCTTCAAAAGCGGATTTTGCCTCCTCCGCACTCCAAACCTTAGGCGAAAAATTCACATCATATGCAGTTAAGATATTATTTTTCTTTGCAAACGAAAAAACTTCTTTTACAACTTCATTGCATGAAAGCGACAAAGATTGTACAAAGCCTGTTGCGTATACCATTTTTGAATTTTTTATATAGTCAAAATTAATATCATCAATATCAAGCGTACAAGCTGCAGTTTTTTTTCTGTAATATGTGGTGTGAGTTCCGTCATTTTCCTGAGTTAAAAAATAAAAACCGTTAACCCTGTCCGAAAGTTTTACCTGCGAAATATCAAGACCCTCATTTGACCAGGCGTCCATAAGATATTCACCAAAACTATCGTTTCCGACTTTTGTAATATAACCCGTATTTAATCCTGTTCTTGAAGCTGATATGGCACTTACAAGAGTATCTCCGCCATAAGATTTAATAAATACTTCCGTCGTCATCAGGGGCTGCGATGAGGATAATTCGATCAGCCCTTCGCCAATTGTTATAATATCTTTTTCTGAATTCATACTAAGATTATATTTACCACATAAAAAATAAAGGGTCAAATTTTGCGCTAACTTACTGAAGTGAAATTAACAGCGCCTGTACCCCATGTAAAAGCTTCACTCCCTTCAAGCTCACGCTTTTCGGTCGTAACGGCGGTCGGGTAAGGTTTCGGGCTGTCTAACAATGCTCAACGCATTGTTATCACGCCCTCACACACCTGAGTCCC
>CANQDZ010000033.1 GCA_947594025.1 Candidatus Gastranaerophilales bacterium
AACGTAAAGCAATTAAACAAGACGGTAAAATTGAACAAAAATATCAAGATAAAAAACGTCTTGAAGATATAATCTAAGAGGTTTTAATAAAGATAACCAAGGCGGCCGATACATTCAGCCGCCTTTTTTAAATTTTTAATTTTGTTCCTTAAACAATATAAAGCAGCAAGGGGTGCCAAACTCTTGACGGGCTTTGCGAGTCTTGGAGGTCGGTATGCCGAGAATAAAGCTCGAGGCTGAGTGTAATCTCGATGAAAAAAGACGGCACGGGAAAATTTTTTCGCGCCGTCCTCTCTGTTCGTTTTATTTATCCGAACTTATTTATTATCGTCTTTGTGAGTCTTATTATATTTTTTGTTGACCTTTTTATAAAGTCGGTAGTCGCTGTATGCTGCTTTAAACTTTAAGTCGCCAAGTTTGAGCAATGCTCTTAAAAGGTAAGGCCCCGGTTGTTCTTCGTCAATTTTTAATGCACTTTCGATATCGTCATAAGCCTCAACTTTCTTACCGAGTTCATAGTTGACCATTGCGCGTGCTTCGTATTTTTCAAAGTCATTCGGGTCAATGGAAATTGCTTTATCCAAATCGGTTATTGCATTTTTGTAATCTTGTTTGGATGCGTAAGCAGCACCTCTGCCGTAATAACCTTCCGCAGATTTTGGTTCTAACTTGATAACTTTTGTGTATGACTCAATTGCATCATCATACTTTGTAAGTTCAATTTCCGTTTCGCCTTTTGCAGAATATGCTTTGGCAAATTTCGGATTTTCTTTTACGGCTTTTTGATAATAGGTCAAAGCTTCTTCGTAATTCTTTTCTTCAAATGCTTTTTTACCGGCATCGTAATCCGTTTGCACCGTTGCATATACGGATAAAGTAATACCTGCAGCTGCCAGTAAAGTAGCTAAAATCTTTTTCATAGAGCCTCCCTTTTTTTTAGTTGTGTACGTATAGTTTTAATGAATTTTGTTTATCGGAATAATGTGAGAATTTAACAACACCGATGGTTTTAAGCGTTATAAGTCCTTTGATATTACCCAAACATACTCCTGACGGTTTGTAAGAATACTTGTAGAAATCTCTCGAAGTATCGTTAAAAATAAGCACATCTTTTTGTTTAAACCAGCCTTTTTTAATTTTTATTTCACCGTCGTTGTTAAATTGTGAAACCTTAACAATTTCCACATTGGGGAAAATTTCCGCTACTTCTTTTTCTCCGAGAGGTTTTTCAATAAACTTGCCGTTTTTGTAAACAATTTCGTTGAATTTAAGTGCGGAATTATTTACACCTATCAACCTTCCGTCTCTGATAAACTCGTAATTAGAGCTGAGAGCCATAACAAGTTTACCTTTGCCGTCATAATATTCCGAATAACTGCCCGAGCCGGAGGAAGTTTTTTTCGTCAAAACAATTCTTCCGTCAGCCATAGCACCCATTGACCATGTTCCGCTTGAAGGGGTGTAAACAGCTTGATAGTCCGCAAAAATTCCTTCAAATTCGTATGCCTGCACACCTTGTATGCAAAGAAAAACAGCAGTTAGTAAAAACATTAGCAGATTTTTTTTCATTATAAAATCCTTTCTAAACTATTCTTAATTTGTGATAATAAATTTTTTTATGCGGGTGATTAGGCTTTGATTGTAAACAAAACACTACTATTTGTAAATTTATCTTTATAAAAATTAATATAAATTTTTAATTTTTCGAATAGGTTTATTATAAAGCCCGAGTTTATGACATAATTTTCTAATCTCAGGGGAGATATATGGAAAAACTTAGAGTCAGAATAATCGGTCTGGTACGGCAGGAACATGTGCTTACACAACTCCTCGGACAACAGAGAATATTGAAGCAGTAGAAATGGCCTCAGAAATATTAATAAACCGCGAGATTTGAAAGCTTTGCGAGTCTTAGAGGTCGGTATGCCGAGAATAAAGCTCGAGGCTGAGATGCAATCTCGACCGTACATGCAAATAAGAAAAATTTTTATTAAAAAATAGCTGAGGACAGATTCGAACTGTCGACCTTGCGGGTATGAGCCGCACGCTCTCACCAACTGAGCTACTCAGCCATTTTCATAAAACTATTAAACTGTCAATTTTCTTACCGGTACTCACGGGTATGAGCCGTGCGCTCTCATATTCTTTGAGCAACTTCGTCGCTCAGTGAGCTGCCTTGCCATTCAAAAACTTATTCTATTGTCAATTTCATTCGGCTCAGCGGCTCGAGCGTATGCGCTCTCATATTCTTTGAGCAACTTCGTCGCTCAGTGAGCTACTCAGCCATTTTCATAAAACTATTAAACTGTCAATTTTCTTACCGGTACTCACGGGTATGAGCCGTACGCTCTCATATTCTTTGAGCAACTTCGTCGCTCAGTGAGCTGCCTTGCCATTCAAAAACTTATTCTATTGTCAGTAAAATCAAGCTCTTTGTTAAGCTTAAATCTTTCTTACCGCATTCTTGCATAAAGAAAGTTTAATTTCAAGCTATTAGTCCAAACATTTCGGAAACTGCTGCGTCAAGCCCTACAAATATTGCTCTTGAAATGATACTATGTCCGATGTTCAACTCGCACAACCCTTCTATCTCTCTCATTCTGACAACATTTTTATAGTTAAGCCCATGTCCTGCATTAACCTTTAAACCAAGCTCTTGTCCGTATTTTGCAGCAGCTTTTAGCCTGCCAAGCTCAAATTCTTCTTCAATTTCATCTTTTGCGTTTGAAAAACATCCCGTATGAAGCTCAATATAATCAGATTTAATATCGTGCGCCGCTTTTACCTGTTCTAAATCAGGGTCAATAAACAAGCTTATCACGATGCCTGCATTTTTGAGCTCAGAAACAATTTTTCCTATTTCATCTTTTCTTGAAACAACATCAAGTCCGCCTTCCGTAGTAAGTTCTTGGCGTCTTTCAGGCACAAGACAGCATGAATAAGGTCTTACCTTAAGTGCGAAGTCTTTCATTTCTTCGACTGCCGCCATTTCCAGATTAATATTGATTTTTAAAGCTTTTTTGAGCTCAATTACATCATTGTCTAAAATATGTCTTCTGTCTTCTCTTAAATGCACAGTTATTGCTGTCGCGCCTGCATTTTGAGAAACGATTGCGGCATCTAAAACGCTTGGCTCAATCCCGCCTCTTGCGTTTCTAAGTGTTGCTACGTGATCTATGTTTACCCCTAATTTCATACCCCAATACTAGCACAAGATTTTGCATGATACAAGAAAGTTGTTTTAATCATTATGCTAGACTAAAAATAAATTTGTTATATAATTGAAGTATAATTTTGGGAATTAAAATATGAAATGTCCAAGATGTAAAAGTGAAGTGTCCCCAAATGACCAGGTTTGCCCCGGTTGCAAACTTAAATTAATGATTACTTGTCCGAGATGTAAAAGTTTATCCAGACTCGGAAGTTCGCTGTGCCAAAATTGCGGTTTCGTATTTGTAAAATTCTGCCCAAAATGCAACAGTGCAAATTATGCTTCTGCAACCCATTGCAGAAAATGTTTTTACGAGCTTCCGACCATTGAAGAAAATGATAAAGAAATTCCGAAAGAAGCAACGGAACAAAGACCAAAGGAGGAAATAAAAAAAGAGACTCCAAAGAAAGAGGTGCAAAAAGAACAAAAAGAAGCACTCAAACCTGAGGAAGCTAAAAGTCTTCAATCAAACCCCGCAAAAGAAGCCGCAAAAGATGCAATTAAAGAAAAAATTCAAACAATAGCGCCAAAGCTTGTTGTTCTTGTTGATTTTATAAGTATAAACGGAATTTTTGAGAAATATAAAGACGAAGAATTTAAGCAGAAAGTTTTATTGAATATAAAAGCGGCGGTCAGAATCGGGTTTAATGCGGATTGCGAATTTATTAAGCCAAACATTGCAATCTTTAAAACAAATTATGCTAAAAACTTGGGCATCTTGCCGAAGATAGAAAAATTTAGAGAAGAAATAACTAAATTTAACGGTATTCTGGCAGAAATTCTTGATACGAACATTACCTATAAATTTGCAATCACAACAGAGAACGAATACAAAAATAACGGTGACATCAAACAGCTTGAATATGGTATCGACAAGGATGTAATTGTATCAAACGGAGCATACAAAATTTTAGGCGACGAATTAACCCTTATTAAAATTTCAAACAATTCATATAAGATGGTTTTCTTGGACGAAAAACCGGTGTTTAATCAAACAGAAACAATAAACAGCTCTCATGCAATCAATTTGATTAAAGAAACCATAAATAATGAAAAATCCGAAATAAAGGCTATTTCTATAAATGCACCAAGAGGATATGGCAAAACTCATTTACTTGAAGCCCTTCAAGAACAACTTGAAGACAGCCAAACAATTATGCTTTTAGGTCAATGCACGCCTCTTACTCAAATAACTCCTATGGGATTATTTCAAGACATATTTTTGTCATTATTCCGTTTGACGTTTGCACCTGATAAATACGAAGAAAAAATAACCAACATACAAGAATATTTAACAAAAAATCTGCCCGACGGCGCAGGCAAAAACTCAACCATAATAGAAACTTTGATAAACGTAATATATCCGACCGGAGAAGACTATTACGAAAACATCCTTAAGAATAAGCAAAAAACATTTGATGATTTAAAAACATTGTTTGAGCTTCTAAAAAACGATAACAAGCTTGTTTTGATTATTGATGATTTTGATTTAATTGATGAATGTTCTTTTGACTTTCTGAAATATTTAATTCAAAACAATTTCTTTGAAACATCAAAACTTATGGTTTTGTATAAACACCAACACTCTATTGAAACATATATCCACAGTGAAAAATTGCCAAAAAATTCTTGTATAAATATAACACTTGCACCAAAAAGCAGTGATGAAATAAAAGAATACATTAACAATAAATACAAACTGAATAATTCAATTCCCGAAGAAATTACAAATCAAGTAATAGCTTGTGCTCAGGGCAACTTTACATATGTTGAGCAATTTATGCATTATTTAGTTGATGAAAAAATCATCTCGAATAAAGAAGGCTCTCTGCACTTTGATGAAAACCACAATAATGATTGTATTCCGAAGACTTTTGATGAAATTATGGACATAAGATACGAAAATCTTAAAGAAAACAATCCGCTGGAATTTAAGCTTTTAAACCTTGCTTCAATGCTTGGCGGTAAATTCAGCGAATCAGTATTGGTTAATGTGCTAAAAATTGATGAAGATGAGTTCAACAAAAGCGTAAACAAGCTTATAGATAAGGGCTACATCAAAAAAACATCTTTGCATTCATACATATTTAAAAACAATATGCTCTGGTCTTACGTTTATGAAAAAACAAAGAATAATCCGGATTTAATTGGAATACAAAAAGAATTTTTGAATGAAATATGCGGAAGAAAAATTTCAAGCCCCGCAATAAAAGCACTTATAGCCCAATCTGTTCAAGATAACAGTCTTGCTTTTAATTTGTGGACTCAAAATTTAAAACACGCTTCCTACATCGGGGATGTAAATTTATATATCTTATCTCAAAAGCAAAGTCTTTCCCTTCTTGATAATTCCGTAACTTCAAATCAGGCTTATATTAAGAATAACATTTGCGAGAGAGTGGGTAAGCTGATTTACGAAAAAAATCCTAAGGATGCAATCAGTTATCTTGCAAATGCAATAAATTGCGCCCGAGAAAACGGACAAGAAAACAAGGTTATTGAGCTTTCAGGGTATCTTATTCAATCCTGCAAATTAACTCAAAATTATTTTGGAATAATTGAAGCCGTAGACGACATGTTAAATATCTATTCAGAGCAAAAACATTCCCTTGAAAGAGCTTTAATTAAAACAAGAAAACTATACGCCCTTTTAAAAATAGGAAATTGGGGTGAAATTACATCAATCGTAAATAATGAAATCAATCCCGTGCTTCAAGAATTTCTGAAAAAGCCCAAAAATACCGATTTTATAAGTGCGGCAGATGTATATAAATTATGGCTTGACTCAAACATCACCCTTGCCCAAGCATACGCGGAACAGGGCAGTTATCTTGCTTTCACAATAATTGAGGAGCTTGAGAAAGAAATATTTAAAGAAAAAAATAAAAATATTGACTTATCAAACTTAAAACTAAATCTCGCACTTACAACAGCTCTTGCGTACAGCATAAAAGGTGCGACCAAAATTTCAAATGATATTTTACAATCAATTATAAAAGATTTCTCTTACATAATTGATGAGCCTTTTACGGTTTCAGAATGGAATTTAATTGATACTCTGAACAAAATATTAAATCAAGATTTTGAAAACATTAAGGATGAATTATTTGAATCGGTTACATTTGCAAATAACAACAATGACGAATACAATAAAAATCTTTTGAAAATAATGCTGGCATTTGTAATGATTCAGGAAGGCAATAATTTAAAAGCGCTTGAAATATGCGAACAGCAAGCAGCGTATTTTACGGGAAGCCAAAAGGCGGCACTCGGCGCATTATTATGCTGGTATATTGAAGGTATTGCAACTCTTAAAAATGACACCGATAAGTGCATAAAAATATGCGAAAAGGCAATAAAAATCTGTAAAGATACAAAAATAAACTCTATCTTATTTAATATTTTGTTTAACAAACTGCTTGCAAATGCATATCTTATAAACGGCGACATAGAAAGTGCTAAAATGTATACGGAACTTGCGCTTCAAGAAGCCGTGGCGCAAGAAAATGATTGGCTTGAAGTTGAACTTATGCTTTTAAGAGCAAAATGTTTTGAAGAAACATTAAATGTTATAAGCAAGGAAAAACAAGGCGCTCTGGCGACAAAAATTGTAAAAACATACGAAAAGGCGCTTGATGTTGCAAACAAAATAGGCTCAAGCAAAAAACACTATGATGTACAAAAAGCCTTAAATGCGTTTAGGGCAAACTGCCAGCTAAAAGAAATTGAATAAACTAAAAGCCCGAAATCGGGCTTTTTAATTTTTATTTTGAATAAACAATTGCATTTCTTAAATCAATTTCATATTCATCAAGAAATTCTTGCAGCAAATGCTTTGTTTTTTGGTCAAAGGTAATGTTGCCGTATCTGTCAACATTTTTTGAAATTGAGTCTTTCATTTCTTTTGGCAAGTTGTCGAATTTGCCATGTTTGACATTTTTCATTTCAGCGGAAAAGTCCTTTTCAGAACCTAAATCTGACCATGTTTCTTCTTTCGGTTTTTCATAGGCGTACATTTTTAATGCATTGCCTTCTTCATCAACCAATTCTCCTTCAGACATAGGTCCAATCAATTGACCTATAATTTTTGATGAAAAATCGTATCCCTTGCTCGGATCTTTAAAGCTTTCAGGATTATTTGCGTAATTATCTTTTAACCAGGCAAGAACTGCGGGAGATAATATATAAGGTCCGACAACACCTAAACATTGGTTTTCTGTTTCAGGAACTATAAATCTTTGAATTGTTTCTTCATCTGTCGGTTTTTCAATAAATTCCGTCATCTCAAGATTGTCGGCGCTTTTAACGCGCGCCGCACCGAGGGATTTTACTCTTTCGGTATCAACAGGCAATGTTAGCATTGTAAAGCCTGAATTATTTTTTTCATGCTCAAGCATTAATTTCGTTATATCTATATCGGAGAAGTTATCACCCCAAGAGAATACAATTGGTTTATCTGTCGGAATATCTCCGTTTGCAAGACCTTCGAGAAAAGCGTAAGCACTGCCTTGCGCCGGCTTAACTTCAACAAAGCCTACTGCGTTTCCAAGCTTTGAAGTTTTTGCAAAATTAGCCAAAATGCCTTGAACAAGGCGCATATCATGCCCGTTCAGCTGTGCGGGAATTCTTGATGCCGGTTTTGTCACCCCGCCTTGAAGTTTTGTTATATCGCGGTATCTTGTACCGTCGCCGTCGCTTGGAATAAAGAAATTATAGTCATCTTTTAATAAATCCGTGCCTTCACTTCTTTCCGTCGTATGAACAAGGTCTCTCATGCCCGTTTCCCAAAAATCGGTATAGGCTTTTTTCATGACGTTATCCGCGCCGTTTTCGTCACTTCTGATACTTCCCCAGACTTGACCTCCGAAAGATACGGGACAAACACTTGGTCTATAGTATGCTTCAAGCTCATGATTTGGGGTATCTATTGTTGTTTTGGGAGTAAATAAAATAGTTAAATCTTTATATTTTGGGTCAGTCGGGTGTAATAAATATTTTTTTCCAACCTTCTTATCTGAAATATCTTCAACCGTAAATACACCATTTTTATCGTAGAAATTAAATTTTGGCTCCAGATTTTTCTTTATGCGGTCATAATCTATACCAAATGATAAGGACTGAGGTGCATAAGATGTCTCTGAAGGTTTTGTGCATTTTTTATTTACAGTCATGATTTGTGCCGAATATGCCCTTTGCATAGAATAATTAACGGGTGAAATTCTCATATTAGTCTGCTCCTTGCTTGAGTATAGAATTATAAAACATGTAAATATAATTCTTTGCTTATTTTCATGCTATTATTAAAAGTGTTCAGGAGAGGTGTCCGAGTGGTTTAAGGTGCAGACCTGGAACGTCTGTGCGGGAGCAATTCCGCCGCGGGTTCGAATCCCGCCTTCTCCGTTTTTTATTTTATTAAAAGTGCTGATATTTTTTAAAGACATAAGTATGTCTCGGACGTTAACAATTTTTAATCATTGCCTTAATTTATAACAATTTTTACTCAAAAAAATTGTTTATTTAGGTATACACTCGAGAGATATTTAATGACTTTAGGTATTACGTACGTAAATTCTTATAGCAGAGGAAACAATGCGAAGGAAATTCGCAGAGATTACTTTGATAAGCAAACACCTGAATGCAAGACAGGCGACATTTTTGATGCTTCAAATACCAAGGTTGAAGAAGACGGAAGTGAAGTTTTAAATTCAAAATTAGAAGAAGCAAAAAATGCTCAAGGTGTTATGGGCAAGCTTTTAAACGGGGTTAAAAAACTAACCGGCATTGGCGCTTCGACCAAAAAAATTGAAGAAAAAATAGAACAATATAAAAATGGAGAAATTTCATACAGAGAAGTTGAAGAATATATCAATTCTTTTAAGCAAAAACAAAGTTCTGCGGTTGATATAACTTCAACAATAGCATCAGCCGCAATTGCTGCAGCTTCTGCAATTGCTACGGGCAAAACTTCATTCCTCAAATCAAGCGCAATCGGGGGTGCCGTAAAAACCGCAGTTAAGACAACGGAAAGAGCAACCAACGGAGTTAAGAATGACGTATTTGACGCCAAACAAATAGGAAAAGATGCCTTAACGGGTGCGGTATTTGGCGGTATTGCAGGTACAGCCGCACAAGCCGTACAAAAAAACCTTGTACCGGCTAAAGCTAAATCCAAAAACGAGGTTGCTCCGACACTTCAACAAATCAGAGAGCTTAGGAAATCTGCTTCCCAATTAAATAAAAAATACAAAGAAAACGAAAAAATAGTCCTTGAAGAATACAAAGAATTTTTTAAGGATGTTAAAAGTATTGATGATATAACAAGCAGAGCAAAATCAAAAAAATCTATATATTCAAAACTTCTTAGCAAATTCAAAAAAGGCGATTTAAAATCAACGGATATAAATTCATGCGCAAAGGTAATTGGCGACGGATACGGCATTAGAGTTCACCTTAAAAGCTTAACTCCCGAACAATCAAAAGAAATTGCAACCAAGGCTCTTGAAGGCACGGGGAAAACGTATGATGATTTTGTAAAAGCATTAACATCTAAAAAGCCTCTTTCGCAAGAATATCAAGATGTTCTTTCTGAATTAAAACACGCTCAAACAGGCGACTTTACAAAGGCTTTGTGTGAAAAAATTGATTCAAAGACAATTCATCTCGGAGAAGGCGAATTCAACAACTTCTCAAAATGGGGTAAATCTTATATTCCGGAAAAAGATTTAAGGCAAATCGGAATTTCATATCACAAAGCAACAAAAAAAGAGTTAACGATTATAAACGAAATAGAAGTTTTAAATGATAACGGAGGCAAATTTATTGGTTCTGAGGGCGAAAAACCTTTCGTAACAGAACTTTCAAAGGCAGTAAAAGAATCAGGCTACACAACGGCTCAAACAAATTTAACAAGTAATCATACACTCGGCACACAACTTGCAGATGTGGAACTTCAAATAAGAGGAAAAGAAGTAAACAGTTTTGCAGATGTGGAACATATACCTTATGACATCAGAAAAGGGAAAACAAAAATAACTAATTTAAAATATAAAGACATTTATTCAACGATGAAAGGGCTGTCTGAAGATAGTTACAAGCAATACAACGAATATTTATCAAGAGTGTATGAGCATTTAAGGCTGAAGGAATTAGGCATTGCAACCGAAGTACCAAAAATTCCAAATCTTCAATATGCGGACAAGAATAATTTGGCAAAATCATATTTGAGAAATCTTTTCTCAAAATCAAATCAACAGCTGTCAGAAAATAGTTTGAACAAACTCACAATGGAAGGTTTGTTAAAACATTCAAGCAAATAATTATAGTTACATGTTTATTAATAGTGTATAAT
Organism: Candidatus Gastranaerophilales bacterium; assembly: GCA_947594025.1. Taxonomy (GTDB): domain Bacteria; phylum Cyanobacteriota; class Vampirovibrionia; order Gastranaerophilales; family Gastranaerophilaceae; genus SIG30. Next base: position 10,560 of record CANQDZ010000033.1, read on the forward strand.
AAGGAGAAAAATGAACGCCATTACCAACAACAAAATTAATTTTCAAGGCTTATCCAAACCGCAAAGCAGGAAAAAGATGACGGACGAAGAAGTACTAAAAGAATATATTAAAGAAGCAACTCAATACCTTGCTAAGGGCGGTGAACGTATGGTTCCGGAAAATGGAAAATACACTCCTTATTCCGTTTTTGTCGAAGTTAAGGGTACCTCCAATATTGCAAGAGTTGCAATAGAACATGACCCTCTTGACCCAAAAACTCAGAGATTAATAAATATAGGTGTTTATAAAAACGGAAGCAACAAAATTTATTCAAGATATCCGATTTCCGGTACAAAGAAGGAAATTTTAGAGTATTTAAAGAGTAAAAAGTCGCAGGATGAAATCTATAACCATATTATTGAGCTTTCAGATAAAGTAAACAAAAAAGAATATTAGATAATAGAGACCTTTAAAGAGGTCTTTATTATTTATTGTAAAAAATATGTTAAAATTTTTCATTTTCGTATTTACTTATACCCCGTATAGGTATATAATAGAATTATAAAGAGAAAGGCTGTAACCATGTCAAATTGTTCAAATCCTAAATGTACTTGTCCAAACTGCACCTGCGGCGAAAATTGCACATGTGACGGAACGCAGTGCAAATGCCCCGAATGCGAAGATAAAGAAGATAAAAAAAATAAATAATATGAAAAATAAAAACACACAGCACGCCCACCCGAGCCACATAGCCGAAATACCAAGAATAAACAGGGCAATAGGACAGCTTGAAGGTATCAAAAAAATGATAGAAGAATTGAGATATTGTCCTGATATTTTAATTCAGCTAAAAGCGGTCAGGTCTGCCATAAAATCCGTGGAAAGCAATATTTTGAGAAAGCATCTTGAAACTTGCGTAAAGCAATCTTTTCTGGATGAAGAAAATGTTGATACAAAAATTCAGGAAATAAAAGATTTGCTTGATAAGTTCCGTTCTTAATATTCGACCTAATATCTTTTTTTGTACTTGTCAAACCTGTGGTCATATTCGTATGCTGCTTCGAGGGCATCATCTTTTGAATACTTATAGCCTGAAAGACTTATCATTATTCTGCCTTGTGACTCATCCATGAGTTTTTCTTTGATTTTATACGGATATGTTTCATTACCCTTTAAACCGCCCTTATGAATTTCGTCAATTATATCATCGACATACGCCTGACAGTACTCGGGAATTTTTGGAAATCTTTTTACGTAGTCAACAAGGCGCATATTCTCTCTGTATCTGTTTCCGTTTGCACAGGTTAATAAGAAATTTCCGATGTTATTTAGTCCGCCTGAGGATTGCGGAGTAATATGTTCAATTGAGCCGGTTGAGGCGATAAAAATTCTTCTTGCTATTTCTTCTTGTTTTCTTTTGGAATATTTAACAATAAAAGCATTTTTGGAACTTTCCGATGTCGGCAAAAACAACGCTTTATTTTTTATATCGCTAAAAATTTCTCTTTCGTTTTCGTTTGGAATAATTTCTTCCAGAGAGCTTAAAAAAATTTTTCTTTTGAAGCTGTCGCGCTTTGAATCACTTAAAACTATTTGACGGCATTTTGTTGTTTTTGCCCTTAATTTAAGTGCCGTGTTGACGGATAATTTACAGCTTAATTTATCTACTTCATCCAGTACGCTAAGCTCCTCAAGCTTTAATTTGGATAAACTTGTTGTCTTTATCATTTGCAGACAGTTTTGAAGATTATCGTCAGGGTTCAACTCCGCAAACTCTTGAAAAATAGTAAAAAGTGCCTTTTCCGTAGGCAGCATATTCTTTTTATAACCTGATAAAAGCTCTGCTATTTCAAGTGCCGTTTTGGATTTTGACAGAATTTTTTCAAAACTTTTTGCGGCTTCTGCAGGAATAATTTTTATACCTCTGTACGGGCATGTAATATTCTTCAGTTTCCTTAAAGGCTTTCCCTGAGAAGTTGTACCTTCATACGGAATGTCATAGTAGTATTTAAGATAATTTTCCTGCGTAAAAATTTTTGGTTTTTTGCTTTGCATAAACCTTTACCTAACTAATAACTGTTAGATAATAATACTAAATTACGAACTATCTATCAAGAAATTTTATAAAAACATTTTCCGCTTATTCGCTGATATGCTCGTAAGCCATATTAAGAAGGGTTTTAACATGATAATCGCTCAAAGAATAAAACACGTTTTTTCCGCGTTTTTCGACTTTTACCAATTTTGCGCTGCGTAATGTTTTCAATTGATGCGAAACTGCAGATTTTGTCATTTTTAGAGTTTTAGCAAGTTCGCCAACGCACATTTCATTTTCTTCAAGCGAAATTAATAAACGTATTCTTGTAACATCGCCTATGATTTTAAAAAAATCCGAAAGATTGTATATTGTATCAATTTCAATACTTTTCATTTCTTTATAATAGTTGAATACTTGTTCAAATGTCAAACTTTTGTAACAATTTTTTAATTTAGTCTTGACAGTTGAATAGTTGTTCAACTATAATATAAATAGCATTGGAATTTAGGAGTAAATCATGACGCACCATCAAGAAATTTTAAAGGGAAACGAACAAAAGACACTTGCAGTTATTATCTTTACAGTCGCGGCTATGGCAGCTGAAATTGCATACGGATATTTTACCAATTCGATGGCACTTCTTGCGGATGGCTATCATATGGGGACTCACGCGTTGGCGTTGGGGCTTACTTATGTCGCATATATTTTTGTTAAAAAATACGAAACAGAAAAAATCGGAACACTGGCAGGCTACACAAGTGCATTGTTTCTTGGTTTTACAGGTATATGGATTGTGATAGAAGCAATCACAAGATTTCTTAATCCTCTTGAAATCAAATTTGAAGAAGCAATACTTGTTGCAGTAATCGGGCTTGTCGTTAACCTTATTTGTATTTTTATTATGGGCGGTAATCACGACCATGGGCACAGCCATTGTCACGGTCAACAGGAATATGAAGAACATAAAGAAAATAATGATTATAATTTTAAAGCAGCCTATTTGCACATTTTGGCAGATGCACTCACTTCAATACTTGCAATTGGAGCTTTATGTGCGGGAAAATATTTAAATTTAATCTATCTTGATTCTATAATCGGAATTCTCGGGGGTATTTTAATTATAAGATGGGCGTCAGGATTGTTAAAAGATACAGTAAAAATTCTTGTCGACTATAAGAATTAAATTTCCGCTCATTTTGCCCTTACTTCCGCGTTACAGCAATACGCCTTATTTAATAAGGTTTTTGCTCCTGAGAGGTCTAAGTGGGGCGGACAGTGACTCTGCCGACGAGAACGAATGCTTGAGCCGGAGTGAAGTTAAGACAAGCGATGAGTTTGGCTTAACGTAACTGTCGATGACCGCCGTTATGACCGTAATGAACAAAAGCGAATGAAGGGAATGAACAAATCTTTGATTTGACAGGCGGAAAAAGCAGGAAACCTTGTTTTTGAGTAGAGGGAAGAACCCATGGCAAAACGAAGTTTTGCTTGGGTGAGAGTCCCGCAATATTAAAAAAGACCTCCTGAGAGGTCTAAGTGGGGCGGACAGTGGGACTCGAACCCACGCATATCGGAACCACAATCCGAGGCCTTAACCACTTGGCGATGCCCGCCATATCTGTCTGCAACATCTGTTGCAATATTTTTCTGTTTTGTGGTTCCTTGGACTCGGAACGT
>CANQDZ010000034.1 GCA_947594025.1 Candidatus Gastranaerophilales bacterium
CGCCCATTTTACCTGCGCTTTAACACTATGCGACGATAAAGGGAAAATTATCTATCAAACCGAAGGATACTGTAAGGGCAAAATTGCCAAAAAACAAAGCGGTTCCAACGGTTTTGGATACGACCCCGTATTTTTACCTGAAGGATACGGCGGAAAAACCCTTGCAGATTTAGATGAAGAAATTAAAAATCAAATGTCTCACAGAGCAAATGCGCTCAAGGATTTGGCTCAAAATTTACCTTTTTGAAGCTTCAAAAATGCATATGCCGACGGATATTGCAAGGTTTAAAGATTCAACCGTACTTTTCATGGGAAGCGTAAAATCCGTGTTTTGAATTTTCTTTAAATTATTTGAAAGTCCTTCTGCTTCCGAGCCAAACATTAAAATAAAAGGTTTTTTAAAATCGATATCTTCTATTTTATTTTTTGAATTTACGACTGTTGAAATTAAATTATATTTTTTGGAAAGTTCTTTAATCGTATCTTCATTAATTCTAATCACGGGAATTTTAAATGCGCATCCAACGGATGACCTTAAAACTTTTGGCGAAAATTCGTCCGTACAATTTCCGTAAAGTAAAATTGCATCGATATTAAAAGCACAAGCGGTTCTTATTATTGTGCCCAAATTTCCCGCATCTTTTATTGAATCAAGAAGAATTACTTTTTTGTATTCTTTGAATTTATACTCAGGTTTTTTGGCTACCGCAATAATATCTGCAGGAGATGATGTTGTAGACATTTTTTTGATAACTTTATCATCAACAAGGGTGATACCCTCTCCTTCTTTTACGGAAAATGTTTTTATTATTTCAACTCCCGATTCAACAGCGCCCTCAATGAGCTTCCTGCCCTCTAATATAAGAAGTCCTTCCTTGTCCCTTTCGCTTTTATTCTGCAAAGAGACAACCTTTTTGACCCAGTTATTTTGCAGACTTGTTATTTTATCTTCCATTTTGCCAATCCCTTAAGTATGAAATTTCTTTTTCGTTTAAGAACTTTAAATCAATCAGGTTGCTTTCAAAAGGAAATTTTGAAAAAGAATGTTTGATATTTTTATTTCCCATATAAACGCTGTTTTCAAGTCTTACTCCAAATTTATTTTCAAGATAAAGACCCGGTTCAATGGTAAACGTCATCCCTCTTTTAAGTTTTTGCACGCCCTTAGGCGATATTACGGGAGGAAAGCTGTGAACATTATAGCCAAGCCCATGTCCTAATCCGTGAGGAAAAGTAAAGCCTTTGATTTTTTCATCCTCAAATATTTTTCGAGCCAAAGCATCAAGTTCCAATCCTGTTCCAAAAGGTGCGTGATAACAGTTTAAAAAAGCTTTTAAAACAATTGTATAAATGTATTTCTGCTCATCCGTAGGCTTTCCGCCCGTAAAAACTCTTGTAATATCGGTTGCAAGAGGGGATTTCCAATAACCTCCGCAATCAAGAAGAAGCAAATCATCTTCCTTTAAAATTTTATTTTTATCATAGTTTGAATAATGAATTGAGGCTGTATTTTCGCCGACAGATAATATTGTTTTAAAGCTTAAGGCATCTGCGCCCGTTTTATAAATTTCGTGTTCAAAAATTTTATTTAATTCATACTCCGATAAGCCGATTTTTATTTTGTCCCTAAAATTATAAAGGGCTTCATCCAGTCTCTTGAATGAGTCCTTAAAACAATCAATCTCCTTTTTTGTTTTAACGGACATCATCTCGGCTATATGATTTTTCTTGAGTAAAATGGGGTTTTCTGTCATTAAAAAATCATATAAAGGTAAATTTTCTTCATATAAAATTGTTTTTCCTTTTAATTTTGGTGTTTCGTCAAAAATAAGAGTATTTTTTTCATTTATTAAAAGCTTTGCTCTTATTGCACTTGAATAAGGAGTCTTATGGTCATTTAAGCCCGTTAAATAACTTACATGCTCGGTATCGGTAATTAAGATATTGCGTGCTTTATACATCTTTAATTTGTTTTTTAATTTTTCTATTTTATCTGTTTTAATACTGTATTCGGTTATGCTTTTTGGACATCTTTCAATAAAACTATCTGCCGCGACATTTTTAAACCTTGATTTTATAAGTTTGTAAAAATCGTATGTTACGTATTTTGAGTCAACAAGCAGTTTTGTATCTTTTGAAATATAATTTTGAAGCAAGGTTATAAAACCCTCACCCATTTGCATTTTAATAACGGTTACATTTTTATTTGCCGTTTTTTCTGCTTGAATATGGTATCTGGGGTCAACAAAAAGATAGATTTTGCCTTCTCTTGTGATGACCGCCTCGCCTGCCGTACCCGAAAAGCCGGTAATTCTTGTAAGCTCAGATTTTGGTATATGTTGAATTGTAAAATCATCAAAACTTTGAAGCAAAATTGCATCAACATCATATTTTTTAAATATCTTTTTATACTTTTCCAATTAGCTTATAACCTGTACTATTATATTTCTTGCTCTGGACCTGTTATCAAAATCAAGCAGGATAATTTGCTGCCAAGTACCCAGCTGCATTGCGCCTCCCATAAGAGGAACAACAACACTGTTACCGACAAGCGCCGACCTTACATGGGAAAAACCGTTTCCGTCATGCCATTTTGCATCATGGTGATATTCTTTTGTGGTTGGCGCAATGACCTCAAGAGCCTCTTTAATATCTTCTAAGAGTCCCGGTTCATATTCAATTGTTGTGACTGAGGCAGTTGAACCTATCACAAAAACATGCACCATACCGTCTTTCACATTATGCTTTTGAACACATGTCTGCACCTGATTTGTAATATCAATTATGTCGGTAAAACCTTTTGTGTTTACTAATATTTTGTCAGTGATTATTGCCATGCGATTATTTTAGCATACATTTTAAAATTCAAACAATATCTGCATGTATATATTTTGTTAATGCTGTTTATTTCCCCTTTGCATTCTACTTGTTAAGCTTGCATTTGATACTTTTTATTTCTGTTTTATAATTAAGACATAAAGGAGAGAAAAAATGGAAAGAACTTTTGTAGCTATTAAGCCTGACGGCGTTAAAAGAGGTCTGGTCGGAGAAATTTTAACCAGATTTGAAAAAAGAGGATACAAAATTGCCGCCCTCAAGGTGCTTAATGTTACGGAAGAAATTGCTCAAAAACATTACGAAGAACATATAGGTAAACCTTTTTACCCCGGTCTCATCGAATATATTACATCGGGTCCTGTTGTTGCCATGGTAATTAAGGGCGAAAATGTTATCGAGGAAGTAAGACGTATTATGGGGGCGACTGACCCGAATAAGGCTGCAATTGGTACAATTAGAGCCGATTATGCTCAAGTTATGCAAAGAAATGTAATTCATGGTTCAGACAGTAAGGCAAGTGCGGAACGCGAAATTGCAATCTACTTTGACGAAAGTGAAATTTGTGAATAAAAACTTTTGGTACAAGCTTTTAAAAACATCTAAAAAATCGCGCGCTCGTGCAGGAGTTTTTCATACCCCGCATGGTGATATTGAAACCCCCGTTTTTATGCCGGTAGGAACAAATGCCGTTGTAAAAACTTTAACACCCGAGCAGGTTTTAAGTACTAACGCGCAGATTATTCTTGCAAACTCTTATCATCTGTATTTAAAGCCGGGGGTTGATTTAATCGAAAAAGCCGGCGGTATTCATAATTTTGAAAATTTTCACAAACCTATGCTTACGGATTCCGGCGGTTTTCAAATTTTTTCTTTAGCAAAACTCAGAAAAATAACAGATGAAGGTGTTGAATTTGTTGACCCCGCAAACGGAAAAAAACACTTTATCTCGCCCGAAAAATCAATGGAAATCCAAAGAAAAATTGGAGCAGATATTATAATGGCATTTGATGAATGTGCTCCTTATCCTTGCACTTATGATAATGCAAAAGAAGCGATGGAGAGAACTCACAGGTGGCTTAAAAGATGTTTTGAAGCTCATAAAAATGATAAACAGGCACTTTTTCCGATTGTTCAAGGGGCATTTTATGATGATTTAAGAGAACAAAGTGCGATTGAAGCTTCAAAATATGACCCCGCAGGTTTTGGTATTGGCGGCGTGAGCGTCGGTGAGCCTTTGGATATTAAAAAACATATTGTAGATATTGTAACAAAATTTTTGCCTGAAAATAAGCCGAGATATTTAATGGGCGTCGGAACCCCCGTTGATTTGCTTGAAGGGATAAAAAACGGAATTGACATGTTTGATTGCGTTTTGCCCACAAGAAACGCAAGACACGGCTCATTCTTTACGCATGAGGGAAACAGAATTATTAAAAATAAAGAATTTGAAGAAGATTTTTCGCCGCTTGACCCCGAATGCGGCTGCCCGACATGCAGAAATCATACGAGAGCTTACATAAGGCATCTTTACAGAGCGCAAGAATCAACTGCTGCAACTCTAATCAGTATTCATAATATTTATTTTCTGGTAAATTATGCACGCGAAATAAGAAAAGCAATACTTGAAGACAGATTTGAAGAATTTTATGAGCGTGAAATAAAGAGGCAGTCAAAAAAATAATCACGATAAGTCAAACGGAGTTATAAGAATTCTTTCTTTTTTTATATTTTCACTTTGCCAATACATTCTGAGCAGTTCTCTGTTGGAGCCCTTTTTGTGCCATTCTCTTACGTAAGTTTCATCATCCGTTGCGAGGGCGCCTGATAATTTTAGACAGTCTTCGATTGTATAAATTGCCTCAAGCATTCCGATTTGTATTTTAAAATTCGGCTCTTTAAAAACGCCTGCGCTGTCAATTGAAATTCTCAAGTTTTTGTATTTGTTTGTATCGCTTGCGTCGCCTGCCGAATCTCTTGCTATTTCATCCAAGATATATTCCTTAAGTAATTCTTCAAGTTGAAATATTTCTCTTTCCGTCATACATATATTATCTTTTTTTGAGTCAAATTCGTCAAGACCTTAAGCTTTTGTAATATTTTAATTGACAATTAACTTTGTTTATTGTGAAATAGTAGGAAACAATAAGAAAAATGAGGTAAAAATATGCCGACTATCAGTCAATTGGTAAAAAATGAAAGAAAGAAAATTGTAGATAAAACCAAGTCACCTGCGCTAATGAGCTGTCCTCAAAAACGCGGTGTATGCACAAGGGTTTATACTACAACACCTAAAAAACCAAACTCTGCAATGAGAAAAGTTGCTCGTGTCAGATTAACAAACGGTTTTGAAGTTACAACATACATTCCGGGTATTGGTCACAACCTTCAAGAACACTCTGTTGTGCTAATCAGAGGCGGCAGGGTTAAAGACCTCCCCGGTGTAAGATACCATATTATTAGAGGTACTTTGGATACTGCAGGAGTTGCAAACAGAACTCAAAGTAGATCTAAATACGGTGCAAAGAGAGCTAAAAAGTAAAAAGAAAGGTCAAATAAATGTCAAGACGTTCTAAACCTGTAAAAAGAGTTCCGTTGCCTGATCCTCTATTTAACAGTGTAGATATAGCAAAATTTATTAATAGATTAATGAAAAAAGGCAAAAAATCTGTCGCTCAAAATATTTTCTATAAAACTATGGAAAAAGTTGGCGAAAGAACAAAACAAAAACCAATCGAAGTATTTGAAAAAGCTTTGTCAAACGTTACCCCTTTAATTGAAGTTAAAGCAAGACGTATTGGCGGCAGCACATATCAAGTACCTATTGAAGTGAAACCCGACAGAGGTCAAGCTCTCGGTTCTTGCTGGATTATTGAATCCGCAAGAAAAAGAAGCGGTAAATCAATGATTGAAAAATTAACTAACGAAATTATTGATGCTTCAAACGGTGCAGGTGCTTCTTGCAAGAAGCGTGAGGATACTCACAAAATGGCAGAAGCAAACAAAGCTTTTGCACATTACAGGTACTAATTAAAATATTCAAAATAAAAAAGACGCTCATTTTAAAGAGCGTCTTTTTTTGTATATTGCCGTTTACATTTTATTTTGCAAGAACAACATCATCCGTTATTTGAATTGGGATTGTATCACCTGCTTTTGCTTTATAGTGAAGTCCGGGTGTTACATAACCTGCAAGTGCACCTACCACAATGCCGACAGGTAAACCAATTGCAAAACCGCCAACTATAACGGCTCCTGCTGCAGCGCCGATACCGCAGCCTGCACCAACTCCTATTCCGCCTGCGCCGAGCGTTGTTGCAAGTCCCTTGCCCAGTGCGTTAGCTTTTCCTCTGGACAAAAATCCCTTCTTGTTAAATACTTTTGCATTAATAGGGATGTTTACCCCGTTAGGTGTTATAAATGATAAAAATTCAAGTGTTACCTTTCCGCTTCTGTTGAATGATTTTGGCTTAACAATGCTTGTTACCTTTGAAACCAATATTGTTCCGTCAGGCAATATCTTTGTGCCTTCTTTTGTACATAGTCCGTTATTTAATATAAAATCAACCTTGTCGCCAACTTTAGCGGTTTTTGTTGAAAAATCTTGGGTAAAGGCTGCCTCTATAACGTTAGATTCTACAATAATTACTTTATTATCATCATTGATAACTAAATTTGTAGGGCTTTTCTTTGCCATCTTTTCAGAAATATTTATATGCTCCGTAACCGCAAATGTAAAAGAGTTTAAATTCATAAACAAAAAATTTAAAAGCAATAATAGTGCTATCTTTTTTTTCATATTTTCTCCTTTTACTGTTTAATTCTAATTTGGGGAATAAATTATTACCTCCCCTTACTTGAGGGGAGGTAATGTTATATAAGATTAACTAAAATATCTTTTTAGAAGACCGTCAAAACCTTTTCCGTGACGAGCTTCATCTTTTGCCATTTCGTGAACCGTATCATGAATTGCATCATATCCAAGTTCTTTAGCTTTTTTTGCAATTGCAAGTTTGCCCTCGCAAGCGCCTTGTTCAGCTTCTGCTCTTAGTTCAAGGTTTTTCTTCGTAGAAGATGTTACAACTTCACCTAAAAGTTCAGCAAATTTTGCCGCGTGCTCAGCTTCTTCAAAAGCATATCTTTTATAAGCTTCCGCAATTTCCGGATAACCTTCGCGTTCAGCAACTCTTGACATTGCAAGATACATGCCGACTTCCGTGCATTCACCGTTGAAGTTCATGCGAAGACCTTCCATAATTTCCTTGTCCTCAACAATTCCGTCGCCAACACGGTGTTCGCAAGCGTATGTTTTATCACCTTTAGATGGTGTATTGAAAGTTTTGCATCCGCACAACGGGCATTTTTCGGGTGCTTCTTCTGCTTCTGTTGACCAGCCGCAAGCAGTACATACAAATTTAGTCATTCTCTTTTCTCCTTTACTTGTATAGCTTAATCCTTTTTTTTACATATTATAGCACAATGTTGTGTTTAAGTCTCCTCTTATGATAAAATTCATTTATGAATATTAAAAATGAACTTATTAAAGAATACGAAGTAAAAAGTTACGAGGTAAATTGTAATAACGAACTAAAACCCGCTTATTTATTTCATTTTTTGGAAGATATTGCTTATGAAAGCGCAGAAAATCTCGGCTTTGGCTATTCCGACGTTTACACAAGAGGACTTGCGTGGTTTGTTGTGAAATACAGATTGAAATTGGATAAAATGCCGAAGGCTTGGGAAAAAATTAAGATTAAAACTTGGCCGATTGCAAATAAGGGTATTACTTGCAGACGTGATTTTGAAATATATAAAAATGACGAAAAAATCGGTTGTGCCGCAAGTCTTTGGACGGTTGTTGATATAAATTCAAAGAGATTGTTAAATCCCTTCAAAACTTTAAATTTTCCCGAGCTTGATGATAAAAAGGCGCTTGATACCGATTTTGAAAAAGTTGAAACAATAGAAGGCGCAGACTTTAAAAAAGAAATAACAATCAGGTTCGACGACACTGACCTTAACGGTCATGTAAATAATTCAAATTATATTTCATGGGCGCAGGATACAATGGGGTACGATTTTTTAAAAACTCATACCGCTTATGAAATAAATATTGATTTTAAAAAAGAATCAACCGCCGATACTGAAAAAGTTATTTCACTTGCATTGTACAACAAAGACGGGTGCTATTCCGTTCATTCTCTTATGACCGTAAACGGTGAGGAGCTTGCTCATATAAAAATTAAATGGAAGTAATTTACGGATTATAGCCGTTTAATATATTATCGGCGCTTATTATTCCCGCATGGTAGAGAATGGAAAGCTGATGAAGGTTGTAATTTACTTTGTTGCTGGATAAGTTTATCATAGTTTGAGTTTTATTTGTTTGAGCATTAATTACGTTTATGATTTCTTCTATCCCTTCCAAATATTTTGCTGTTGCAATTTCTGCAGCCTTTTTGGTCATTTCATGCTGTTTTTTATTTTCTATTATTTCTTTTCTTGACCTTTCCGAATTAAAAAATGAAATTATGATGTTTTCTCTTACCTCTGTTTTTAAATAACTGAGCTCGTATTCCTTTGATTCTATTTCTTTGCTTAAGGCTTTAATTTTTGCCCAAGTGCCGACATATAATTTATCTCCTAAGGGGATATTTACATTTGCGAGGAAAGTTGTGTTTGGGAGAAGTCCAAGCCTTACAGTACCTTGATATGATGCTTCATAGTCCAAAGTAACATTTGGAACAATATCCATATACAGTTTCCCCCTCTGTTTTTTGAGAGAGCTTATTTGTTCTTCCATTTCTTTTATTTTAGGGACAACAACCATAGCGTTATCTATAATCTCCTTTTGTGTGAGATTTTTTGTAAGGGTGTATTCTTTTATCTCCTTTTCAATAGGAAATAAAGGACTGTATGAATCAACTCCTATAATGCGCGCGAGTTGAGTTTGCTTTACCTGAAGGTCATTTACGGCGCCTATAAGGTTGATTTTTGTTTCCTGAACTTCAACCTCTGATCTTATGACATCCAATTTTTCTGCTTCGCCTGCTTCATATCTCGCTTTTGCAATTTCAAGCTGATAAGTTCTGTCTTTTAGAGCAATTAAAAGATTTTGAACAATTAATTTTGTGAGCATAAGCTCATAATATCCGGATGCCGTTTTATACAATAACTCTTGTCTTGTGCCTGTAAAATCATAGTGCTGTGCGAGTTTTAAATTTTTTCTTGAAAGAATTTCAAATATATTTCTGACTGCTCCCGTTACATCATATTGTGCCCAAAGTCCGCCATAAAGTGCAACTTCGTTTAAATCTTCTATCAAGGCGCCCCCTACCAAAAGCTGACCTTTTATTATTCTTGTATATCCTTGAAGACCGGCATCGGGCAGTAATGATGCAAAACTATATTTATATTCATAATTTTTACTGTCATAAAGGCTTTTTCTGCTTTTCAAATAAGCGTTATTTATAAGTGCTAAATATATACACTCTCTTAAATCTATATAAACGGGATCCTGATTTATGAGTTGAATAATTTCCGCTTCGTAATCCAAATTGTCAAAGTCTATTATTCTTTCAGCATTTGAAAACGGCAGCAGTAGTGTTATAAAAATAAGCAATATTTTTCTCATCTTATAAAAAGATTAATCAAATTATAATTGAGAAAGTATTAGCCTTAAGTATAGGAAAGTTGGAGTATTACTTCAAATAAGATTGGTGAAATGCCGAACTTTTTGGCATAAAGTCATTGATTGAACGTACATCTATCTCGTCGTTTCCGTTTATAACAACAATTAGAGGTTCAGCGTTTCTATCGTACGATTTAATTCTGCCGAGCGTTTTTAGGCTTATAATTCCATCTCTTTCGACTTCGTCATTTTCCGCAATCGTTTCATTGGTTCCGTAGTATGCAATTATGTCGGGCATTTGCGGTTCATCCAACTCTTCAATCGATTTAGCAATTGCAAATTCAGCAGGCTCTACGAACCATCTTTTTGACCAATCAATTTTTGGTGCATAAAAATAATTGTTGCCAGTTTTAATGCAAGCACCTATTTTTTGGTCCGAGTAAGATGTGAAATTTGTTGTATTATAAATATCTCTTGCCTTCATGAGAGTTTTTCTTATATCTTTTACATCAATACCCTTTTCATCCATAATTCTTTGGGCGTCTTTACTTATTACATACGTATTTAACAATGCATTCTTTCTTGTCGGTATTGAATCAAGTGCATCTCTGCCTCTCATGGGAAGAAGTTCCTTTAGGGTTTTGATTTCTAAACTATATTTGTTTGTATTCTCATCGGATGTCAAATATATAATTTTGGTATCATCATCAAAAAATTTTGTTGTGTTTAACCAGCTTAAGCAGTCAGCACACGGGCTTGACGCATTTCTGTCTTTCCCCAGCTCTTTTGCTGATGACATAACTAAATACTTAATTTTAAAATCATTTTGGGTCAGCTTGGTATCGCCCGTTTTTATAAGATTTTTTAGAAAATCATTGTATGCTACGATAACCGCAGATCTTTCTCCGCATATCGATGAAATATCGTTCCTCGTGTTATTGAAATTAGTCGCAAGATGCCAAGTATCATCTGATAGGCACATATTGGTTGAAAAACCGAGTTTTACCATATTTCCGGTTTCAACATTTTTCTTTGCAAGCTCGTGCGCTTCAAGAAGTTTTTCCACAAAAAGAGCCTTTTGCTTGTCTGTTATATAAAATGGAGTTGCTGCTTTAACGCCTATTTCACTCGGGTTAAGACCATATTTTTCCGTAAGGCTTTTATACTCTTTACGGGGTGTATTTTTTACAAAAACATCCTTCTCTTGATTTTTATCGTGTCCGTTAATCGCTGTTTGTTTTTTGCCTTGGAAATATATGTTTTGAGTAAATCTTGTTGATATCGGAGTAATGTTCATACATATTCAAAACATGAAAAAATATTTTTTTGATATGTGATTTTATCGGGAGTTTTTTTATGGTATTCTTGAAGGCGAGATAATGAGGAAATAGTAAATGAAAGAATTGCCGACAGTATATAATGCAAAAGAAGTTGAAGAAAAAATTTATAAATTCTGGGAAGAAAACGAGTTTTTTAAAGCGGATAATAAATCAAAAAAAGAGCCGTATTCGATTGTAATACCGCCTCCAAACGTCACGGGCGTTTTGCATATGGGACACGCACTTGATGAAACACTTCAAGATATTTTAATTCGTTATCACAGGATGTCAGGCTATGAAGCCTTATGGCTTCCCGGTTGCGACCATGCAGGTATTGCAACTCAAAACGTAGTTGAAAAACAGCTTGCAAAAGAAGGAAAAACTCGTCATGATTTAGGCAGGGAAAAATTTATAGAAACAACTTGGGATTGGGCAAATACTCATAAATCAAGAATTTTAGGACAACTTAAAAGACTTGGTGCAAGTTTTGATTTATCGCGTCAAAGATTTACGCTTGATGAGGGATGTTCTCAAGCCGTTAAAAAGGTGTTTGTTGATTTATACAATAAAGGACTTATTTATAAGGGCGCATATATTGTAAACTGGTGTCCCAGATGTCAAAGTGCGATTTCCGATATTGAAACTCAATATGAAACGGAACAAGGTCATTTATGGGAAATATCATATCCCTTAAAAGATGAAGTCGGCGCAATTGTTATCGCAACAACAAGGCCTGAAACAATGTTTGGCGATGCGGCGATTGCTGTTCACCCCGATGATTTTAAATATAAGGACTTAATCGGTAAAACTTGTGTCCTTCCTTTAACCGGACGTGAAATTCCGATTATTGCGGATACATACGTTGACAGAAGTTTTGGAACGGGTGCTCTTAAGATTACCCCTGCTCATGACCCAAATGACTTTGAAATAGGAGCACGTCATAATTTGAAACCGATTTGGGTAATCGACGGTGAAGGAAAAATGAAAGCTTGCACAGAGGTTCCAAAAGAACTTCATGGACTTACAAGAGAAGAAGCAAGAATTAAAACCGTTGAAATGCTTCAAAAACAACAGGCACTTTTAAGGATTACAAATCTTGAACATAATGTCGGCAAATGCCAAAGATGCAGCACCACAATTGAGCCTTTGCTTTCCGAACAATGGTTCGTAAAAATGGAGCCTCTTGCAAAAGAAGCAATTAAAGCGGTTAAAGACGGCAGAATTAAATTTATTCCTGAACGTTGGGAAAAAAATTACCTGATGTGGATGGAAAATATAAGAGACTGGTGTATTTCTCGTCAACTATGGTGGGGACATCAAATCCCCGCATACTATCACAAAGAAACAGGAGAAATGGTTGTTGCTCTTGAAAACCCTGATCCAAATAATTATGTACAAGACACTAACGTTTTAGACACTTGGTTTTCTTCAGGTTTATGGCCGTTTTCAACAATGGGTTGGCCGAATACTGATGCAGAAGACTTTAAAAAATTCTACCCTACAACAACTTTGGTCACAGGCTTCGATATTATTTTCTTCTGGGTTGCAAGAATGATTACCATGGGTCTTGAATTTACCGGCAAAGCACCATTTTCTACCGTTTATATTCATGGACTTATAAGAGATGAACACGGTCAAAAAATGTCAAAATCAAAAGGCAATACGGTTGACCCCGTTGAAATTATTGATAAATATGGCTGCGACGCTTTAAGGTTTACGCTTACAAGCTTGTGTACATACGGCGGACAAGATATTAAAGTCTCAGACGAAAGATTTGAATACGGACGTAACTTTGCAAATAAAATCTGGAATGCTTCACGTTTTGTGTTGATGAATCTGGAAGGCGACGGCGTTGAATCTTTGGATAATTTAAATATTGCGGATAAGTGGATTATTCACAAATTAAATGAGACTGCAAAAATTGTTAATGAAAACATCAAAAACTACAGAATAGGGGAAGTTGCAAGCGTTATTTATGATTTCTTCTGGAGTGATTTTTGTGATTGGTACTTGGAACTCAATAAAGTCCAAAAAAACGAAGGTGTTTTAGTTTATGTATTAAAACAGGTTTTAAAACTTTTGCATCCTATTATGCCTCACATTACGGAAGAAATTTATCAATTAATGCCAAGTCACAACAAGGCCTTAATGCTTGAAGATTACCCCGTTTATAATCAAAAATTAAATTATGGTGACGATGCGGAGAAAATGGAATTTATCTTTGAAGTTATTCGTTCCCTTAGAAACATAAGAGCAAGCTTTAATATTCCGCTGTCAAGCACAATAAATCTTATAGCATTTACGGGAGATAAAGTTTTTGAAGGAGCTGAAAAATACTTGCAAAGACTTGCAAAAGTAGAAAATATAGAGTATTCAAATTCAGATAAAATGCCCGAACAAAGCGCAAGCGCAACAATCGGAAGCATTAATTTTGCAATACCTTTGAAAGGTTTAATTGACTTAAACGAAGAAATTTCCCGCCAAAACAAGAAAATTGAAAAACTAAAAGCGGAACTTAATTCATTAAACGCAAGAATAAATAATACAAAATTTGTATCATCGGCACCTGCTGAGGTTGTTGAAAAAACAAGAAATTCAATAGCAGAAAAAGATGCTGAAATTAAATCCGTTCAAGAAATTATTAACAATCTGAAATAATTCAACAAGGATAATTAAAATATAAAATGGCGCACCTAAAAGGTGCGCCACCAAAATAACTTGCAGCTTGTATTATTCGCCAAATGCTACGGTTATTTTTTGTTTTGGGTTGACCTGTGCTAACGGGAACCCGTCAGCACAGGTCAACCCAAAACAAAAAATAACCGTAGCATT
>CANQDZ010000035.1 GCA_947594025.1 Candidatus Gastranaerophilales bacterium
ATTCTTGAAATATATAACCTTAAACGGGTAAAACTCAATCACAATAGCTCTTTTCAAATTGCTTAACAATTTGGATAATTTAATCGGCGATTTATAAAGGCTGTGCGCCTTTCGCCTCATTGTGAAATGCGTATATACAGCCTTCTGCGGAACTAAAATCTCGTATCTGTTTCACGCAATATTATTTCTTTTTTATTTTTATGTGTATTCCAAATATTGTTATAACTTTGTGGGTTTTATCAGGCGTATTTTTTACTGAAAATATATGTTCTATAAATTTATATTTAATTGATTGAATATTATTATTAAGCTCATTTAAAGCTTCATCGATTTCTTCTTGTGAGAAATAATTATCCAGTACCATTCTTCGTTCTTGCATATTTAAATCTTGGTCATTAGAAGATATTCCACCCAATTTGAATTTTGCTGCAAATTTATTTACATGGAGATATGTGCAATCATTTTTTACAAAAAAATCCAGCCATTTTTTCCAATCACTGACAATTTTGTATGATTCATCATACAATCCGTATTTTTTAAATAAATTGTGTTTAATAAATGTTGCCTGATGTCCAAGGGTATTTGTTATTAAAAAAGAATTTTCAATTTTATCAGGGTATACCATTTTTTCTATTTTATTTTTGTTACATACTAATAAATCACATGCTATTACATCAGTATTTAAATTTGGAATAACATCCATTAATGTATTATTATCACAATAAGCATCACCTGCATTCAAGAAATTTAAATATGCACCATTTGCAAGTTTTATACCTTTATTCATTGCGTTATAAATTCCATTATCCGGTTCTGACACAAATTTATCTATTCTATATTTGTATTTATCCCAAATTTTTTGAGTTTCATCATTTGACCCGCCATCAATTACAATCCACTCAAAATCTTGCCAAGTTTGATTAACAATACTTTCGCAAGTATTATTCAAATTTGGTTCATTATAACAAATTGTAATTATGCTTAACTTTTTCATTTATTTCTTTTTCTTTTTAGGCTTTATATATAATTTTAATCCAAAAATTGTAACCACTTTATACTTAATTGCATTTTTGTATTCATTTTTGAACGAAAGTATTTGTTCTAATAAGGTTCTTTTAGTTTTTATTTCTTTTAGGGATTTCTTAAACTCTTTTTCATCCGCAAAATATTGAAGGCACATATTTTTATATTTTTTTATGCTTTTATCGGGCACTTGGTAATAATGCCAAATTACAGACTTTTTAGCATATTTAATCCATTCATCTTCCAATTCATCAAATAAATTATTTTCAATTAGAAATTCCTTTAAAAGTTTTATATTATCAAATACGCAAAAATTCATATCGCTTTTAACATGAGCGGCAGAGTCGCTTCTTATGCGATAAAAATACAAGTATTTATCCAGATAGTCTATTTTGTCAGCAAGTATGATTGCTCCGTCTGCAAACAAATAGTCTTCGCCATGTTTACATGGCGCAAATCGGATTTTATTAGATTTAATAAATTCAGTCTGATAAAAATGGGACCAAACATGCAGGTCCATATTAAATAAACATCCTTTTTTAAGAACTCTCCAAGTGTAATATGGTGTTTCGTTCAGATTATAATTATATTCTTCTTGTATTTGCCTGGCAAAATTTTGTTGTTTGTACTTTCCCGAATAATCGTTATATTCCGTATAATTAAATTTTACAACTTGAGAGTAATGGTCTTTTGCAAAATTATAAAGAGTTTCCAACATATCTGTTTCAACCCAATCATCAGGATCAATAAATTGGATATATTCTCCTTTGGCAAGTTCAACTCCTTTGTTACGTGCTACACCCTGCCCTTGATTTTCTTGACTAAAAATTACAAATCTCTCATCTTTTGCCGCATACTCATTTAAAATTTCTAAAGAATTATCTTTTGAACCATCGTTTATGCAAATAATTTCAATCTCTTTTAAGGATTGATTTATAATAGAATTCAAGCATTCTTTTAAATAATTACCGACATTATATACGGGCAATATTACCGATATTTTTGGTGCCATTTTTGAATATACTCCCTGAAAATACATTAATCGCCTAACAGTATATTTAAATTGTTAGAGGTTGCTTTGTGCTGTCTAAAACCCAATTTACCACAAACATTTTGGTAATTACAGCGCTATCAAAAATTTTATACATTCTTGAAATATATAACCTTAAACGGCTAAAACTCAATCATAATAGCTCTTTTCAAATTGCTTAACAATTTAAATAATTTAATCGGCGATTTATAAAAATTCTGTGTTGCTGCTATTCTAATAATTATTAATGCTCTACGATGAAAAATTAATTTTTTAAGTATCATTTATGGCAATATTCTGTCCGTAACTACAAAAATTTTAAAATTTTTGTATCAAAAAGGGACTTTTAGGGCATATTCAGTTTTTTGTTAATAACATTCCGTCCTGTCTTTTTTGTTTAAACTTGAATTTAATCCCTAATATTGTCCATATATTATGTTTTTTAGTATTTTTAACCGAAAACAAATAGTCATACCAATTATAATTGATGTAATTTTCTGTTATCATGAAAGCTTCGTCATAAATTCTGTTATCAATTTCCTCGTTAAATTCCACTTCTTTGGGATGAATTAAATTTTCAAAATTGAAAGTTTTTTTGTTTAAAAGAGGCGAATTTTCACAAGAATAATGCTCTCCTTTATATCCAACGTTAGATATCATATTTTTTACGGGATTTATACAATAACCGTCGTTTGCTACAATTAGGAATGTCCATTGATAATCCCACGTATATCCCGGGTTTTTTTGCATCATGTCTAAAATTTTTGACCAATATTCTTGAACATCTTTCCTTTTAGAAAATTTTTCCAGATTTTTTCTGTCATAATCCTTTAAATCAAGTCTAAAAAATTTCCACCTGTCCGCCCAGCTTGCCCAACCCCAGCAATGTTCAATTTTTGCAAAATAATAGGATTCTTTTAAATTAACATTATTAACGGGAGCATGACCTGCAATATGCCAAACTCTTTTATCATCTTTGTATTTATCCAGAATTTCTTCGCAATAGCTAAAAAACGATGAACTCGGAACACAGTCGTCTTCCAATATAATTCCGTCATCTTCGTGTTCAAAAAACCAGGTTACAGCGCCCGATACACCATAAGCACAACCTCCGGAATTTTTTTCCAAAAAACGTGTCTTTACTTCGCAATCCCAGTCAATATTACTTAAAATATAATCTCTGATTTCTTGAACTTTTTCCGCTTCTCCTTCAATGCTTTCTCTTGGTCCGTCTGAAGCTATATAAAAACGCGGAGGTTTAGCAAGCCGTATTTGCTCAAAAGTTTCTTTTACGCAATCTAACCTGTTAAATGTTATAAATAATACCGCTTTTTTCACGTTCGTTCCTTTCTGCAGCACACTTGCCGTTTTTGCTTAACTATACTTAGCTGAAAATCCGCATCAATACACAACTTTTACAAATCGCTGATTAAATTATCTAAATTGTTAAAGGTTGTTTTGTGATGTCTAAAACCCAATTTACCACAAACATTTTGGTAATTACAGCGCTATCAAAAATTTTATACATTCTTGAAATATATAACCTCAAACGGCTAAAAGTCAATCACAATAGCTCTTTTCAAATTGCTTAACAATTTAGATATACTGTTAGGCGTTCAAGACGTTAAGCAATCTAATTATCAGAAGCGCTTCTTATAAAACAAAATTACTATAGCTTTCATAAATTTGGTCTTGTTCTATTCCTATATAGCGTAAGGTTATCGTAGGTGAAGAATGATTGAAAATTTTTTGTAAAAGTACAACATCCTTAAATTGCTGATAATGGTGATAACCAAAGGTTTTTCGCATAGTATGAGTTCCGACAATAATTTCAAGTTTAGCCTCTCTGCAAGCATCACGAATTATGCAATAAGAGGTTATCCTGTCTAATCTATGTCCCCACACCGACAAAAACAGCGGTTCATCTTGTTTTCGCTCTTTGGTAAATTTATCAAACATAGGTTTTAGTTTAGAATTTATTGGAAACTTCTTAAATTTTCCCGTTTTCTTTTCTGTAATTTGAATGTAATTTTTATTTTTTACATCCCCTACATTAAGTCTTAGGATATCGGAAATTCTCAAACCGCAATTTGTTCCGAGCGTGAATAACAATAAATTTCTAAAACTTTGTTTCGCTAAAATCTTTTCAACCTTTTTAATATCTTTTTTGTCCCGTATAGGTTCTACAGTTGCCATATTTATGCTCCTTTCTATTTTTTTACTTCTGTACTACATAATTTTCTTGCAGTCATGAGTTTGGTAAAAATAGAAAGTTATTTGACTTTTAAATATTTTTGTTTCGTTTAAAATTTCGTCAAAAATATCATCCGTTAAGTGAAGATAAACTCTTACCGGAATTTTTACTTTTTGCCTCTGCAAAAGAAAAGTTATTATATAATCAAAACATAAACGGACTTTAAAAATTAAGTATAGATGCCAGCCTGCATTTCGAAAGAACTTCGGCACAACGCCAATACTCCGATTTTAGTCGATAGTTCTAATGAAATGAGGTCGATTATGAACGAATTCAACTTGAGTTTAATATTACTTTTTTTTGATTTTATACATAATAAAAAGTGACACCAGACGCAAGCGTTAGGTGCCACTTCGATTTCTTAAGCAGGCTACGGTAGTTACAGCTACCACCCGATATTTACATTATAACAAATATTTAAAATTTTATAACCCCTGCAAAATAAAAAAGGGGTATTTTAAGAATTTTTTATGACAAATTTATAGTTTAAGGAGAGGACAAAGGTTTTATCTTTTGTAGCCCTCTCACACCTTATATTGAAAAAACTGCTTTATTACGGCCTTTTGAAATATGGTGGGCGTGAAGACTCTGCCGAAGAAAAAGTTGACTAAATGTCAAGTTTTTCTGAGAGGGGAGAACCCTTGGGTTCGATTTACTTCACGCATGAAAAAAAGAGGTTTTTACACCTCTTTTATAAATATGGTGGGCGTGAAGACTCTGCCGAAGAAAAAGTTGACTAAATGTCAAGTTTTTCTGAGAGGGGAGAACCCTTGGGTTCGATTTACTTCACGCATGAAAAAAAGAGGTTTTTACACCTCTTTTATAAATATGGTGGGCGTGAAGGGAATCGAACCCCCACGAGCTTCCTCACAAGATCCTAAATCTAGCGCGTCTACCAATTTCGCCACACGCCCACATCATCATTATTCAATTTTCAATTTTTCTTTGGGCGAAATTGCCAGCCGATTTGCGAAGTCTCGCATATCCTCGTCACCTCGGATAGTTCGCCACACGCCCACATCATCATTATTCAATTTTCAATTTTTCTTTGGGCGAAATTATATGTATAATCTAACTCAATTAAGATAAAACGTCAAGTAAAATTTATGCCTGCATTACTTCATCTTTTATATCGTACAATCTTTGCGCACTTTCTTTGAATTTTTCCACATCTCCCGTGACGTAAAATTCTTTTTTAGGCAGGTCAAAAATGGCGCCTTGATTTTCTTTTTTGATATCTTCATAAATGACGTTTGCAAATATTTTTGCGGGGTCAATAAAGTTTTCTTTTGAGATAAATTTTGTAAACGTGCCGAGTAAATAAGGGTAGTGCGTACAGCCTAGTACAATCTTATCTGCATCTCCTATTCTTTCAAGTTTGTCGTCAACAATCTCTAATATTGAAGGAGAATTATACAGCCCGTTTTCAACAATTTCAGTAAATCCTGGGCATGAAATTTCCGTAATTTCCGCATTTTTGTTGTACTTTTTAATTTCTTTGGAGTATCTTTCGGAATTAACGGTCGCCTCAGTTGCAAGAATAGCTAAAGAGTTATACTTTGCCAAAGTCGGTGCAACGCTTTGAATTAAGGGGTAAATCTTTATATTGGGAAATTCTTGTTTTAAAACGTTGTAAGATAAGGCAGAGCTTGTATTACAAGCAATAACAATGTGTTGAACGCCTTTCAAGATGAAGAAGTTTACAATCTCTCTCCCAAATTTTATGATATCTTCAGGAGTTTTATCACCGTAAGGCAGATTTTTTGTATCGGCAAAATAGATATAGTGCTCTGCGCCCATAACCTTATCAAGTTCGCTAAGAACGCTTAATCCTCCGACACCCGAGTCAAAAATACCTATGGGAGTTTTACTGTTTCTTTTTGCCATTTTGTTCACCTCTGCTCTTTAAATATTTAATTATGCCGTCAGCAATAGCTTTTGCTTCTTCTTTCTGATATTTCTTGTTCTTCAATCTTTCAAGTTCTTCTTTATTGGAAATAAAACCGACCTCAACCAAGATTGCAGGTGCCACGGTATGATTTATAACATAAAACTGAGATTTACACAAACCACGGTCTAACGTATCCCAATCCTTCATATTTTTGCTTGAAGCTATCTGTGCATGAACCGTTTTTGCCAAAGAGACACTTTCGTCCCTGTACCAGTGAGTTTCAACGCCTTTTATTCCTTCCTTCAAACTTGCGTTATGGTGTATACTTACAAATGCGTCAGGAGAAATTTTGTTTGATATTTCGACTCTCTGCGCAAGTTCTAAAAACACATCTTTGCTTCTTGTCATTGTGACGTGAATTTTATTGTCTCGAAGATATTCTTCAACAAGTTTTGCAACTTCCAGATTTAGCTCGCTTTCATTTGTTCCAAACCTTATGGCGCCTTTGTCCTCGCCGCCGTGTCCCGCGTCAATTACAACCATATAATATGTGCTCAACAAAGATTTTTTTTGCGTTTTAAGTACAGCTTTTTTTACTTTTTCTTTTTTTTGTTCTTCTTTTTGCTTTTGAATTGTTTTGGTAAAATATATTTTTACTTCGTCCCTTGTTTTATTGATTTTAACAACGGGCTGAATTCCGCTTGGTATAGGTTTTTGAAATCTAAACTTATCACTCGCGATTTTAACAAGTGATGCATCTTTAAAATAATCATTTTTTAAAACTTCCGCAAAAGATGCTTGATTCATATCATTTGAATTTTGAATATCAACATATGCGATAGAGTTTTCTTCAAAAACGCTCAATGATACAGGAGAGTTAAAGTTCATTATAAGCACATTTACGCCGTTTTCCTGAGCTGTTTTATATCCGTTTAAAATTGCATTATATTGGGTTAATTTAGCATTTATTACTTCTTGTCTTTTAGCAATAAAAATACTTTGTCCGTCAGGAGATACCACCATTCTGTAGTTTTTGCAATTTTCACCTTGAATTACAAGTCTTACCGTGTCTTTATCAAATTGCGCAATTCTTAAAATTTCTCTTGAGTTTAAAATTGTGCTTGCTTCATTTGATACAAGACTGCCTACTGCGTACGTTTTATTTCTTAAATCCGATTTCAGATTTGCATTTTTAACATCTATTATTGCCCTTGAAGGGTCATTTAGATAAAAAATAGGTTTAAAGGTCAAATTGCCGTAACCTTTTATTAAAATCCCTTCGTCAACTTTTGAGACTTTATCTATATAAAATCTTGTGGAAAGCCTTTGTTCATCAGTCTTTAAATTTTTATTTGCATTTGCCTCGAATGCCTGATTAATCCCTGTCGGCACAACCACGGGATTGTTATCCGCATTCTGTTCTTTTACTTTTATTTTTGATTTTGTATTTGCATTAACAGAGTCTTCATCATCGGTATAAAAATTTGATATATTCGTATTTGAAACAATCTTGTCATTGTATTTTATATAAAATGTGTCCCCCGCACGAACGGCTTCAAAGTCTTTGTATCCGCTTTTAGTCTTATTTTTGTTGTATTTGATAACAATTCTTACAACATCGGGCGATAGAGAAAACTGAGAAATTGTGACTTCGCTCATAACAGAATTTTCAAAAGTATAAGTCACGGAAGGAGTTGTAAGCTGTGCATTTGTAATATCAAAATAAAATCTGTCCGGATTTGTCAAAACCCCTGTTTTCACTGTGGGTTCTTCATCATTTTTTACGGAATTTATAAAGATAATTCTGTCGGAGTTATCAAAATTTAATCCGCTGATTTTTAAAGGAGCGGAAAATGCCGTGCAATTAAGCACGAAGCATAAACAAAAAATTGCCAGATATTTTATAATAAACTTCAAAAAACTCCTCCTTGATAACAATAATAGCATTAAAAAGCATTTTTGGCACTTATTTTAAGTTTGTAAAAATTTTAAAAGCAGGGTTTAAAAAATACGCAATATAGTGTATAATGGTAAAGTTAACAACCAAAGGATGGGAGATACCTAAAAAATGAAAAATCATGTAACAGGAAAAAATGTTGAAATTACGGATGCAATTAAATCTTATGTAAAAGAAAAACTTGGAAAAGTTGCCGGACACCACGGACAAATACAATCTATTGAAACTCTTTTAAGCGTTATTAAAAATCCGTCAGTTGCCGATTCGCACGTTGCGGAAGTCAGTTGCCAAATTTCAGGTGACATAATCAGGGTTGAAGAAAAGGCTGAATCAATGTATGCTTCAATTGACCTTGTTGCAGATAAACTTGAACGTCAGGTGATTAAATATAAAGAAAAACATCAAAAACAAAGCGGCGGACAATCAATAAGAACGCCAATTGAAGAATAAGCAGATAAAAAAGGCTCCTTTTTAAAAGGAGCCTTTTTAAAAAAAATTTAATCTAGTTTTCTTCTACAACATTTCTTAAAAGTTCACCGTAGCTGTCAACAAAGCCCGTTGTTTCTTCAATAACATATTTAAAATCTTTATTTTCGGCAAGCTTTTTATCTACATAATCGTAAGCATCGTCAATGTCTTCAAAATCCCTTATGTGTTTTCTGTTTTCAAATGGTTTTGTTTGTTTTTCAAATAAGTGATACATGGTTCCTCTTTTTTAAAAATACATCTTTACTATAATTCCAATTATACCACCCGCAAGAAAAAAATATAACGGGTTTCTCTTAAAATCAAGCGTCATATAAAATAAAACCGCAAAAATTATAAAGGAAGGAATATCCGATATATTGGTTTTTGCAAGATGAAGCCCGACTGCCGCAAGCATTCCGCACCCTGCAGGCTTAAGGGAATACAGGGTGCTTCTGACATAAAAATTATCCTCAAATCTTTTCAAAAGTTTTGAGACCAAAATTATTATAAAATATGACGGAAGAACAAGAGCCAAAGTCGCAACAATTGAACCTGTAATTCCTGTTGTTTTAAAGCCTGCATAAGTTGCCATATTTATTCCGACAGGCCCCGGAGTAATAACGGAAATTGCAACTATATCACCGAGTTCTTTTAATGTATACCACCCGTAATGATTAGATATTTCATATAAAAACGGCATTGTTGCATAACCGCCGCCAACGGAAAAAAGACCTGTTTTAAAAAATTCTAAAAAAAGTTTTAATAGTATCATCTGCCAGCCCATTTCCCCGCAATTTTTATTAAAATCCCGTATAAAATCGCACCTGCAATTATCCACACGGGTGAAATATTAAAGAAAAACGATGCACAGAATGCACCCGTAAATATAACGAATGACGGAAAATCAATCACACTGAATTCCCACATCTCTTTAACCGCAAGATAAACAAGAATTATAACCGCAATACCGACACCGTAAAAGATATCTTCAATTATGGTTAAATTCGTAAGCTGATTTAAAATATTTGCGATGGCGCATATAATAATAAACGGCGAAGTTATAATTCCCAAAATGGAAATTAGCGCCCCCGTTTTGCCCCTTAAATTATAGCCGACAAAAGTTGCGGTATTTACGGCGATAATCCCCGGAAGCGACTGAGAAAGCGCATAGTATTTCATTAAATCGTCTTTTGTAATCCACCCTTTTTTATTAACTATATTTTTTGTCAGAAGCGGAACAATGACAAAACCGCCGCCTAAAAGTTCAATTCCGGTTTTAAGAAATACAAAATATAATTCGATTAAAGATGGCTTATTCACAACAATTATTTTAGCATAAACGGCTTATATGTTGAATGTAAATCTGTTACGGCGCATTTTTTATTATGTATTTAGATTGCGGATTAATTTTTAAGCGTAAATGGTTTATACAACAAATTAGCCAAATAAAAGATTGACAGTTTTTAAAAAATTCAATAAGATAACAGTTGAACACAAAATTAAGGAGAAACAAAATGGATAAATACGTATGTACAGTTTGCAATTATGTTTATGATCCGGCAGAAAATGATAATGTAGCATTTGAAGATTTGCCTGAAGATTGGACTTGCCCTCTTTGCGGAGTAGGCAAAGATATGTTTGAAAAACAAAACTAATCTTTTATTGATTTCATATACAACATAATTTTAAAGCCCCTTGTTTTTATCGGGGCTTTTTCAAAATAATTATTGTATAATCATTTTATGAACAAGTTGGAACTTTTAGCACCTGCTCAAAATATAGAGTGCGCAATGGCTGCAATAAATTCAGGCGCAGACGCGATTTATATCGGCGCAAAGTCATTCGGTGCAAGAAAAAATGCAGGCAATCCGCTTGAAGATATAGAAAAAATAGTAAATTATGCTCATCTTTTTAACGTTAAAGTTTACGTCACGGTTAACACCATATTAAAAGATGAAGAACTTGAAACGTGCGAAAAGCTCATTTGGGATTTATACAATATAAAAGTTGACGCCCTTATTGTACAAGATTTGGGAATATTGAATTTAAATCTTCCCCCTATTGCGCTTCATGCCAGCACGCAATGCGATAACAGAAGTGTTGAAAAAGTGCAATTTATGGAAAATGTAGGCTTTAGAAGGGTAATTCTTGCTCGTGAATTATCAATCGACAAAATAGAAAAAATAAGAAAAAATACAAATGTTGAGCTCGAGTATTTTGTTCACGGGGCACTTTGCGTTTGCTATTCGGGACAATGTTATATGTCGGAATATATCGGGGGAAGAAGCGCAAACAGGGGCGAATGCGCCCAAGCATGCAGAATGAAATACAGCCTTGTTGATGAAAACGATAACTTAATTGCAAGAGATAAATACCTTTTGTCTTTAAAAGATAATAATCTCTCAAAACACCTTGATAAATTGATAAAAGCAGGAATTACGAGCTTTAAAATAGAGGGCAGATTAAAAGATGCAAATTATGTAAAAAATATCGTACTTTTTTATAATAATTTACTTCAAAACTATCCGCGCCAAGGACAAGGCAAAATCATAAGCGATTTTACCCCAAACCCCTATAAAACGTTTAACAGAGGGTACACGGACGATTACTTATTCGACAAAAAAGATAATATTTACAACTTCGAAACACCAAAATCCACGGGCGAATATATAGGTGAAATTTTATCTTCAAGCGGAAATAATTTCGTAATTAAAACTGCAAAAACCCTAAATCCTCAAGACGGACTTTGCTACATCGCAAACAACGAGCTTGAAGGCTGTCTTGTAAATAAATCGGAAGTTTTAAAATCAGGAGTAAAAGTTTATCCCAATAAAAATGTAAATCTTAAAAAAGGGGATAAGATATATAGGAATATAGATGTCGAATTTAATAAAACGCTCGCCAATTCAAAAACATCAAGAAAATTAGAGGTTGAATTTGCTGTACAAGACAAGGGTCTTAGCGTTTATGATAAAAACGGAAATAAAGAATTTTTGGAGTTTAAGGATTTTGAAATTGCAAATAATCAGGAAAAAATGAAAGAAAATTTTGAAAAGTGCCTTAAAAAAACAAGCGGAACACCCTTTATTGTTTCGAAAATCACATATGACATAAATAATATGCCGTTTATTCCGGTTTCAATTTTGAACGAAATGAGGAGGAATATTTTAGACAAATTATCAGATAAAATTCTTTCAAGATATAAAACCAAAAAGCCTTCCGTGATTGATGTTTCAAAATACCCTGAAAATACGGGCGATTATCACCTTAATGTCCATAATAAAAAGGCGGAAGAATTTTACGAAATGTGCGGGGTAAAAGTAAAAGAGAGGAGTTTTGAAAGCAGTAAAAGCAAAAATAAAAAATATGAGCTTATGAGATGCAAACACTGCTTAAAAAAGGTTTTTTTAGGTTGTTCATCAAAAACCAATCTTTATCTTACGGACAAAATAAAAGTTAAATATCCGCTTGAATTTGACTGCAAAAATTGCGAAATGATAGTTCATTCTCCAAATTAAATTGCGCAAAATTTTCACAAAATTTTTAAATTTAATAGGCTTTTTCTTTTTTTGTTTATGGTACCATGTTTATTGATAAACAAAGTCTTTAGACTTTATACTTGGATATTTATCAGTAGTTTATATAATGAAAGGTAAAAAAATGGAACAAATTACACAAGAAGTAGAACGTATGTGTTGCGTAAAACGCGGCGTTAAAGGCGAACCTGCTCCAATACCTCAAGAGGGGTTATGGACAAAAGCAAAAGAAATTAAAGATATCTCAGGTTTAACTCACGGCTGCGGATGCTGTGCTCCTCAACAAGGAACATGCAAACTTACATTGAACGTTAAAAACGGTATCATTCAAGAAGCTTTAGTTGAAACAATCGGCTGCTCAGGCATGACTCACTCTGCTGCAATGGCAGGTGAAATATTACCCGGCAAAACTATTCTTGAAGCATTAAATACAGACCTTGTTTGTGATGCTATCAACGTTGCAATGAGAGAATTATTCTTACAAATCGTATATGGCAGAACTCAAACGGCATTTTCCGAAAATGGTCTTCCGATTGGCGCAGGCCTTGAAGATTTAGGCAAAGGCTTATGCTCAATGGTTGGTACAATCCACTCAACAAAACAAAAAGGTGCAAGATACCTATCATTAACGGAAGGCTACATTTTAGAACTTGGTTTAGATAAAAATGATGAAATCATAGGCTACAAATTTGTAAATCTTGGAAAAGTTATGGACGCAATCAAAAAAGGCGTTGACCCTAAAGAGGCATATGAATCTAACATAGGTACTTATGGCAGATTTAATGACGCAGTGAAAAAAATTGACCCGAGAAAAGAATAATTGAAGGGCAAATATCCTGCAATATTTGCAAGATACACGTGTTAAGGCGGCAGGGATAAAAAGCTTTGTGCATGCAAAGATAAAATAAAATAAAATAAGCAAAACGAAATATCCAAATGAGCCGCAAATTATTAAAAAGTACAGAATAATTAAAAGATAAGGAAAATAAATTATGGCAAAATTTGAAGGACAAGACAGACGTGAAAAATCTTTAGCTCCCGTAT
>CANQDZ010000036.1 GCA_947594025.1 Candidatus Gastranaerophilales bacterium
GTCTGAAAGCTATACGTTTTTCAAGCTGTAAAGCTATGTTTTCTGCAACAAGTTGCGCATCAACATCAGCTCTTGCAACTTCCACGATATCAATAATAACGTTTTGGTTATTAATAAGTTTTTGAACCGCCGCTCTTAATTCGTCAATTCCTTGACCGCCGCGTCCAACTACGATACCCGGTTTTGCAGTTACAACCATAATGTTAACATTTTGCGCTTTTCTGTTAATTACAATTCTGCTGACACCGGCTGTATATAATTTCTTCTTAATAAATTTGCGGATTTTAGCATCTTCTGCTACAAATTCAGCATATTTCTTCTTAGCAAACCATTGGCTGACCCAAGGTTCTATTATTCCTACTCTAAATCCTGTTGGATGTGTTTTTTGTCCCAAAGTTCTTCTCCTAATTAGTTGTTACTTGTAAGTTTAATTGTTAAGTGTGATGTTCTTTTTAATCTACTGTACATTCTGCCTTGAGCACGAGGTCTTCCTCTTTTGTATGAAGTAGATTCGTCGGCGTAGATTTCAGAGATTTTTAAATCGTCTGATTTTGCGCCAAATTTTTGTGAAGCGTTAGCGATGGCAGCTACAAGATTTTTTTCAACTATTCTTGCTGCAAAATAAGGCATATATTTCAAAATTCTGATAGCCTCATTAGCCTTTTTGCCTCTTACTTCATTTATAACACGGCGAACTTTTCTTGCCGTCATTTTAATATCTGTTTGTTTTGAAGTTGCGCTTTGCATTGTTCTTTTCCTTCTTAAGCTCTCTTAGCTGTTTTAGCTGAACCTGCGTGACCTCTGAATAATCTTGTTGGTGCAAATTCACCTAGTTTGTGACCTACCATTTGTTCCGTAACATATACGGGAACATGAGTTTTACCGTTGTGCACTGCGATAGTGTGTCCAAGCATATCAGGCACAATCATTGAAGCTCTTGACCAAGTTTTAACAACTTTCTTTTCTTGTGCTTCATTAAGTTTTTCAATCTTCTTTATTAAAGATTCGTGTATATATGGACCTTTTTTTAATGAACGAGCCATTTAATTATGTTCTCCTTACCTTATTTTTTTCTTCTTCTTACAATCAATTTATTAGATTGTTTATTTGAATTTCTGGTTTTAACACCAAGTGCCGGTTTACCCCAAGGTGTTTTTGGATTACCGCCGGGACCGGTTTTACCTTCACCGCCACCGTGTGGGTGATCAACAGGGTTCATTGTAACACCACGAACTGTAGGCTTAACACCTAAGTGACGAGTACGTCCTGCCTTACCTGTTTTAAGGTTTTTAAAATCGCTGTTTCCAAGAACGCCGATTGTTGCCAAGCATTCTTTCTTAACCATTCTCATTTCGGAAGACGGCATTTTAATTGTAACGTATGCGCCTTCTTTTGCCATCAATTGAGCAGAAACACCGGCTGATCTAACCATTCTTGCACCGCGACCCGGAATTAATTCAATATTGTGAATTAAAGTACCAAGAGGGATGTTTTCAAGAGGCAGAGCGTTACCTGCTTTAATATCTGCGTCGGGACCTGATACAATAGTGTCGCCTACGTTCAATCCTTCAGGTGTTAAGATGTAGCGTTTTTCACCATCAGCATATACAACAAGAGAAATTCTTACATTTCTGCTCGGGTCATATTCAATGGTTTTAATGAAACCAACTATACCAAACTTATCACGTTTAAAATCAATAACACGATATGCTTGTTTATGTCCGCCGCCTATGTGACGGGTTGTTATTCTGCCTGTATTATTTCTTCCGCCTGTTTTTCTTAATGGTTTTAAAAGAGATTTTTCAGGTGTTGAAGTTGTAACTTCAGCGTAATCTTGTCTTGTCATTCCTCTTTGACCATTAGATGTTGGGTTTATTTTACGAGTTGCCATATTCTACACTCCTGTCAATTCTTCAATAGGTTCGCCTTCTATTGTGACAATAGCTTTCTTACCTGATTGAGTTCTGCCAAATTTCATTCCCATTCTTTTTGCATGAGATGGCATATAAACTGTTCTTACTTTTTTAACTTTACGATTTGGATAAGCTTGTTCAATAGCTTGAGCAATATCAACTTTTGTAGCATCTTTTGAAACTTCAAAAGTGTATTGAGAGTATTGAGTACCCGCCATGGATTTTTCCGTAACAAGCGGCTTTCTTATAATATCGTATAATTTTTCCTGATTTGTTCTTGATTTACTCATTAGCTTAACCTTTCAGTTATAACCTTGATTGCATCTTGTTCAATAACTACGCAATCGGCTTCTATTAAATCTTTAACGCTAAGATTTGTCGGTAACAACAATTTAACGTTCGGTAAATTTCTTGCAGATAGTTCAAGGTTTACATTTTTATCGGATTTGAAATCGGCGATAATTAAAATTTTACCTTGAGCTTTTATATCGCTTAATATTTTTACCATTTCTTTTGTTTTTGCTTCTTTTAATGCAGAAAAATCATCTACAACAATTAGGTTTTCAAATCTTGCTGAAAGAGCAGATCTTAATGCCAATTGTCTTGCTTTTTTAGGTATGCTTGTTTCATAACTTCTTGGTTTTGGTCCAAAGATAACACCGCCGCCTGCAAACAATGGGCTTCTTAAAGAACCTGCACGAGCACGTCCCGTACCTTTTTGTTTCCATGGTTTTCTTCCGCCGCCTGATACTTCAGCTCTTGTTTTAGCATTTGCCGAACCTTGACGAGCATTATTTAATTGTCTTTTTAATGCTAAGTGCATAACATGAATGTTTGGTTCAATACCAAAAATATTTCCTGATAATTCCAATTCACCAACGCTTGTGCCTTTGATGCTTAGCATATCTATTTTTTTGTTGTTTATTTTTTTAGCTTTAACCATTTTACACCTCAAATCCTAGTTGAACCTTGCGGGTTTAATTGTAACAAGTTTGCCCTCAGGTCCGGGGGTTGAGCCTTTAATTAATATAAGACTTCTTTCAGCATCAATTTTAGCGATGCTTAGTTTTTTGATTGTAACTCTTTCGTTACCCATATTCCCTGCCATTCTTTTACCTTTGTAGATACGGCCGGGAGTTGTACCTGCACCTATTGAACCGGGTTCTCTGTGGTTTTTGGAACCGTGAGCCATAGGTCCTCTTGAAAAGTTATGACGCTTAACGGTACCTTGAAAACCTTTACCGATTGACGTACCCGTAACATCAACTTTTTTGACATCATTCAAAACGGATAGGTCAACAGAGTCTCCGACTTTGAAGTCTTGAGGATTATCCACTCTGAATTCTTGTAAGTGTCTAAGATTTTCAAGTTTATTTTTAGCAAAGTGTCCAAGTTGCGCCTTTGTTAAATGTTTTTCTTTAGCAGCAATTGTGCCGACTTGAATTGCATTGTAACCGTCAGTTTCTATAGTTTTGACTTGAGTTACTACGATAGGGTCTACTTTGATTACAGTGACCGGTATTGATAAGCCTGATTCGTCAAAAATCTGAGTCATACCAAGCTTAGTACCTATAACGCCTAGTGTCATATTTTGCCTTTCTTTCTCTTGCGAGAGCTGTATTTCGATTTTGTTTTAAAAACTCTACCTGATTTTACAGTTCACATTTAGTATTAATTTGTTTTTTGTTTTTGTTCTTAAAGAACTAAATTAAAGTTTAACTTCGATATCAACGCCTGCCGGCAAATCCAACCTTGAAAGCTCATCGGTTGTTTGCGCTGTCGGGTCATAAATATCAATAATTCTTTTGTGGGTTCTCATTTCAAAGTGTTCACGAGATTTTTTATCTACGTGCGGGGAACGAAGAACACAATAAATTCTGCGTCTTGTAGGAAGTGGGATAGGACCTGATACGGAAGCATCAGTCATCTTTGCAGTTTCTACAATTTTCTGGGCAGAACTGTCAATCAAATTATGATCGTATGCCTTTAAGCAAACTCTGATTCTTGGTCTTTTTGTAGTTGTGTTGTCCATTTTTCGCTTCTTTTTCACTAATTAATTCTTTACGTATGAACAAATCTATAACAAACAAATTTTCAAGTCAACAGGTATTTTTATTTTTTTATAAAGTTTTGTAAATAATTGAGGTTTATGATAAATTAAACACATAAATAATATGGAAAAGGAATAACGCAATATGGATAAGTTAAACTTCATAACAGCAGGAATTCCTACGGTATCCGCCGAATACAAAACCGCTTGCGATACTTTAAGGGAATTAAATCTTGACGGTATGGAATTAGAATTCGTTCATGGCGTAAGGATGAATACCCAAACGCAGGATTTATTAAAAAATACCAAACAAGACTTGATATTTACGGCACATAGTCCTTTTTATATAAATTTAAATGCTAAAGAAGAAGAAAAAATTAAAGCAAGTATTGAAAGAATAATTGAAACCGCCAAAATTACATATTCTCTGGGAGGATATTCCATTGTTTATCATGCGGGTTTTTATTTGGGGCAATCAAAAGAAGATACCTACAATAAAATAAGAAAATGCCACGAGGTGATATTTAAAACTTTAGAAGAAGAAAATAATAAAATATGGTTAAGACCCGAAACAACGGGTAAAAGGAGTCAGTGGGGCGACTTGGATGAAATAATAAGTCTTTCAAAGGAATTTAAACAAGTTTTGCCTTGTATTGATTTTTCACACATCCACGCAAGAACAAACGGCGCTTTCAATACTTATGACGAATTTTGTACAATATTTGAAAAAATAGGGAGTAACTTAGGACAAGAAGCGCTTGATAATTTTCATGCTCATATTGCGGGAATTGCCTATTCCGATAAGGGAGAAAAACATCATTTAATTCTTGAAGAATCAGACATGAATTATAAGGATTTATTAAAAGCCTTTAAAAAATTTAATGTTAAGGGCGTTATTGTTTGTGAAAGCCCCAATATCGAGGTTGACTGCAAAATACTGAAGGAATATTTTGAAAGCTTGTAGCAAAAAATATTTTTCCCGAGTTTTGGATAAACACTTACACATAAGAAAGGAATTAGATATGCAAATTAGTCAAGTAAACAACACAACAAGTTTTGGTATGGCTTACAGAGTTTCGGCAAAGGCAGGAAAAGAGCTTGTAGAAGCAGTTGGAAACAGTCGTTCAAAAGCACTTAATATGATGTCAATAAAACGTATGTATCAAGAATTACCTGATATTATAGAAATCAGCAAACCAAAAGATACAAAAGCAGGCAAAATCCTTGTTAAATTACAAAGAGATGGTTTTAATGATGTTGAAAAAATGGCTTCAGCAAAAGCATTTGTTAAAAATCCCATCAGATTTGTCAGCGAATTGAATAAGGAATTATGTGCAAAACAATACGATGCTAAAGCTTCAGAAGCGGTAAAAATACTTGCTGAAGAAGCAGCTAAAAGTGTAGGTTAGACTATAATATAAAACTTATTTTTTAATTGTTAATCTCTCAATCCGTCTTATAAAGCGAGTTGGGAGATTTTCATTTTCAGCATCAATGCCGTCAACAAGAACGGTCATCATTCCTGCATTATATCCCGCTAAAATATCCGTCACGGGTCTGTCGCCAACCATGGCGCACTCATACGCTTTTATATCTAAATCGTTTAATGCTTTTTTTATAATCTCTGTTTGGGGTTTTTCTGCAGGATAATATATTTTTATATGAATTTCCTTTTGAACTTTTTCGATGTATTTATCGGAATAATTATTTGAGATAATCGCAAGTTTAAACCCGTTATCTTCAAGGCTTTTTATAAAAGCTCTTGTTTTATCCGTAAATTTGGCTGATTTTGAAACCGTAATCGTACTGTCTAAATCAAAAAAAATACCTTTAATATTCTTTTTTTTAAGCTCGTTAATATCAATCTCAAAAATGTTTTTAAGATTATAGTCAGGCTTAATTCTTCCCTTTAAAAGAGGAGAATATGCGATAATTTTTTTAGTCAGACTCATTTTTTATTCCTATTGTTCTGCCAAGCGCATAAGTGTAATCTTTAACGTCTTCCGACAGTTTTAAAAACACTATGTCATTTGTATTTGCAACATCTTTTTGATTGCCTTTTTCGTCGTATATTTCAAGCACATAAGCCTGCAAGGCTTCATTTGGAGATATAATTTCAATTTTATCATTAACCAATATTTTATTTTTTATCTCAACTTTGTATTTTCCGTTTTCTTTTCCCTGAAAGATACAAAGAAAATCTGCCCCTGCAAGCCCTTTTGAAATATCGTAGCTGTATGATGCGGAGTTATTATTACCCAAGAAAAAGCCTTCCGTATAACCTCTGTTCCCAACTTTTCTAAGTTCATAAAAGCCTTCATCAGGCGTCATTTTATTATCCATTACATATCTGTACGCTTTTGCAACTGCGCTTACGTAATATAAGCTTTTTGTTCTTCCTTCTATTTTGAATGAATTAACTCCTGCATTTTCCAAATCTTTTAAATGATGTACCAGACACAAATCCTTTGTTGACAAAATATGAGAACCTTTATCATCCTGAACTATTTCAAAGTATTCGCCGGGTCTTGTCTCTTCCAAAAGTTTATAACTCCACCTGCATGGCTGTGCGCAGCCGCCTTGATTTGCTTTTCTTTCATTTTTTGTCATGTAATCGGAAAGCAGGCACCTTCCTGAAAAACTCATACATTGTGCGCCATGAATAAAATGCTCGAGTTCGATATCCGGAACATTTTTTCGTATATTTTCTATCTGCTTGAGGGATAATTCACGAGCCAAAATAACACGGCTTGCACCTAAATCTCTCCAGAACTTAACGGCATCGGAGTTGGTTGTGTTAGTCTGTGTTGAAACATGAATATCCGTATTCGGCATTTCTTTTCTTATCAAATTAAAGATGCCAAAATCACTTATTATTACTGCATGCGGGTTGGCTTCTTTTATTATATCCAAATTATTTCTTAAATTATCCATGTCCGAGTCAAAAGCAAAAATATTTAAGGTAAGATAAACTTTTTTATTAAGCATTCTTACTTCATCAATTGCTTTTTTTAAGTTATCTTGAGTTATAAGTTTGCCCTTTCTCATTGTTCTTAAAGAAAAGTCAACAAGCCCCAAATATACGGCGTCTGCACCGTATTTAAAGGCATATCTCATTTTTTCAATATTTCCCGCAGGTAAAAGTAATTCAGCTTTCATAAAAGATATGATAGCATAAAATACAAAAAACATGCCGTCTTAATTAACCTTAAATCCAAGACGGCACGTTTTAATAAATGAGAACCTAACTAGTCGATTACACAGCATTCGAAAGCAAAAGCTTTAATAAAATGTGAGGGGATATTTAACCATTTAAAATGATGTTCGTTACCTGTTTTTTGACAATACGTTGTAACATCCTGCAGAGTAATAACATCTTTTAAACATTTACAATTTTTTTCGTCGCAGCAGAATAATTCACCTTTTACTTTCATATGGTCAACCCATAGAATAAGATAGGATGATTCCATATTCTTTCTTAGTTCATAAATAGCATCATAAGTTTTACACATAATTTTTCTCCTTTTCGAAAAATTATGTTCTAAATTATAAAAAATGAAATTATCCTGTTGGCTTTATTTATCGGCAAAATATTTATTTAAGTATTTACCCGTATATGATTTTTTGTTTTTAGATACGGTTTTAGGTGTTCCCTGTGCTACTATATATCCGCCCCTGTCTCCGCCTTCGGGTCCAAGGTCAATAATATGGTCTGCACATTTAATTATATCCAGATTGTGTTCAATTATTAAAATTGTATTTCCGCCGTCAGCAAGTTTTTGAATAATTTTCACAAGTTTGTCAATATCGTAAGAATGAAGTCCGACAGAAGGTTCATCCATAATATACAAGGTTTTGCCCGTTTGTTTTTTGTTTAATTCATCTGCAAGTTTTACCCTTTGTGCTTCACCGCCCGATAAGGTGGTTGCGCTTTGACCAAGATGAATATAGTCAAGACCCACATCATAAAGGGTTTGAAGTCTTTGCTTAATTTTGGGCACGTTTTCAAAGAAATCAAGTGCCTCTGCAACTGTCATATTTAAGACGTCGGAAATACTTTTACCCTTATATTTAACTTCAAGAGTTTCTTGATTGTATCTTTTGCCGTGACATACATCACATTTTACATATACATCGGACAAAAAGTTCATCTCAATTTTTATAAGACCGTCGCCTTTGCATTTTTCACAACGCCCGCCTTTAAGATTAAAAGAAAATCTTCCTTGATTGTATCCCCTAAGCTTTGCTTCGTTTGTTTTTGCAAAGAGCTCTCTTATGTGCGTAAATACATCCGTATAAGTTGCAGGGTTACTTCTTGGTGTTCTTCCTATCGGAGATTGGTCAACGCACACAATCTTATCTATATTTTCAAAACCTAAAATCTCATCTACCCCTTGGGGTTTTGGTCTGTTTGATAAGAGTTTATGAAGACCGTATTCATGAATAATATCGTCAACAAGAGTTGATTTACCTGAACCTGAAACACCCGTCACTGCAACAATTTTACCTAGCGGGATATTTACATCAATGTTTTTAAGGTTATTCAGATGAGCATTTTTGACTTCAAGGTAGCATCCGTTTCCGACTCTCACATTTTTTGGAATGGGAATTTCCTTTTCCCCGCTTAAATATTTTCCCGTAATTGACTTTTTAGAGGAAATTATGTCTTCCACACTGCCTTTTGCAACAATTTTACCCCCGAGTTCACCTGCCTTGGGTCCTATATCTACAATATAATCAGCGCTTCTTATCGTATCTTCGTCATGTTCTACGACAATTAAGGTGTTGCCCAGGTTTCTTAATTTTTTAAGAGTTTCAATAAGTCTGTCATTATCTCTTTGATGAAGACCGATTGAAGGTTCATCCAGTACGTATAAAACCCCGGATAATCCGCTTCCTATCTGTGTTGCAAGTCTAATTCTTTGTGCTTCGCCCCCTGATAAGGTTGCAGAGTTTCTTGCAAGAGTAATATAATCAAGTCCCACATCAATTAAAAATTTTAGCCTTGCCCTTATCTCATCAAGTATTTGTTTTGAAATTTCGAGCTTAAATGAATCTATGCCTAAAAATATTTCCCCCACGAAATTGTAAGCATCTTTAACGCTCATTGAACAGAAATCATAAATATTTTTATTTAGTATCTTAACGGCTAAAGCTTGGCTGTTTAAACGTGCGCCGCCGCATGCTTTACAGGGAATGGATGACATATATTTTTGAACTTCTTCTCTGATTATTTCACTGTCAGATATTTCATATTTTTTTGCAAGATAATTTATAACGCCCGTATAAGGCAAAAAGTGTTCTCTGTATTTTTTGGTTCCAAAATCTTTATATCGCATTTTAATTCTTTCGTCCCCGTTGCCGTACAAAATTATTCCCTTTTGTGCGGGC
Organism: Candidatus Gastranaerophilales bacterium; assembly: GCA_947594025.1. Classification (GTDB taxonomy): domain Bacteria; phylum Cyanobacteriota; class Vampirovibrionia; order Gastranaerophilales; family Gastranaerophilaceae; genus SIG30. The sequence goes on from CANQDZ010000036.1 coordinate 9,355, forward strand.
GATAATGATTTAAAAGGAACATTCGGATCTATATTGTAATGAGTACAAACCGCGTTTAAGACATCCTTATAGTAATCGTTTCCCGTTCTTGCCCAAGGATATATTGCGCCCCCGTTTATAGATTTGCTGGCATCAGGTACAACAAGATTTGCATCAACTTCATAATGGGCGCCCAGCCCTTTACACACGGGGCAAGCACCGTAAGGATTGTTGAAGCTGAATGTTCTTGGTGCAAGTTCTTCAAAACTCAAATTGCAATCGGGGCAAGCGAGCTTTTCACTGAATATTTCTTCCTTATCACCAATTATATCAATAATAACAAGTCCTTTTGATTTTAAAAGCGCAAGAGAAACGCTATCGGATAATCTTGATAAAATATTTTCTTTTATCACGAGTCTGTCAATTACAATCTGTATATTATGTTTTACGTTTCTTTCAAGTTCGATTTCATCCTCTTCCAGATTATAAATTTCGCCGTCTATTTTAACTCTTATAAACCCGTCTTTTTTAAGTTCTTCAAAAACAGATTGATATTCGCCCTTTTTTCCTCTTACGATTGGGGATAGAACTTGAATTTTTGTGCCTTCTTTGTACTGCATAATTTTTGATGTAATTTCATCAATTGTTTGAGGAACAATCTCTTTTCCGCAAATCGGGCAAAAAGGTGTTCCTATGCGCGCGTACAAAAGTCTTAAGTAATCATATATTTCCGTTATTGTTCCAACCGTTGACCTTGGATTATTGCTTGTAGATTTTTGGTCGATAGATATCGCAGGAGATAATCCTTCAATAGAATCTACGTCAGGTTTATCCAGTTGTCCCAAAAATTGTCTTGCATAAACGGATAAACTTTCAACATATCTTCTCTGCCCTTCGGCAAATATGGTATCAAAAGCCAATGAGCTTTTTCCCGAACCCGATACGCCCGTAAATACAACAAGACGGTTTTTAGGTATATCAACGGAAACGTTTTTTAAGTTATTTTCTCTTGTTTTTTTTACAACAATTGTGTCAGTCATAATAACATTATGGCACAAATTTTATTGTTTGGCATTACGTTTATAATTCATGGAAATTTTTAAAATATTTCTGTCATCTTTTCTTTCGTAGACAATATTTTCCATAAGATTTTTTACCATATAAATTCCAAGACCGCCCTCGGGTCTTTCTTCTGCGGGAAGATTAATATCGGGGTCTTCTTTATCAAGCGGATTATAAGGAATGCCTGTGTCGGTAAATGTTATTTCAACATGTTTTTCATCAGCTTTAAAGAATAATTCAACATCGCCGGAATCTTTATAAGCGTATTTTGATATATTTGAAAATATCTCGTCAATCGCGATATTTAGTTTTGAGGCATCCTCTCGCCTCATATCCAATTTTGCACAAAGCTTCTCGGCACGCCTGAATAAATTTTTAATTAAATCGGTTCTTGCACGCAAAATAAATGTTTCAGCAATTGAAACCTCAGCTCTCGGTCCGTTGTATATTAGTGCAAGCATAGTGATATCGTCTGTCTGTTCCGCCCCTTGCGTATAGTCTTCAATATCTTTTTTGATTTTTTCAATATACTTTTTGGGTCCAAAGGTTTTATATGCTTTATTTAGGGCATCAAGAAGATTACCCGCGCCGTATAAAACTCCCTGACTGTTCATAGCCTCGGTGACACCGTCTGTATATAAAAATATTAAATCATCTTTTTTAATAGAAAATTCACTTGACTGGAATATAAAATTTTCAACAACGCCAAGCGCTATGTTTGACTCTGTATCTATATACTTGAATTTTCCGTCACTTCTTAGCAAAGGAGGATTGTGACCGGCATTAATATAATAAACTTTGCCCTCTTTTAAATCAACAAGCGCGTAGAATAAAGTCACAAAAAATCCTTGTTTATTGGATTTACAAAGCGAATTGTTTACTTTAAAGATTAAATCTTCAATCGGCATTTTTGTTTTTGCAAGGTTTTTAATAAGCGTTTTTGCAGTCATCATAAAAAGTGCCGCAGGTATACCTTTTCCTGAAACATCCGCCGTTAAAATCACCAAATTGTCGCTATCTATAAAGAAGAAATCATAAAAGTCTCCGCCTACATCTTTTGCTGTTTGCATTGATGCATAGATGTCAAAATCTTCTCTTTCGGGGTATGGAGGAAAGATAGCAGGCAGTGAAGAATATTGGATGGTTCTTGCAATTCCAAGCTCTGATGACAATTTTCTTTTTTCAAGCTCTGCCATTTCAATTTTCTGAATGTAATCTTTAAGATTGCCTGTCATTTTGTTTATGCACTCAGCAAGCTGTTTAAATTCCATGGGAGAAGATATGTCAATTTTTTTATCCAAATCTCCCACGCCGATTTCTTCCGCAACCGATTTCATGTAATCCACAGGCTTATTTATGTTTTTTAAAAGCATAATATATATCGTAATCGCAATAATTAGCGAGGATATAAGAAGAAATATACATGATGCGACCGTTTTTTTAAAAATAGGATCATATAAATCTTTCTTTTGTACGTTTAAAATAAGTGCTAATCCGTTATCAAATACGGATGTAAAAAAGATATAGTCATTGTCGTTATATCTGAATTCGTCCATGTTGACCATACCCTTTTTATACCAGGAGTATTCGTTTATATTCTCTTTTATGTCCTTATCGTAGCTTGAAGCTATAATATGACCGGTTTTTAAATCAAAAAATATTGCAAAACTGCCGTCTGTCGGCTTAAAAGATGAAATTTTCTCTATAATTCTGTCAAGCTTCCAGTCAACAGTCGCAATACCAATTAAGTTATTGTTGTAATCCCACAACCCCGTACCTGATGTTATCATAACGGAGTTTGTACCAAGCTGGTCTTTATACGGGCTTGACCAAACGTTAGTGTTTCCTTTTAAAAGACCATTTTTTATTTCCTTGTACCATTTTTGGTCAAGATAATCGTACCTGCTGCCTTCATAATATTTATCTATTTTGACTTTTTTACCATCTTTAAAGCCGTATGAGCAAAATCTGTCTTTATCCGCTCTTACCATATACGGCTCAAAAAATATACCTCCGCCTGCAGCAATTTCGTCTTTTAAAAAATTTTCTTGAACAATTAAATCAAGATTTTTGTGCACTCTATCTGATGAAAAGTAAAAAATTTCACCCATGGTTGCAAGGTCTGACGCACTTTTATTTAACTCGCTGACCGATCTGTTAAGTTTTTCTATAAAATATAAAACATTGTAATCAAGCGCTTCAATCTTAAGTCTTGCATTTTGCTTGTATGAATCATGTATCAAAAATGCAGACACCATTGCCAGCATAAAGAAAATCGATAAAGTTAATATTAAAATTCTGGATTTAATTGTATTAAACATTATTCTATAGTTAAAATCTTGCTAAAACCGGTCAAGTTAAAAACGTCCATAACCGTTTTATTTACGTTTACAATTCTCATTTTACCTTGTTCGTTCATTTTCTTTTGAAGTTCAAGTATGACTCTGAGCCCTAAACTTGAAACATACTCAACTTCTCTAAAATCAAGGATTAATTCTTTAACATCATCAAGCTCATCGCTTATTTCTGTTCCAAAATCAGGAGCGGTTACAGTATCAATCTTACCTTCCACCATTACACGAAGACCGCCTGCTACTCTTACTTTCTCTAATCTCATAAGTGTTCTCCTATTAACAATATTTTAGCCCGATGTTCATTTTTATGCAAGCCACCCGACAATTAAGAAAATAGCGGAAACGGGATTCGAACCCGTGTCAACAGAATGAGAATCTGCTATCCTGACCCCTAGACGATACCGCCAATATGGTGGGCGATACAGGGCTCGAACCTGTGACC
>CANQDZ010000037.1 GCA_947594025.1 Candidatus Gastranaerophilales bacterium
ATCATCTAAAGTCGGAGGCGCTTTTATTGGTACTCATACCCACGTTCAAACCGCAGATGAAAAAATTATAAATAACAGACTTGCATATATAACTGATGCCGGTTTCACGGGTGCTTACGACAGCGTCATCGGTATGCAGTTTGCAAACTCTTATAAATATATGACAACATCAATTCAGGAAAGATTTGAAGTTTGCGAGGATGTTAAAGAGTATCAAATAAACGGCTGCGAGATTGAGCTTAATCTTGATAAATTAAAGGCAGAAAAAATAACAAGAATAAATATTGTATGTAAGGAGAACGAAAATGAAAATTGACCTTCATACGCATACAAATTATTCTGACGGAACATATACACCCTCTCAAATTGTAGATACGGCAATACAAGAAGGTCTTGATGTTATTGCAATAACCGACCACGACAACGTTTTAGGCTATGAAGAAGCGGTTAAACATGCCAATAACATATTTAAAAACGGCGATAAAAAACTTGAAATTATAAGAGGTGTTGAAATAAATACCATTTATAAAAACTATGAAGTCCACATTCTCGGATATTATATGGATGTTGAAAATCAAGGCTTTAAAAACATGTTGAGTGTTCAACAGCAGGCTCGTATTGAACAAGCTCAAGCAATAGTTAAGCTTTTAAACAAGAAAGCCGGAGTTAAAATAGAATACGAAGACATTAAAAAACTTGTAGCAAAAAATGGCAGTATCGGACGTCCTCACATTGCAAGGGCAATTACTGCAGCTAAAGGAACAAGCAATGTCGCAGAAGCATATGAAAAATATATAAATGATACTTCTCCGGTTTACGTGCAAAGAAAAACGGTAACGCCTCATGAAGCGGTTGAGATTATATACGAAGCGGGCGGAATTCCTGTTTTTGCTCATCCGATTGATGTTGAAATTGCCGAACAACTTATTAAAGAGCTTATAAATTACGGATTAAGGGGTGTTGAAGCATACCACAGAAAACATACCCCCGCAGTTGTTGAATACTATTCTTCCGTTGCGGAAAAATACGGTTTAATTATTACGGGCGGTTCGGACTTTCATACTCCGTCGCCTATAAACGGCAAAATCTTAATGGGCAAAAACTTTGTCCCGTCTTGGGTATATGATGAACTTTTAAAAGAAAAAAGAAGAAGAGAACTTGCTCAATAAATAGTTATAAATTAAAACCCTGTCAATCTGACAGGGTTTTAATTGTTATTTAAGACTTAAATTATCGACCGCAAGAACAGCAAGCGTATTTTTCAAGTGCTTCCTTTGCTTCTTCCAATCTGACTTTGATACGTCCGTCAACCGCAATTCCTTCTCCTGTTTTTTCAGAGATAAGAAGCGGGTTGATATCAAGTTCATCAATGAATTTAAAGTCAGAAACAAGTTGAGATAATCTCAATAATGTTTCTTGGATTTGATTTATTTGGGCAGGAGTTGTGCCTCTTGCACCTTCAAGAAGTTTATATGCTTTAACTGATTTAATCATTTCTTCTCCATCAACGTCAGTTAAAGGTGCAATTCTAAATGTTACATCCTTCATAACTTCAATAAATACGCCGCCAAGACCAAACATCATCATCGGACCGTATTGAGGGTCGGTTGCGATACCGCAAACCATTTCGCGGTTACCTTTAACCATTTCTTGAATGATAACGCCTTCAAGACCGTCAATTAAACCTTTTTCAGTTAGTTTTGAAATAAGGTCTTTGTATTCTGCTCTTAGTTGTTCTTCTGATTGGATGTTAACTCTTACGCCGCCAACATCTGTTTTATGAGATGTTGTTTTTGAAGTCATTTTCATAACTACGGGATAGCCGATTGAGTTACCGACTGAAACAACTTCTTCTTCATTTGTTGCAAAACCTGATTTACAAACTCTTATACCGTATGCATCAAGCACATCGATTGATTCTCTGGTTGTAAGTTGAGCTCTGCCTTCATCCAATGATTTTTTGATTATACTTGCGGCTTTTTCTTTATCAACATTGTATGCAGGAATTTTGCCTTCCGGTCTTGCAATCCATTTTCTTTGTTGGTCAAGACGTTTGAAGCCTTCAGCTGCTTCTTCCGCATACATAAAGAACGGCATATTAACTTCCATATCGGATAATGCGGTGAAGAATTCTGACTTTGTCATAAACACACCGATAACCGGTTTTTCGGGATATTCTTTTTTAATTTCCATAACGGCTTTAGCAACGTCGATATCTTTCAAACCTAAGAACGGCAAGTAAATTACCATAATCATATCAACATTTTCATCCGCAATAACCGTTTTAAGAGTTTCCTTATAGTGTTCAATGGGGGCTGAAGCTATCATATCAATTGGGTTTTTAACTGAAGCTGCAGCAGGAAGAAATGAACGTAAAGTTTCTTTCGTTTTGTCGGTTATTTTTGCCATTTCCATACCGTATTCGCAAACGGCATCTGTTGCCATAATACCGGGACCGCCTGAGTTTGTGATGATTGCTACCCTGTTTCCTTTTGGTATAGGACAGTTAGCAAAAACTTTTGCGGTTGAAAATAAGTTTTTAAGCGAATATTCTCTGATTACACCTGATTGAGCAAGTAATGCGTTTGCCGCCTTATCTGCACCCGCAAGTGAACCTGTGTGAGATGATGCAGCTGAAGCACCTGCTGCTGAACGACCTGCCTTTAGTGCTAATATCGGTTTTTTCTTTGTAATTCTGGAAGCTAATTTTCTAAAGTTAGCAGGGTTGGCAATTGATTCCATATATAAAAGAATTTGTTCAACATCTTTATCGTCTTCCCAGTATTCCATAGCCGTTTCAGCATTGATATCCGCTTGGTTACCGATTGATATAAATTGTGCAAAACCAAGGTTTAAATCTTTTAATATGTTTAAGATACCGCCGCCAAGCGCACCTGATTGTGATACAAAACCGATGTTTCCGCGTTCGGGAAGTGATTCTGCAAAACAACCGTCCATTCTAACTGCAGGATTTGTATTTACAACGCCGAGACAGTTTGGACCGACACATCTCATGCCGTATGATTTTACTTTTTCAGTTAATTGTCTTTCAAGCTCTGCACCTTCTTTACCTGTTTCTTTGAAACCTGCGGTAATTATGCAAAGACCTTTAATACCTTTTTCGTAACATTGATCAATTGTTTGTAAAACGAATTTTGAATTTACAACAATGATTGCAAGATCAATATCGTCGGGAACTTCGTTTACTGTTGTATACGCTTGAATACCCTCGATTATTCCGCCTTTTGGGTTAATCGGGTATATTTTACCCGTGAATTTGTATTCTTGCAGTCTTTTCATGATATCTGAACCAATTGTGTGTTCCTTAGTTGAAGCACCAACTACGGCAATTGATTTTGGACACATAATCTTGTCTAATACTGATTTGTCCATGTTTTATTTTCTCCTTTTCTTTTAACTAAACCCTGTTTATATTATTGCACCAACAAAAAAATAAACAAAGAATTTTTAAAGAAATTTTGTGCTATACTAACAGTATTATTTCATCGTGTATTTTATTATGACGATGCAATCAGGATAAAATTAAATATTTTGCCGATGTAGCTCAGATGGTAGAGCAACTGATTCGTAATCAGTAGGTCAGGGGTTCGAGTCCCCTCATCGGCAAGTTGTATAATAACAAACACTTTGACTTTTATCTATCGCTATTTTAATATTAAACTGTAATGACTTGGAATTTAAACATTAAAGATAAATTTAATAAAGAGTCTTGGCTTTTTAATGTTTTACCCGTTATACTGGTTTTCATTTTAACGCTTGGAATCAGAATATATTGGATACATGAAAAGAGGTCTTTTTTTATTGACGAAATGGTGTCGTATACCATAAGCACCCCGAATAGTCTTGATGCAGACGGAAAAATATTTAAAGGCACTTGGGACCTGTTAAACTATTCAAGTTTTTATGGCAAAACGTACACGAAAAAAGAATTCCTTCCGTATTTAATAGGCGTGGACGGCGGGCTTAAGACAGCCGTTGAAGATATAAAATATTTACACAAAAACACCAAAGATGTTTCCCATCCTAATTTGTATTTTTCCATTTTAAGACTATGGGATATCGGACTAAAGGATTTATCTTATAAAACGCTTATACGGCATGGGTGCTATCTTAATCTGATATTTTTCACGATGTCTTTTTTCATAATGTATAAATTTCTGCAAGAAATATTTGAAAGAAAGTCAACAGTAATAGCAGGATTATTATTTGCATTTTTAAATACGGGCTCAATCAGTACAACATTACTTATAAGACCATACCAAATGGAAGAAACATTTTTCATTTTGTTGTCTTACATGTTTTATAAATTTTTGAAGGAAATAATAAAAGATAAGAATTATCAAATTCCAAAAAAATATATATTGCCCGTTATTTTGTCCTTAAGTCTTGCATCAACAACCGGTTATTATATGTTCTTATATGCGATAATGCTTATTGGTATAGCTTGGATTTTGGCATTAGCCAATAAGAATTTTAAATTATCCCTCACAATTATGTTATGCGCAATCGGGCTATTCTTTCTCAATTGTGTTATTTATAACAGTTTCTATGTGTTTATATATTCTTACCACTCAAAGCCTGAAGCATTGTCCCTTCTTTCCGTCGAAAAATCACTTACATTTTTTTACGGGGCTTTTGGAAATACTCTTATTTATTCTACGCTGCTGCCTCTTTATATGTGGCTTGTATTCATAAAATGGCACGAACACAAGAAAATAGACCGGGCAAAAACAGGTGTATTTTTAGCGGCTCTTTTGTGGTTGATTATTATTTGCCACTTATCTATTTATAAAGCCGCAAGATATATAACCCCCGCATATCCCGTTATAAGCCTGTTTTTAACGTATATATCAGATATCAGGATAAAATATTCGCAATTAATAACACTCCTTTTGTATTCTTATTTTACCCTGCATCCTTATTTAAATCCTGACAGTCATTATTCCAGCACAACATTATATTTTAATCCTTCTCTATTCTATGTTATAAATTCAGGCGACGGATGGAAAAAACACAAAGATGTTGAAACAATTTATGTTGATGAAAGATGTTTAAACGAAATTTGTGAGGCGTGGCTGGTACCTATAACTATTCAAAATTTGGAAGAAGACCAAAAGTTTATGCTTTTAAAAGACACAAAAACAGAACCAATAGAAGCAAGAGGACTGACAAAACTGTTTAGAGTAGGTTTAAAAAGACACAAAAACAGAAAAAAATATAAATTATCTTAAAGAAAAGATTATAAAATATTTCATATACACTTAAGGATTTAATAAAAAAACAAAGACTTATAATAATGCTTGACAAAAATTATAAAAACGGATATATAAAAAACCAAAAGAGGAATTGAGAAAATGAATATTGATATAATCATGCCTGTCTATAATGAGGAAAAATGTTTACCTGCAACAATTGAAAGATTACTTAAATTACAAAAAGAACAAGAAAATCATATAAATTTTATTTTTGTTCTTGACGGGTGTATTGATAAAAGCTTTGAAATAATAAACGAATATGCAAAAGACAACAAAAGCATAAAAATTATCGAATTTTCAAAAAATTACGGGCAGCAGATTGCGCTTCTTGCAGGATATAAGGCAAGCACGGGTGATTTTGCTTTAACTATGGATGTTGACCTTCAAGACCCTCCGGAACTTTTGAATGAAATGCTTGATTGTGCAATAAAAAATGACGCAGATATCGTTATTGCAAAGAAAAGAAAACCAATAAACAGTTCTTTCATAAGAAATGTAAACGCATATCTTTTTTACAGAATTTTAAATATGCTGTTGTATGATAAAATGACGCTTGATGCAGGAGATTTTAGGCTGACAAGTAAAAAAGTTGTTGAAATTATTTCTGACAATAAGAGTGCAAATTTTTCCTTTAGGGGTATTATAGGCAACTGGGGCTTTAAAACAGAGGTTTTGGAGTTTGACAGAAACGAAAGAAAATTAGGTAAAAGCCACTATACATTTGAAAAATGTTTTAATCTCGCGGTAGATACATTGTTTTCAAGAAAAAACAAATTAAACATCTTAATGTGTTTGTTGTCTTTTGTGCCTCTTGTGGCGGCAGTAATTGCGTTTGCTTTCAAACATTACACCGCAGGGCTTATTTTACTCACGCTGTTTTCGCAATCAATAATTTTGTGTATAATAGGTCAATTTGCGCACTACATCTTTAACGAAATTAAAGATACACCAAGATATACGATAAAAAATAAGGTAAATTTATAAGATATCATGTGCTATTCCTTTAATACGGGTGTAATGCTTATTTAAAAATAAATTTTATTAAATAAAATCAAAAGGAAGGAAATAAGCAGGATAGTTCTTTTGCCATTTTTGTTCATAACAAAAAAACTCGTTTAGACGTTTTGTTGATGTATGAAGGTACAGGGCATAAACAGTTACACATATATACAAAATTTTAACAGAGTAAGTGTGACTCGTCCCGTCTGTTTTTTGGGCAAGGATGTATTTGTTAAAAAGGGGCACAAAAAACTTTCATTGGAAGAAAAAGCAAAGAATGATTTTGTTCAAAAAAAATCAGCAGAAGTAATCGACTTCAATAATTACAAAGACATTTCTTTTAAGGATATTAATTGCGGGATTAGTTATATAAAAATATTTGGGGTCGGATTAGAAAGCAAAATATCCCCTTTCATAAAAACACTGAAAAAAACAAAAGGACTGACATTAAAAAATTGTCCTGAAAGTCTTTTGGATGATTATTCACAAAACGCCGATGTTTACGATTTTCCGCTAAAGTTTGCAGCCATATGCCTAAATACATATCAAAAATATGGAAAAGCACATATTGTTGACGATATTCCCGATGTATTTAAAGGAATTGAACAAGAAAAACTGCTTGCAGCTCTTGATAAATTACCTTATTTTATAACGGATAATAAAAACGAAAGGTTTGTATTTGAGATAGAAAATAAAATATTTAAAGTCACAAAGCTCGGCAGCGGTCATTACGGCAAAGCATTTAAAATTCAAGATATACTTGAGAAAAAACCTGCAGTTGTAATGAAAATTTTTGAAAATCCTTATTATGTATCTTCTCATGGAATTTTTAACGAAATAGGACTTAACAGAGAATTTAAAAATGCGGGCATTGTTGATGTTCCCGAGTTTTACATGGCAAATCCGATTGGAGAATACACCTTAAAAAATAAATGTGAAACCGCCAAATACAAAGGCGGTTGGATGTTAACAGAATATATTTCGAATTCCGCAATTAATGCAAAACATAAGGTCGGCAAAAAGCTAAGACCTTATATAAATAATTTGGGGCTTGAACATACCGATATGGGACAACGAAATATAAAACGCGGATACTATGTGGATTTAGGCGGAATACATAATTACGGAAATGAAATGTCTTCTTTTATAACAAATATGCTAAAAGGGGCACACAAAGGGGAAACCGTTGAACAAATGCTTGAAGAATTAATCAATGCCAAAGAGGAGAGCAAAAACTCTCATTCGGGTAAAAAGCAAAAAATGATTTTTGTCAGAAATAAATCAACGGAAGTAGCAGAATTTGATAATTGAGAATATACCTTAAAAAATAAATATAAACGCCGCATATAAAACACGGATGCTAAGTGGATTTAGGCGGAATACATAATTGCGGAAACAGAAATATCTTCTTTTATGACATATATAATAAAGGAGGAGCAGGAAGGGAACAAATGCTCGAGGCATTAATCAATGCCGAGGATATTGTGTAAATTTTAAGCAAAATGAAACTTAAAGACCGCATAAATCTTTTATAACTTCAGATGCGATAATTAAACCGACCGTCGACGGAACATAGGCATTGCTTCCCGGAATTTGGCGCTTCATGGTGCTTATTTTCTCTGTATCTTGAGGATGTAAGTCGTTTTCTTTGCGGCTTGCTTCATTATTTGGTTTTATCGGCACTTCTTTTGAATAAACCGCTTTTAAATGTTTTATTCCTCTTTTTTTTAATTCCTGACGCATTACCCTTGCAAGCGGACAAACGGAAGTTTTAAATATATCAGCAATTTCAAACTTTAAAGGGTCAAGCTTGTTGCCTGCACCCATTGATGAAATAATAGGCACACCTTCTGCATTTGCCTGCACTGCGAGCTCAATTTTACCCGTAACGGTATCAATGGCATCAATTATGTAGTCATAGTTTTTAAAATCAAAATCTTTTGAAGTTTCAGGTGCATAAAATGTTTTATAAGTTGTAACATCGACATTCGGGTTAATGTCAAGAATGCGTTCACGCGCAACATCAACTTTATATTTTCCAACGGTGCTTCTTAGAGCATAAATTTGCCTGTTGAGGTTTGTGATACAAATTTTATCATTATCAATAAGGTCAATATGCCCCAGACCGCTTCTTATGAGGGCTTCGACAGCATATCCTCCGACACCGCCTATCCCAAAAACAGCAACTCTGGATTGCGCAAGCTTTTCCAGCCCTGATGCACCCAATAAGAGTTCTGTTCTTGAAAATTGATTAAACATAGCTTTATTTTAGCATGAAGTTAACCAAGAGAAAAAGACTTATAAAATAAATTAACGGTCTTATTCTTCGATTATATCTTTTGCTTCTTCTATACCTTCTTTTGTTGTTTCTTCATCTTCTGGTGACAACAAACTTAAAAGATAAGAAAAATTGCCGACGTGGACTTTTTCATCCTCTGCAATCTCATTTAAAAGTTTTTGAGCGTTAACATTATCGGTAGATTCTGCTATTTCTTCATAAATCTGTATTGCTTCGTATTCGGATGCAATACTAAATCTTATTGCTCTAATTAATTCTTCATCGGTTAACTTTCTGTCGGATTTTTTTACTCCAAACGGTACTGAAAATTCAGGCATATGTTATCTCCTTTTATATGGATAATAATTAAATACCTTAATAGCCAAATAATCCGCCGGTTGTACAAGACCGATAGTTTAGTGTTCTTTTTTCCCTTCAATTAAGTTATATGCTGCGGCAATAATTGTTATTTGTAGTTGTTTTTCTTTGTTTTTAATTTATTATTTGTCCTTTTGTTAAACGATTGTTTTTAAAATATCAACATACTTTTGTCCAAAATCTTTCATTCTTTTATCCATATTTGATTTTGCATTTTCTTCCAAATCAAAATCAGAGCCAAAATCTAACTTATTCCAATTATTATTCATAATTTCAGCCAATTTTTCATAATCAAGCCTTGGAAAATAAATTGACTTTGGCGGATTTTGCTCTTTGTGAACATCTAAATCAGATAAAATCATATTTTTACCCAGACTTTTAGCTTCTTCAACCGTTGAGGACCAGCCTTCGAATAAAGAGGGATTTATTATTGAAACGCAATTTCTCATAAGGGAATAAACATCATTCAGGTCTATAATTCCCAGTATATGTATATTTTCTTTTAAGTTATTTTCCTCGATATATTTTAGAATAACATTTTGAAAATACGCACGGTTTCTATAATCATTTGTATTTCCGCTGCATACTATGTGTATGTTTGCTCCCTGCTTTTTCAAATGATTTAATGCTTTAAATGCCGTCATATGATTTTTATGCTGCCAGAATTGGTTTGGAAGATAAAAATATTTATCCGGCAGGCTGTATTTCTTATTAACTTCGTTTTCAAGATTATATACGTCAGGGCTTATGTAAGAAACAAAATTTAAAACTCTGGCTTTTTTCTCAAATTGAGGATAATATTTAACAAAATAATTTTTAGCATCAATACTGCTTAATATAACGGCAGAGCTTTTTTCAGCATATAATAAAAATGCCTTATCTCTTAGTTTTATTTCTTCATTGCTAAAAAATTCAGGCAGTTTTTTGTGCTGAAAATCAGGTATCCAGGATATACAGGGGGTACTGTCGGAAAAAGAACATGTGTGCGATATTATATCCATATTTTTTGCCATGAACTTGAAAGAATATTCGTTTTTATCAAATTTTTTATGAATTAAAAAGCTTTTAAGGTTATTCAAACGATATCGTATATCTTTTTTGAAGGCATTTGTTGACTTTGCATACTGAAGTAACATTTCAGGATTATTTTGAGGAATATAAATTTCAACAGGATTATCATCAAGCATGGAAATTGCTTGAAATAAGTTTTTGTAATAATTCACTCCTCCAAGCCAAGCATTATCCGTATTTATCGGAAAAAATACTTTATATTTCTTTAAACCATTCGACATATCTTCTTAACCCATATTGTAATTCGACTTTCGGTCTGTATCCGAGTTTTTTGCTTTTTTCGATATCAGCAACCAAACATTTTGGATTGTTTTCGGAAATTTCATTATTAAAACATAATTCTCCGTCATATTCAAAAAGATTTTTAATAGCTTTAAAAATATCAGCAATCTTTATTGCTTTTCCCGTTGCTCCATTGATAATCATTTTATTTTCAGCTGAATTTATTGCAAGGTGTATAAGTTGAGCAACATCATCAATATGAATAAAATCTCTTTGTTCGTCACCCGTTCCAAAGCATTCAATTTGTTTGTTGCTGATATTATTTTTTACTTTGTTGCAAAAATCCCAAAGAACTTGTTTTCTTAGTCCTTCGCCGTAAACAGAAAATAACCTTATTATTTGATAATCAATATCATTTGTTTTTAAAAGAAATTCTTCAACCTCTTTTTTGTGCTCTCCATATATGGAAATTGGCGCATACTCTGCTTCTTCTTTTATCGGACCGTTGTGTTTATTTCCGTAGATTGCTGCCGATGAAATATAGATTAATCTGGCATTTTTATTATATTTTTGCATATATTCTACTAAATCCACAGATGATTTAACGGTTTTAGTTCTTTCAATTTCAGGATTTTTTTGAGATATGCTGACTTGACCCGTTCCTGCCAAATGCAAAATCACATCGAATTTTGTATTAAATTTTCTTAAGTTGTTTAAATCAGCTTCACCTTGAACGAAATTATTTTCTAAATTGCCAAATATATCAATTCCGTATACATCGTAATTTTGTCTTTTAAAATATTTAGCGCAGTTTGAACCAATAAAACCGTTTATTCCCGTGATTAATATCTTTTTAGTCATGCTTAATCCTTTTAACCATTTTTGCAGGGTTACCCGCAACAATTGTCCATGGCTCGACATCTTCTCTAACAACGGAACAAGCACCGACAATTGCGCCTTCACCGATTGTAACGCCGCTTAATACGGTTACATTGAAACCAAGCCACACCTTATCTTCTATTTTAATCGGACGTGATTTGACCGTGTCCCAATTCTTGTTTTTAATAAAATCGTTCCCGTTCCTATAATCATCCAATTGCCTAAATAAATCGTTTCTTCTTTCCTTCCAATCTATTGAATGAGAATTGTGGTCATAAATTGTACAACCCCAAGCAATTGTTACATCATTGCCGATTTCAATACTATTTCTTGAAATTAAAAAGGTATCGGCGTTAATAAATGTTCTATCCCCGATTTTTATATTTCCTTTATCGGATTCAAATATTAAATTGCAGTTAAGCATAGAATTTTCCCCGATTTGGACTTTATTTTTCCAATCACCCTTTATCGAAAAATTATCCAAGAAAATCGTTGTCTTATTTTCGGGAAAATATTTTTTCTTTGTGTTTCTTTTTCTAAACAGCCCCATTTATGACCTCATTAATTTGCTAAAAACCTCATCTCAAATTAAAAATCCAAAGGTTTCGATTGACAATACTTTTACAAGCTTTTTCAAATCAGGCTCATTGTAATAAGCGGTAATTTTTGGTAATTTGTAATTTGAATTATCTGTTTTACAACTGCTATCTCTCATTCTAAAGAAACCCATTTCTTATTATTCCATGTATTGTTAAACTTTTTTTGAATAAATTATCAAAAACTGTTCTTAAAGAAATAACAAACTAACGATATCATAAACTAAAAATAGTGTATAGTTTTTTAAAAATCTAATTAACTTTTTATAAACCAATTATAAATTTACACCGTTATTGAACTTTAAGACGGAAAAACGGCAGTAATTTTACCCGCCGATAATTTAATTGGAAAATAGAAAATGCACACTCTAAAATATTTAGGTTTGGCATGTTTGTCGACATTAAAAACTTTCAATATTGAAACTGCAAAAAAAATGTTAAGTTTTATGAAGCTATAAAGAAGCTTTATCTCTTGTTTTTTTCGTTTTTTTATATTTTGTCTCTTATTTTTT
>CANQDZ010000038.1 GCA_947594025.1 Candidatus Gastranaerophilales bacterium
CAGCTTAAAATAAATGAGACCGGGCTTGGTGTCGGTTTAGGTTCAATCTGCACAAAAGATAAGTGCAGCGCCATAGATGATTCAAAATACCCCGGAAGCAGCGGTGCAAGTTCAGGTTATCATGCGGGTACTGATGATTTTGAATTAGGCTCCTTAAAACTTAATACAAATGACTCCGTCAGAGTTCAGGTAACCGATGATGACAAGAATGATATTATTATATATCCTGTAGGCGGTAAACAAAGTACATACATTCCAAAATCAGAATCGGAATTTAAACCGGTGCTGGGTAATGGCGGAAAAGGTGCAAATGGAGCGATAATAATCTCATGGTAAAACTTATAAAAAATAAAAGAGCCTTCACGGTCGTAGAAATACTTCTAACCTTGTCAATCTTGGGTTTTATTTTACTTATGGTTACCTTAAACGCAAGAAAACAACTGCCCGACCTTCATAAGGCGCGTTATAAAAAAGCTTATTTGACTGTTGAAAAAACGGTTTCAGAATTGATTAACGATGAACAGATGTATCCTTCATTATTCCTTGGTCTTAAATATCTGGAAACCGTTGTAACGGAATTTGGCGAACCGATAGGGATAGTACAAAATGCAAAATTCAGAGACGCTTTTATATACACGGTTGACCCAATAAAAGAGGATATACCCTGCCAGTGCTTGGGCGGCAAAGATTGCAAATGTTTTATGACGGATGACGGTGTCGTGTATGGAATTCCCGACACGGATTTTGAAAATGTCGGGGTTTTAAGTAATTTTTACGATGAAAGGGTTAAATATCTTCCGATTACGGTCTATACGGATTTTGAAAAATCCCAAAAAAACAATACCTTTAGCGAAGATGCCATGTATATCGGTGTTCAATATGACGGAAATATAAAAATTTTTCATCCCGCAAAATGTACGGTAAAAGATAAAAACAGATATTGCAAAGCTGAAGAATACCTGATGTCTGATTCAATTAAAAAGGAAAAGTAAATGAAAAATACAAATAAAAAACTTGCTTTTACTCTTGCAGAAGTATTGTTAACCCTTACGGTTCTCGGTATCTTATTTGCAATTACAACCCCCGTATTAAAGACGGCGTTGCCAAACTTTAATACCTATAGAGTTAAAAAAATTAACACAACTCTTAAAAATACAATTGATTTTATGTTAAACAGAAACATTCAATATGAAGGTCAGCATGATTTTTCAAACACGGGACTAATGGTTTCGGGTACGGAATACGTTGCCAACGTAAGAACCTTTAGAGAAGTATTTTTATCGGTAGTTGATATGAAAGAGTCTTTTGAATGTTACGCGTACGGGGCAAACCGCAACATTAAATGTTATGCATCCGTTGATAATATGGTATGGGCTATTCCGGATACCGATTTTGTAAGTCTTGAAAACGGAAGCGTTATTGTGACTGTTGAAAATAAAGACGGATATGGCACAAGTAACTATTTACCCATTACCGTTTATCCTGATTATAAAGCCAAAAAAGCTAAAGCTGACCCGAGCGGCTATATGTTAAATAACGCTGTTATATACGGCGTAAGACGCGACGGAAGGGTTATTTTTTTAGAAAATGTTATAGACTGCGAAAATAATCCAAAATCTATGCAATGCTTTGCTATGAAGGAAGTTGCAGATTCTAAAATGAAAAGAAGGTAGAACATGAAAAATACTAAAAATGCGTTTACTCTTGCTGAATTAATGATAGGTATATCAATTCTTATTATAATTGCGGGACTTACAATCCCCGTTGTTAAAAAGGTTCTTCCCGATACGGATAAAAAGCTTGTTAAATATGCCTATTATCAAATTTCTGCCGTTATAAAAAGTCTTGTAAGCGACCCATACATATATCCTACAGGCCGCTTTGATAATCCGATGGACTATAAAAATCCGCAAACAGGGGTATCGTATTCTAAAAATGACAAATTTACAAAAGCGTTTATCTCAAAATTAAACGTAATGAAACAAAAAGATTTAAAATATAATGTTTCTTGGAGCGGGAGTGCACAAACAGCAGCAACATCTGACTGGAATAAAATATTAGGTTACGATGATAAGGATATACGAATGCCAAAAAGCATCACGGGTGCAAACTCCACTGACAGAACCTGTATTTTAACAAATAACAAGATATATTATTGCTTACCAAAAGTTACAATGACGGATTATCCGACCACCTTAAAAGAAGGTCTGCTAAAAGAAATGTATAAAAAAACGCATGACAGATTTTACGAAGACGGAAGCATTGTCATAAGTGTATACTTAAGTGAGGATCATGCAATAGAAAAGGGTTATTATTTTGCAGTTAATAGAATGGGAAAAATAACACTTCTGCCCACGGATGATGTTACCTGTTTTTCCTCAAAAGAAGAGTCATGCACATGCGCTACGGAAAGCACCTATAACAAATACAATCACTGCAAACTTTACGAATATTTAGTCAATATTCATTGATTTTCAATTTGAACTTTACATTTTGAAGAATAGCTTGCGCAGCCGTGGTCTTCATCAAGAAGGCTGTTGTTTATAATTGTCGGAATAAAAGTGTTGTCCAAGCTGTCAAAAACCGTTTTACCTTTTTCTTTATATATAAATTGTCTTACAAGGTTTGCCATCATAGCATCAGCATATAAGGGAGTATTCTCGGATGAGGTTGCGCTTCTGCAAACTTCGTATTCTGTTTTATTATTACAGCCTTTTTCGTTGCAATTTAAAGCAATCCAGTAGAAAAGTTCCGAATATGTCATGGGGTTATTTTCACTTAAGGGCTGTCCGCAAACAAGATTTGGGTCATTTGCCGCACTGCTTCCCCAGGCAGTAAGTTTTGCATCAAATAAATTCATTGTAGTTGATGTTTCCATGGTATTTTTCTTGAACCGTTCAATGCCGTCTTGTACAACTTTTTCATTTAAATATTCGGGAAAATATACTTTTGCCGTTGCGTAAACGGTGCTAAATTCGGGAAGTCCTAACGGTACAACGTTACCGTTGTCCGTAATTGCAAATAATACAATGTCAGGATAAGATCCCGAATCTTTTTCCGTTGAACCTGCAGTGGCTGTCCAAGGGAATTTTGCCCCGATTGAATATTGTCTGTTTGGTTTGCTGTCCCCGTTTAAGTCAACCGCAATAAAACGAAACGCCCTTCTTTCTTGTTTTTCTTCATCTTTTTCTCCGAAGAAAGGAATATTTGTATAAAATAAACCTGATATATAAAATTTTTGTCCGTTTGATGTTGTGAAAGAGGGTACAAGCTTGTTATCACTGGTGTCAAAGCAATTGCCTGAGGGCTCTTGACCCCCTTCCGGCGGAATACCTGCGCAGAATACATCATGGAATGAGCCTGCTTCCAGAGGTTTTGCAGGTTTTTTTCCTTCTTTTTTAATTGCCGTGATAAAAGATTGGCATTCATAATCCGTTGCAAGCGTATTAAAATATTTCACAATGTCGCGGCAAAAAGCGGTGTCAGTTCCCCAGCCGTCATATCTTCCGCCCATATAATCTTTTTCATCGTGCTGTCTTCCCATTAAAAATCCGGGGTATCTTCTCGGATAATTCAGTATGCCTCCATAATATTTAGACTCATCCGTTTGACCGTTAGGGTCCTTTAATATAATATTGCGATCTTCAAAACGTACATACGTATTTCTTGTTTTTTTATCATATGTTTGTTCTTCGTGCGTTGCGGTATAATATTTCCAGCAGTTTTTTGACCAATAATATTGCCAGCCGTTTGTCAGACATAAATTGGCATCCGTTTCATCGGGACTCCATTCTAAATAAGCATTTCCAACCGCTTGAACCAAAGAATCATATGCAACATTGTAAAGTTTAGCATATTGATTTGCCGAATTATTTGTCGAAACATTCAAAGTTATAACGGTTAAAACACCTATTATAAGTACGCATATAATTACTTCTACAACCGTAAATGCCTTTTTTTGCAAAATACTCTCCTTTTCTAACTCGTACTTACTTTTATTATACACTTTTTTTACATTTTTTAAATTTTTGTTAAAATAATGGAAAAAATCTTAACATATCTCAATATTAGGATTGACATATTTTTCTAAAAAAGATATAATATATATGAAGTATATACTATGTTGTATTATTTTTAAAAATTTGTTATAATACTATATGTTTATCGTATGTTAGAGATTTACTTTACTATAAAAAAAGAAAGGCAAAATGTATGAGGAATTATGATGCGGCAAAGAGACTTGGTTTTACATTAACCGAAGTTCTTGTTGTGCTGGCAATTTTAGGTTTTATTGCATCGGTTATTTTAGGTGTAATAAAAATCAATTCTACCAAACAATTTATGGCAGGACGTTCATTATTCAGAAGCGACTTGGCAACAGCTCTTTCTGTTATGAACATCGATTTGCCTCTTGCAAAATTTAACAGTACTGATAATTCGAAAGAATTTATTCAGAAATTTGCTGACTATTTTGACATTGTTCGTCTGGCAGACGAAACTACAAAGAATGAAATATTTGCCATGGATAAAATGAAAGATATGGCAGGTGATCCCGTACATATTAAAAAATATGACCAATACTTTGTTACAAAAAACGGTGTAAGTGTTGCTTTAAGCTATGTAAAATCAACCGTTACACTACCCAAATTTGTTCCGGACCAAAGTAAAATAAGCGTATCAGGTCAAGATTACGAAATGTCAAACCAAGCGTTAAATTTCGTAACAGGTGTATATGACCTTAACGGCACAAAAGGTCCGAACATACTTGGACGAGATATTGGTATTATTATGCCCGGTTATTCTATTAATGAAAAAGCCGGCGAATATTTTGCCACAACTGAAGCAGGAACGTTCTTCCTTGCAAATAAAAACTTAAAAACTCCACATGGAACTAACCCTCCTGCAGATGACGACGATGATCCGGGCATTACACCCCCGGGACCAAACCCCCCCGGACCGGGAGGCTACGCCGACGACGATAGCGGCGACGACGACGATGATGACAACCCTAACGGTTGCCCTGAAGGTCAAATAGAAATTGCACCCGGTGTATGTTCTACTCCAAGTGATACATGTCCCGACGGAAGTCCTCGTGTAAACGGTGAATGCAAGACAACATCTTGTACGCTGACAGAGGGTGCATGCAACTCTCAAGGAAAACACTTCTCAAAAGAAGCATGCCAATGTGTTCCTTACGGTGATTGTCCGAAAGGAACGGTAAAAAATCCCGAAACGGGTAAATGCGAACCGATTGTCGACAGATGTGTTAAAGATGCAAAAGGACATACAATAAAAGGTAAAAAAACACCTGACGGTTTCTATAAATGTGATATTGGTGCAGCATTTGCTTGTATGCAATCAGGCGGTGTTTGGGACCCTGATTGTTGTTACTGCGATTGCGCTGCATATGACAAACAAATAAACGATAAAGACGCTTGTAAATTATTAGGTGCCGTCGAGAAAGACGGTGTATGCAGAACTGACATAAACGATGCTTGCCACTACGGTAATCTTCCCAATGGAAAAAATACATATTACGCCGTAGGTAAAGATAGCCCTGCAAATCACTGCTTTAAATGTGCTAAAACATCATCCAACGGCTATATAAGCATAGGTAAAAAAACAACCGCTAAATGCGGATGTACAGCAACGTGTACAAATAAAGATTCATACCCGAGTACCAACACCAATACAACTAAATTCTCCAATATTACCGGTGACAGTAAAGATGCTTGTAAGTGGTATTGTAATCCGGGAAAAGGTGCTGATCAAAAGAACAAGCAATGGACAGATGTAGCTAACAATTCAAACTCTTGTTCTTGGAAATGCACGCTTACAAATGAGGCTTCCAGCGGTGTGAACGGAAACTACAAAGCAGTAAATAGCGGTACGCAATGCGGTTATAAATGCGTAAAACCCAATAAGGCTGCTCCAACAGGCGGAGATGCTCAGGGCAACTGGAAATGGATTTCAGGCAGCGCACTTACATCTACCCCAACTGCTGATGACTGTAAGTATGAATGCGAATTCCCTTCAGGTGTAACCGAAGAGAAATATGATTTACATTATGATACATGTACAGCAACGTTATCATGCACTTTAGATGACAATAAATGCAAAAGCATAGTTGAAAAATGTGTTAGTATTCCATCCACGACTTTAGGGTCTTGCGAGCAAGGCAAACATGCATATTATGCATTTTATAAACACTATAAAAAAACAACAACTACCAACGCGTACAGATGTGCTTCTGCTCACAGTAGTGACGGTACAAACTATAGACCATGGGCAGAAGGCTTTGGCGGTTTTGATACACAACCTAAAAATAAAAATACAGGTTACGGTACAACCATTGGAAATTACCATTGTGACACAAAAGGAGGTACAAATAGCTATTTAACAAGTAATGCCACCTCTTATAAAACTTGCGATACAAAGACAGCTGTTAAGATAGAAGCTACTGCTGATTTAAAGAAATGCAGGTGTAATGTAAAAATAAGCACCACGACTGATAATCTGTTTGCCAATAAAACGTATACATTTGAATACGAAGGCTGGAATCATCAAATAAATGACAATGGCGGCATAATTAAAGATGACTGGCAAGGCTATAGATGTACATATACAAGACATTATGATAACCCCACAGTGAAGAATACATCTTATGATGGTAAATCATGCTCCAGCTTAATATCATCACTAACAAACGAAGGTTTCATTTCAGGAATTACAGAATCATGTAAATCATTCACCGATCCTGTCGTACTCATTATGAATGAAGGTCTTAAACCGATAAATTTGACAGGTGAATTCAGCCTCGATAAAGTATTAAAATTAGGAGACTCAGACAGTATCTATTGGATGAATACTCAAACCAACCCTAACTACTTGTATCTGATAAAAACAAAAAATCTTGATGAAAACGGTAACGTTCTATCATCTATAGACACCTCCGCGTTAAACAGCTGGGATGACATAAAAACGCTCATGTTTACCGATCTTGGCGGTCCAAGTAACGGTCTTGCCGAACTTAAAGACTATACTAATGCAAAAACCGATTACATTAATGAAACAAGTGATAACTGGGATAAACTTGCATTATTGTTAGTAAATAGAGGCGATGGCGGAAAAGCGGTAACTAAACAATATCCGCTAAGCGAATTTGGCATCACTGAAATCTGGCTAAAATCAAGAAGAAATATTGATACCGTACGAGAAAGTGACGCTGCAGGTGCCGTAGGTACCGTAGATGGTTGCTTCAGACGCGGTGTTAAAATTGATAAAGTACCTGATAACGGTTATCAACGTACAATTATTGATAATAAAGTTAAATACTGTACTAACGTTAATGACAGCCAAACATGTGTCGATGAACAGTCAAATGGCGACGAAAAATATACATTCGACACGAATGGTGATTGCCGACTAAATACTCTATATGGCGGCAAAGAAGGAGTTCCATACTATGTAGAAAACGGTACAATATATCAAGAAAAGGCATTCCCTCTTGTAGACATATTGTTCAAATCAGCAGCAAGTGAGGCAACTTCTGAAGAATAAAATACATAAAAGGCGAGCGCTAAAACGCTCGCCCTTTATATTTCAACTTCTTCTATAAAAACTATATCATTAAAATCCACGGCAGTTTTTACGACTTTTAATCTTTTGTATGTCTCATCAAATTCGGAAACCAGCCCCGTCAAGCTTTCATAATGGTCTTTATTATAATATTTAAGATTAATCATCATTCCTTTTTTTATCTTATTTAAAGAATTTGAGATAATTTCCGCCTCTGTTTCTGATAGTTCTTTTTTATCTTCCTTTATTTCTTCTTTTTTTCTGACCATTGCATAATACCCTCTTAGGGACGCAAAAGGCGCAAATTGTTTTGCTCTGTCTTCCATACTCATTTTATTCACCGTTATGACCTCCGACAAGCTTGTTTCTTTTTCTTCCCGTCGCTTTTTCTTCAAGGCTCATTCCGCGAAGCAGAGCATTTTTCCCGTATTTTCTTTTTATGTTTATGATTGCTTTTTGGGCATTTCTTTCTTTGTTGACTGCCTCTCTGTCTTCAAATAAATTTAGCTGAGGAAGGGCTAAATCTTTATATATAAGGTTATTAAGACCAATGTTTATCTTTCTTACGGGATATCCTTGAACGGTTTTTTCTTTAAATAAAATTTCAAATTCCTTCACAAGCTTTTCATAAGAATCCGTATAACTGTTTATTTTATGTGTACCGCCGGTTGTCGGGTGAATGTGTTTTGAATATCCTATAAAAAGAGAGATTGAATTTGTCATCATATTTTTTTCGATAAGTTCAAGCACAAGTCCGTCAAGCATTTCTTTTATAATTAAAAACACATCTTTGTAGTCATAATCTTCAAATAATATCTGCCCGTTTGAAATTGAACGGGTTTTGGCTTTGGAATTTTTAATATCTTTTATTGTGACGGGTTCAATTCCATAGGCGTGGTCAAGCAGAAGTTCAGCTTTAACTCCAAATTCATCATATAAAACTTCTTCTCTCATTCTTGTTACGCCGTGCATATCGAAAACGCCGTAAAATTCCAATCTTTTTGCAATTCCCCTTCCTACATTCCAAATATCTGTTATTGGTCTGTGGTGCCAAATTGTTTTTTTGTAGAGTTCTTCATTTAAGTATCCTATAAAATCATCTGCGTGTTTTGCCGTTATATCAAGTGCAACTTTTGCCAAAAACATATTTGTGCCGACACCTGCGGTTGCCCTTATGCCCGTTTCTTTAAAGATTGCATTCATAAGCATATTTGCCATTTCTTTGGGTGTTTTATTGTACATATTAAGGTAAGGAGTTATATCTATAAAGCACTCGTCAATCGAATAAACGTGAATATCTTCCGACGCTATATATTTTAAATAAATGGAATAAATGTTTGCAGAGTATTCCATATATTTTTTCATTCTCGGTTTTGCAATTATATAATCAAATTTTTCAGGAATTTCAAATATTCTGCATCTGTTTTTGACCCCGAGTTTTCGAAGTGCGGGGGTGACTGCAAGGCAAATTCCGCCCTTTCCTCTTGATTCGTCCGCAACAACAAGATTAGTCTTAAAAGGGTCAAGCCCCCTTTCAATTGCTTCAACCGAAGCAAAAAAACTTTTTAAATCTATGCAGGCGTAATATTTTTCTTGTTCCATAATAATATTTTAAGATAAATTATTCACAAAATAAATAACATTATAACTTATGTGTGAATTTCAAACTATATAAATGAATTATCTAAAACAATAAGGCTCATTTTTTATTTGCTTTCAGTTAATTTAAAACCGCAAAAATGCGCAAGAGGCGCCATAGGGTAAAGGCAGAATGCTTAAAATTTAAACATTAAAAAAGGCGGTTAAAAAACCGCCTTGATATGTTTGCTGTTTTTTTACTTCATTGCATTTTCAACGGCAACGGCAACGGCAACTGTTGCGCCAACCATGGGGTTGTTGCCCATACCGATAACGCCCATCATTTCAACGTGAGCAGGAACAGAAGAAGAACCTGCAAATTGAGCATCACCGTGCATTCTTCCCATTGTATCAGTCATACCGTAAGAGGCAGGACCCGCTGCAACGTTATCGGGGTGAAGTGTTCTTCCCGTACCGCCGCCTGAAGCTACTGAGAAGTATTTTCTTCCGTTTTCAATAGCCCATTTTTTATATGTACCTGCAACCGGATGTTGAAATCTTGTCGGGTTAGTTGAGTTACCTGTAATTGAAACGTCAACGCCTTCTTTAATCATAATGGCAACACCTTCTGAAACGTCGTCCGCGCCGTAGCATCTGACTTTTGCTCTTTCGCCGTCAGAGAAAGGAGTTTCTTTTACGATTTTCAACTCGCCCGTTGCATAATTATATTCTGTTTCAACGGATGTAAAGCCGTTTATTCTTGAAATAATGTAAGCGGCATCTTTACCTAAGCCGTTTAAGATAACTCTTAAAGGCTCTTTTCTTACTTTGTTGGCATTTCTTGCAATACCAATTGCACCCTCGGCAGCGGCGAATGATTCGTGACCTGCCAGAAAACAGAAGCATTTTGTTTC
The DNA here is from genome assembly GCA_947594025.1 of Candidatus Gastranaerophilales bacterium. GTDB lineage: Bacteria > Cyanobacteriota > Vampirovibrionia > Gastranaerophilales > Gastranaerophilaceae > SIG30. Next base: position 10,071 of record CANQDZ010000038.1, read on the forward strand.
TTCGCGAAGAAGCATAGCGCCTAAGTTACCGTGACCAAGCCCAACTTTTCTTGTATCGCCGACAGAACCGGGCACCGCAAAAGCTTGTAAGCCTTCTCCGATTGCTTCCGCTGCATCAGCAGCATTTTTAATACCTTTTTTAATTGCAATTGCACAGCCCAGAGTGTATGCCCATGATGCGTTATCAAAAGCGATAGGCTGAATGCCTTTTACTATTTCATCAACATTTATACCTTTGGATAAACATAACTCGTTAGCTTCGTCTAATGATTTGAAATCATATTTTTTTTGTTCGAGTCTTCTTACTAATATAGGAGCCATTATTTCTTGATTATTTTTATTTATTTTAATATCATCCATACTATTTGTAACATTTATAAATTCTAAATCATCTTGATCATAATATCTTGTCAATTCTTCTTCCCATATATCTTTGGTCCAGTTGGTTTTTAAATATTCTTGTCTTCTTTGTTCCATATAATCAAGTTTAGGATCTTCAGGACTAAATTGAATATTACCTAAAGTATCTGCAAATTCATGTCTCTCGCTATCTTCATCATTAGATTTCCGACAAACCCAACCTTTTACAGCTTTGCCATCACTTGATTTTATATCTGTTAATTGATACACTTTCATCTCTGGATCTATACAATAAAAATCTTTAGTTATTTCACAATTACTTGCCACAATATAAACTGTTTTACCACTAATATTTTTTTTACCAATATAGTCAGTATTTATATTATTACATGAAAAATTATTTTTATTAACTTGATAAAATTCACCATAATCATAATTACTATCTATAGTAGCTGTATAAGATGCAACTTCTTCATAATCATATCTTATATCTTCAGAATCAGCTCGAAAATTACCATTAGCATCAGGTTTAATAGTTATTGTTTCTCTTTCCCCATCACTAGGATGCCGCATGTCAACTTTAGGACACTTTAAAGTACAATCATCAGTAACTAAATCATCTTTTGAAAAATTTTGATAATTATAATTACAACCTAAACCTCCCGATGGTAATTCTCTTTTTTGTTCATCAGCATAAGTAAATTTACCATTATCAATAATTACTGAAAAACTTAAAGAACAATTATCTGTTATATGCGAATATTTACAAGATATAAAACTATTTTTTAATTTGTTTTCACATTCAGAACTTATGGCTTTTACATTTAAAGGTATAATAATAATAATTAATAATATAATATATGAAAAAGTTTTTTTCACAATAATCACTCCAATTACAAAATAATTGTATCAAATTGTTATTATAAAGTCCATTGTTAATTAAAAATTATTCCATAAAAAAACTCTATCAAAAGATAAAGTTTTAAAATAACTAAATACCTACTCCTGTTGAACAGTCAGTACCTGTAACATTAGTAACACATTGAATACATTGATT
>CANQDZ010000039.1 GCA_947594025.1 Candidatus Gastranaerophilales bacterium
ACGCCCTCACACACCTGAGTCCCGCTCGTGAAATTAACAGCACACAAGTGCTGTAATAATTTCACTTCGCTAAGGTTGCTCCTGTCAAATTCGCCCTTCGGGCAAGAATTTGTTCTTCGTCAAAAAGCTTGCGCTTTTTTCCTCAAACGTCGCATTGGTACGGTTTCGGGCTGTCTAACAATGCTCAACGCATTGTTATCACGCCCTCACACACCTGAGTCCCGCTCGTGAAATTAACAGCACACAAGTGCTGTAATAATTTCACTTCGCTAAGGTTCCGCTTGACAAAAAAGTTATTTAGTGTTATAAGTGTAGCAGAAAGGGGAAGGTTATGATAAAACCGCTAGATATAAATTCTTCAATGACAAAGCCTGCGGCATTAAATCTTGCGTTTTGTGCTGTGCCTACGGTTTATGAAAGCGCCCCTGCTCAACCTGTTGGTCAAAAGTTGGATTTAAATTGTGACGGCTGTAAAAAACCAAATGGCGTCGGCGATAAATTAGACCTTGTTATTTAATTTTGTGATAAACTGATTTTATGTTTACAGGTTTGGTAGAAGGGAAAGGCAAAATAAAATCCAAGAGGATAACTCCTGACGGTGCAAGACTTGTTATTTCGTCATCGTTTAAAGAGTTAGAGCTTGGAGAAAGTATTTCTATTAATGGTGCCTGCCATACCGTTGTTGAAATCCTAAGCGGTGGTTTTGCGGTTGACACAATGAATGAAACCTTAAAACATACTAATCTCGGAAGTCTTGTGGTAAATGATGAAGTAAACCTTGAAAGAGCAATGAAGGCAAGTTCAAGATTTGGCGGTCATATTGTTACGGGACATATAGACGGTTGTGCAAAATTGATTTCCAAAAGACAAGAGGGGATTTCTTACGTTTATAAATTTGAATTTCCTGATAAATACATTGTCCAAAAAGGTTCTATTTGTATAAATGGTGTGAGCCTTACGATTTCGGGGGTTGGGAATAATTTTTTTGAAGTAAGCCTTATTCCTCATACTCTTAAATCAACAAATTTGCTTGATTTAAAAGTTGGAGAGCTTGTAAATATAGAAAATGATATTTTAGCAAAATATGTTGAAAAACTGTGCGGTAAAAATTCAACTATTGATGAAATATTACTTAAGGAGTGTGGTTTTAATGTTTAATACTGTTGAGGAAGCAATTAAAGAGTTTAAAATGGGCAGACCCGTTATTGTTGCAGATGACGAAAACAGAGAAAATGAAGGCGACTTAATATTCCCTGCAAAATTGGTAACGCCTGAAATTATAAACTTTATGTCCAAAGAATGCAGGGGTCTTATCTGCTGTGCAATAACCTCAAAACTTGCACAACGCTTAGATTTAACCCCAATGGTTGAACACAATACGGACATTAAAAAAACAGCTTTTACCCAAAGTGTTGACGCGGATGTTGAATATGGCGTTACAACCGGAATTTCAGCATACGATAGAGCAAAAACAATTGAAGTTATAGTGTCTGATAAATCAAGCCCCGCAGATTTAAGACGTCCGGGTCATGTATTTCCTTTAATTGCAAAAGACGGAGGGGTGTTAAAACGTGTCGGACACACTGAATGCGGTGTAGATTTATGCAAACTTGCAAATATGGGCGATAGTGCCATTATATGTGAAATTATGAACGAAGACGGCACAATGGCGAGACGTGATGATTTAGTCAAATTTGCAAAAAAACATGATTTTAAATTCATAACCGTAGAACAAGTTATAGCATACAGATTAAAGAGCGAAAAACACGTTAAAAGAGTTGTACAAACACATCTTCCGACACAATTCGGCGATTTTGAAATATACGGGTATTTAGATGAGATAACAAATGTCGAACATATTGCCCTTGTAAAAGATAACGGAGAAAACAAACTCCCAATCGTTAGAATGCACTCTGAATGTCTCACGGGAGATGTCTTTCACAGTTTAAAATGTGATTGCAATCAACAACTCCAAGGTGCGCTCAGAATGATAAATGAATACGGAAAAGGCGCCGTTGTATACCTAAGAGACCATGAGGGAAGGGGAATTGGGCTTTTAAATAAGCTCAAAGCATACTCACTTCAAGATAAAGGACAAGACACAATTGAAGCAAATATTTCTCTTGGTTTTGAGCCTGATTTAAGAGATTACGGCACAGGAGCGCAAATCCTTTTAGATATTGGATATACAAAGTTTAAACTTATTACAAATAACCCTAAAAAAATCATTGCACTAAAAGGTTATGGTTTAGAAATGGTTGAGCGCATTAATTTATCCGTTGATATTAACAAATACAACGAAAAATACATTGAAACCAAAAGAACTAAGATGCATCACCTTTATAAATAATAAAAAGGCAAACAGAGCTTAAAATTATAATTAAAACGGACACAATTTGCGCAATGGGGACTTGTCCTATATTAAATGCGCTGTCTGTTCTGATACCTTCAATTAAAAAACGCCCTATGGAATAAAGTATTGCGTATGAAAAAAAGATTACCCCTTCTTTATATTTTTTGCCGGTTTTAAGAAGAACAAAAAGCAGCGCAAAAACAATTAAATTCCATATTATTTCATACAAAAAAGCTGGGTGAAAATAAGAAAAATCTCTGTATAAAAGTGGTCTTTGCGCTTCATCCACATACAATTTTAAAAGTCCGTCATAAGGTTTTCCAAATGCTTCTTGGTTAAAATAGTTGCCGAGTCTTCCTATGGCTTGAGCTAAAATAAGACCAAAAGAGATAACGTCTGCATAAGGCAGAATTTTTATTTTTTTTATTTTACAAAAGATAATTCCGCCGATAAGTCCGCCTAAAATTGCGCCATGAATTGAAATTCCGCCATTTTGGATTTTTATTATTTCATCTAAATTCCGCATAAAATAACTGAGATTTACAAGAACATAATAAAGTCTTGCGCCTATAATTCCTGAAATTATAATGACAGGAAGCATATCAAGCAAAATTTCATAATCTGTGTAATTTTTAAAATATTTTTTTGAGAATATGCATGACACAAAAGAACCCGCAAAAATTGCAAGCCCCATAAAAAGACTGTAATACCTTATTCCGCCTATTATAAAAGCTGAGCTTGGCGCTTGAATCATTCTTCCTCTTTTTGATATTTTTTAATAGTGTTTTCAATTGAGCTTATTTGATTTTCGACATTTTCTTTATCGTCGGCTGAAGGATTTTTTTCTAAATATGTTTTATATGAATTGATTGCTTGATTTAAGGCCTGCACTCCTTCAGATATTTCATCATCGGATAATTTTTGATAGAAATCGTCCGCTTCTCCCTCCGCAAAATCGTCATGAGAATTTTTATTCAAAATTTCATAACCCAGCCCCTCATGGGCGACACCAAGTGTATAATAAGCATTCGGACTGTCATTTTTTAGTTTAAGTGCTTCATCAAGATTAGAAATTGCATTTTTGTAATCCTTTAATTCAATATATGCAACCCCTAAATTGTATCTTGTTTCATATATGTTAGGGTCAAGCTCCAAACTTGATTCCAGTCTGCAGACGGCTTTGCTTGGTTCAGATTGCTGCAAATATTTTCCTGCACTTTCATTTAATTTTTGAATTGCTGAATTATCTATACAGCCAGTTAAAAACAAACCGCAAAAAATTGAACTTATTATTATTTTTTTCATTTTATCCTCCATTTTGATATTTTAAGTATAATCATTTTTTAGTTCAACCAGTTAAATGACTTAACATAGTTGTCCTTGTTTATATCTCCAAGAATTCTTGCGGTAAAAATTCTGTAATCGTCTCCGCTTATTTCTATTAAAGGGATTTTGTTAATTGCTTGAACCACATCATTTTCAAAGATTTTAAATTTCTTGGATGAGAACATATTTATAAGCGAATTAAATGAGGTGTTGCCCACAAATCCAAGCACATTGCTCACATTTTTTGCAAGTCTTCCAAAGATAATGAGATCAGTATTTTTGGTATTTATATCATAGCTTCCCTCTATAAATATACTTAGATTTTTACCTTTAGAATATACTTCAATATCTTTTACAAGTCCGTCTTCTATGTTGAAGTTTCCTTTAATACTTTCAAATTCACCTGTTTTGTATGGAATTATAAGCTCTATAATACTGTTTAGGGAAAAACCTAAAATCCCGTTCTTATAGATATTTGCGGCTCTTAAAAGATATTCGAGAGAACCGAGTTTTGGCATTTTTCCGTTCAAAATTTCAAAATTAACTTTTGATTTTATGGTGTTTATTCCCTCTTTTAAATACAGTTTTGAACCGCTAAATGAGATTTTTCCGTTCATATCGCCTTGAATTTGATTTTGCATACCCAAAAATTCATGAGCCAAGGTGTTCGCATCGCAGTGTTTAATTTCTGATTTTAGATTTGCGGATGCATTTCCCAAACTCAATTCTCCGTTTGAAATAATTTTTCCGCCCGCAATATCAAAAACCATATCTTTAATTTTTAAAATTCCGTCACGTCCCTGAGAATAGGAAGAAGAGAAGTTTTTTGCACTTATGTTGTTGAGTTTAACTTCCTCTGCGTTAATTTTTCCTTCCTCTATTACAAAAGTGTCTTGCGTAAGTGCAACTTTATCGCCTGAATTTATTTCAAATCCTTTGTTTTGAACGGTTTCCGTAATTTTGTTTATAAGCGCCATTAAATTAATCACTTTTGAATTGACATTTATTTTATGAATTACAAACGGAGGCGCGATATTATTTTGAGCGACAAGCTTCACTTTGACATCGGAATCTGAACTTCTGCCGTCAATGGATACGATTACATCATCGTTATTTAAGTTTATATCTGCATTTAAAATCTTTAAATCGTAAAGAGGTATGTTTATATCTTTAAAATCAAGATTACCCGTAATTTTAGGAGTATTGATATCACCTGTAATTTTCATATCACAGTTAAAAAGCCCCTGTTTTAAAATTGATTTTTTAAAGTACACGTTAAAGAATTTTGCATTGACGGGGTTAGATGTTTTTATAACCAAAGGTTCAAGAGTAAAATTCTTTTCTTTTTTGTGTGCATTTCCGCTCATTCTAATCATAGAAATCGGATAAGTTTTATTATTTTGAGATGATATATATTTTAAAAGCTCAACTTTATGAATTTTTGCAATGTTATCCGCAAAAGAAATATTTGTATTTATTTCTCTTTTACTGTCAACATCGCCGATATTCGCACCCATATATGAAATATCGGAATTTGGATTTAAAGTTAGCGTTGAATTTATGTTGTATTTATTTTTAAGCCCTGAAATTTTGCCTTTTACGCCGACTTCACCTTGAACTTTAACGGGATATGAAAGCATTGAGTTTATGTGTTTATCCGTTCCCTTTTCATCGATAATTGTTGAAAATTTAGCATTAAACAAGGGGTTTTTAGTTGCAAAATTAGTAATAGTTGTATCTATAAAAAACGGAACATCTCCTAAATCAAAATTAAATGCCTTGAGTTTTAAATTTTTATTGTTAAATTCAATATCTCCGCTTTTTAAGACGTAAAATGCTTTTTTCGAATTTGAAAATATACTTACGTTATAAGGTTCAATTTTACCTTTAAAATTATCTCCGTGTATTTCAAATGCCCCTTTTAAACTCCCTTTGGGGTCGGAAAAATCAGAAAGAATGTTTTGCGCGCTTTTAACTTCAAACAATTTCAAAGCTTCAAGAATTGTGGCAAATTTAAGGTTATAAAGTTGAACTTTTAAATTAGGTTTTGGTTTTTTTGCTAAAACCTGCACGCTTCCGTCCACTTGAATTTTTGAATTTAAATACTCCAGATTTAAGCCTTGAAATACGGCATCTTTACCATTTAAGATTATTTTGCCGTCAGGGATTTTAATATTATCTTTTTTATCATTAACCCCTTTTATTTCGCCTGTCAGGTTTAATTTTTCAAGGTTGAATTCAGATATATCAGACGGGATTTCCCCTTTTGCGTTTACATTTCCCGCAAGCGTAAATCCTGCATTTTTTACAAACCTGTTATTCGGGTCATATCCAAAAAACGATTTAAAAATATCGTCGCTGCGAATGCCGTTTGAGGATAAGGATATATTCATATCCATACTTTTATTGTTTTTCTGATTTATGCGGCCTTTTATTGAAAATTCCGAATTATGTAAAAATCCGCTTAAATCGACCTCTGAATTGTCGCCATATTCAGCCTTTCCGTTTAAATTTTTAACTAAGATATTATTTAAGTAAGTGAAACCGCAGTTTTCAAAGTTTATTGAGCCTGAGGGTTTTAATTCATTTATAATTGTATCTTGGGTGAAATTTTTCTTTAACCCCCTGCCTTTAAGATTAAGCTTAAAATCGGCATATCCAATGGGTTTAGTCGGCATAAATTCCTTTAAATCTTTTAAATAGTCGGTTTTATTTCCGATTGAAATAAGGTCGGCGAATTTTGCCTTATCAACTATAAAATTAATATCAACACTGCCTTGAGTTGTCGCTGTGCCGTTTACCGTAACGGGGCTGCCTGAAATTTTGCCTTTCCAGTTGTCAAATGTCATGTCTTCTCTGTTAAAAATGAGGGTACCGTCCGCATTTTCAATCCAGCAGTTCAGCCCTTGAATTGTGGCACTTGTATCTTTAAATTTAAACCAGCCGTCAATTAGGGCATCTTGTTTCGTCCCTTCAACAAAAATATCTATTGAGCCTTTTCCTTTTATATCCATTAACGGAAGAGGTCCTAAAATAAAGTTTAAAACATCTCTTACGGCAAATAAGATTGGTCTTGCAACCGCTAAATCAACGTCGGGTGCTGATTTCACTTTAAATTTACCACTCCTGTCACCATAAAGATTAAAATCTCCCTCGACTTCCACCCACTGATTAGGACGCGCAAACGCCATAACGTCAATTTTTGCATGAGTTTTAAGAAGTTCGGCACTTCCGTATGCAAACGGAATTCTTTTATCAAGCGTGATTACATAAACATCCTTAAAGTCGATATTACCGGTAATTTCCGGCTCGGTGACGTTATCTGAAATATTTATTAAGCCGTTTAATTTCGCATGAGCGTTGTGTTTTTTAAGATTGCTGATTGAAATATCAGGATTTTCCAACTCGTCAGGAACAAGAGCGATAAGGCTGTTCAACTCGGTATTTTTAATTTCGACATCTAAATCGGGTTTTGGGTTTTTAGATAAATAATTTTTAATTGTTCCCTTCGAATTTATATCAATTTCGTTTGAAACAAGTCTGAAATCTTCAAACTCCATTGTTTTACCGTCAAAATAGGTATTTGTTTTTATAACAATAGTGTCATCATTTTTGACGGTTGATTTATGGTTCTCAATAAATAAATTGTCGATTTTTGAAAAAATGTTTATCTTATTTTTATCTTTTTCCTTTATTGTTGATATATCAAGATTTATAATTCCGCCGCTGTTCTTGATGTTGAACTGTTTAAAGTAAGGATAAAGGGTTTTAAGGTTTATGTTATTTGCCTTGAAGTCAAACATAAAATCTTTATCATCAATATGGTTCATAACGGGAAGTTTTGTTGAAATATCAGCAGTAACAATTGTTTTGTTGTTATTGGAATAAATGTCCGCTTTGGTTTTGAAGTTTATATTTTTGTTTGAAATTTTATCTGAAAATAACCCTTCGCCTTCAATTTTATGGGTTATAAAATACATTTTGTCTTCAAATTTAACAGAATATTTTTTTATGTTTACATCCGTGCCGGAAAGATTAACTTTAAAATCAGGGGTAAAACCTTTATTAAAGTATTTTTCAAATTCAAAGCGTCCGTTCTCATCCATTAAAATATCGGCAAAAATTTTATCTGACGATATTTTTTTAAGATTTAATCTTTTAAAAATTAAAGGAAGCGCCTTAAATTTAACGGTTGTATTTTCAAGATTTACAAGTTTTTTTTTGGTGTCGGGCGCCGTCACTAAAAGATTTTTTAGACATATTTCAATACTTAAATCAGGAGTTGTTTTAAGCTTAAAATCATCTAAGTTAAAAATCAAATCGGTGTTTTTATTTATGGCATTTTCAATATCTTTGCTGTCCGAATATTTTGAGAAAATAGCTCCGATACTTATAAAAACCATGTAAAAAATAAGGACTACGGCAAATGCAGTAAAAATTATAATTTTGCTTTTTTTGCTAAAATTCATAATATAATTATATTTATAAAAGAGTATTTGTGCAATTTATGAAAAGAATATTTATATATAGTTTTATAGTATTATTATTGTGTTTCACGCCTTTTTGCGCAATCTCGGAAGAAATTGTTATAATCCCCAAAGGCACAGCCTTAAGAGTATATCCGAGCGAAGTTTTATCCACAATGATAAATCAGGAAGGAGACAGGGTTGTATTTGTAAATCAGGCGGATATGTGGGTTGAAGAAATAAACGCAATCCCTGCAAATACAAAACTTGAAGGCTATGTAAGTACGGTCAAAATGCCCGTTAAGGGAGTAAACGGCGCAATTGGCTTTACGGTTGACAGAATGGTTTTTTCTGACGGGCGTCAGCTTCAAATAAATGCCGTTGTTCAATCAAACGGACAAAACCTTATAGGGGGCGACCTCACTCCGCCTGCAAGTTATAATTACACCATACAAAGTCAAAAACCGTATGGTTGGTTCGGCGGTTTAAAGGGTGTATTGCAGTACGTGCCTTCAGGAGATTACGAATTTGGCAAACATACAACAGTTGGTCCAAGGGACCCTCTGTTTATAATTTTTCAAGAAGATGTTGAAATATAATTACTTAACGTCTTTGATATCTTTTGCGTCAATAACACGTGCTTGAGGTTTATTTTTATTTTCTTCTTCCATATCAATTTGCTTGTTTATAATAACAGTTTGTGCGATTTGGAAGATGTTGCTTGTGATTAAGTATAATAAAACACCTGCAGGAATAGGGATGAATATAAATGTTACACCAATCATAACAGGCATCATTGTGCCCATTGATTTTTGCATGGCTTCCTGTGCGGCATCTTGACCGGTTGTTTTGTTTACTGACATCATGATTTTTGATGACAGCCACATTGTAAGAATAAACAGTGCGACTAAAATAACAACATCATAATGAGTTGCATTTTCAACCTTCATTGTAGGTTCGATTGCTGCTAAGATATTACCTTGACGGGTGAAGGTAAGACTTTCGGTTTCTTTTGTTGTGCTGTCCATAACATTAATGTCTGCTTTTTCAATTGCGTCAAGCTCGGCAAATTTAAGATTTAAGCTGTCAAGAGAAACCTTAAAATCAATATCGTTACCGGGAACAATCTCGCCTTGAACCGTTATGGCTTTTAAGGGTTGATTAATTTTTACTTTTTCAAGAATTTCACCGTTTTTAAAATAAACGGTTGCAGTTTTATCGGTTACAAATCTTGCATTTCTGTCAACACCGAACTTGCCGTCAAAAGAAACCCCTGCATTTCCTTTAATTGTTGCGTCAAGTCTCGGCACAAAAAGGAATTTAGAATCACCTGCAAGAGCAATAAATTGCGGGCTCATAAGTGCGCTATATAACAAAATAAAGATTGGAAGCTGTAACAATAAAGGCAAACAGCCGGCCATGGGATTAAATTTATTTTCTTTATAAAATTCCATCATTTTTTGCTGCATCATTTCAGGATTAGACTTATATCTTTCTTGAAGTGATTTTAACTTTGGCTGTAATTTTTGCATGGCCTTCATGGAACGTTGTTGTGAAACGTTAAAAGGCCATAGAATAAATCTTATAATTATTGTAAAAATTATGATTGCAATGCCCCAATTGCCGAATATATTTGCTAAAACATTTAGGGCTTGTATTGTAAGCGTATTAAAATCCATTTATCTTTCCTCTTAATATATAATTAGTATTCTAACCTAAACATGATAAAATAAAAATATGCAAAATTACTTTGATACAATATGTGCCATTACAACACCGCTTGCCATATCGTCAGTAGGCGTTATAAGGCTGAGCGGAGATAGGGCATGGAATATAGCTCAAAAACTGTTTTCAAAGGAGATTAAAAAAGGGATAAACTACGGCTGGATAGAAGCTGACGGAAATAAAATTGATGAAGTTTTACTTCTTGCATTTAAAAATCCAAATAGTTTCACGGGTGAAGATGTAATTGAAATTCAAACACATGGTTCGCCTGTTATTTTAAAAGAAATTTTGGGTCTTTTAATAAATAACGGCGCTAAAATGGCAGAAAGAGGAGAATTTTCAAAAAGAGCATTTTTAAATCATAAAATAGATATGACTCAAGCAGAGGCTATTCTTGATTTAATTCACAGCAAAACATCAAAATTTGCAAATTCTTCCGCACAAAACTTATCAGGTGTTTTAACGCTTAAAATTAATGAAATTAAAAATGAAATAAAAAATATTTATGCAAAAATCATTGCTTCAATTGATTTTCCGGAAGATGTAAAAGAGGTTGAATACAGTGAAATTGAAAATGTTTTAAATAATTCAACGGCAAAAATTGACAACATCTTAAAATCCGCTCACGCACATAATATCTTAAGAGAAGGTATTAAAATTGCAGTTGTAGGAAATGTAAATGTGGGCAAATCTTCTTTATTTAACGCGCTTTTAAATATAGACAGGGCAATTGTTACGGATATTGAAGGTACTACAAGGGATGCAATAACCGAAACTATTGATATTGAAGGAATTTCTGCAACTCTTATTGATACGGCAGGTTTTAGAGAAAGCACCGATGAGGTTGAGCGGATAGGAATAGATAATGCAAGAAAGTACGCCCAAGATGCGGATTTAGTGTTATGTTTGTTTGACGGTTCAAAGGGCATAAGAAAAGAAGATGAAGAAATATTCGAACTTGGAAATAAAAAAATTGTTGTTGCAACAAAGGCAGATATAAAAGAGTGCAAAAACGATTGTGATATAAACATAAGTTCAAAAACGGGTTTAAACATTGAAAAGTTAAAGAAAAAAATATATGACGAGATTATGGGTATCGGAGATTTTGAAACGGAATTTTCAACAAATCAAAGACAGCAAGCCCGCCTGAAAGAAGCAAAAAAAGCGCTTGAAACAGCCCTTGTCGCAACAAAGAATTATGAACTTCAAGATTTAATTTCAATAGATATCAAATCCGCACTTTTATCTCTCGATGAAATAACGGGAGAAGTTTTAACAGATAAAATTTTAAACGATATTTTTGAACAGTTCTGCATAGGCAAGTAGCGGAATTTGCGGAGTGCGAAGCGGAGCGGAGTCACGCGGCAGCGAGGGCAAAATGAGCGACAGCGTATGCGAAGCGAATACTTGCCCGAGTGAAGCAAATTTCAAGAAGCGGAATTTGCGGAGTGCGAAGCGGAGCGGAGTCACGCGGCAGCG
>CANQDZ010000040.1 GCA_947594025.1 Candidatus Gastranaerophilales bacterium
CGTCAAAAAGCTTGTGCTTTTTTCCTCAAACGTCGCATTGGAACGGTTTCAACAAACCCAGAAGACTCATCGTCTTCTGTCTTTGTTTCACACACCTGGGGCTCGCTCGTGAAATTAACAGCACACAAGTGCTGTAATAATTTCACTTCGCTAAGTTTATTGTAATAGTGTTATTGCGTTTTGCAGGAATTGTTTGTAACCTGAGATAATCTGGTTTGATAGATCCAGTTGAAGTTTTGCTTGTTGGTAGTACGCAAGGTTTGCTTTGAAGTCTGTATTCGATAATTCCAAAAGACCGCTTCTGATTTCGCCTCTGCCTATAACCGGTCTGCCTGATTCTTCCGTTTCAACAAAATGACCGTCTTTATACTGGTATAAGCCTTGAGGGTTGTTAAAGTTCATAACCGCCAGTTTATACAATGGCGTTTCCACTCTGCCGTTGTTGCTTTTACCGTACAATATACCGTCGCCTTTTATTTCGTATTCTTCATATTTTCCGAGATATTTTCCGTTATCGGGGTCAATCCACATTTTGATTTCAGTTGTAGGAATAGCTCTTGTTCCGCCGTTTGCAATAGTTTCATTAAATGCATTTTCGTCGAGTGTTTTTACACCGCTGATAACTTCACCTTTGTCGTTTAATACATAGCCTTGCACCTTGGAGCCGTCTGCTGCCCTATATACGCCTGTTGAGTCAAATTTAAATTCGCCAAGGCGTGTGTATGCAAGATTTCCTTCATCATTTCTTATAACAAAGAAGCCTTGCCCTTCAAGGAAAACGTTTTCGTTCGATGTTCCGGGGATTGATTTACCTTGTGATACGTTTGTCAGACACCCGTCAATCACCGCATGGTCAAGAAATGTTTTGAATGTTGTTTGTTTTTCACGATACCCCGGCGTAAACATATTAATCATGTTTTCGCTTGATACATCCATCCAGTCTCTTGCTGAACTTTGTATGTTTAACGCACTAACGTATGCATCTTTCATTATCTTTCTTTCCTTTCTTTTCCATTATTTCCTTTATTTTGTTTGTAATCAAGGTATGAATAGAGGATATTTTTTTCATCGAATGTGTTTCTCAAACTTTGGATATTGTTTCTTAAATATTCCTCCGCTGCCTTGTCTCCGGGGTAAAAATGGGCATTTATTTTGCCCGCGTTGTCAACTCTCAGCACAACCGTTATTTTGTTATCAAAGTCAATTCTTACGGGTTTATCCGTCTTGGATGCAATTTCTGTTATTTGCATAATTTTTTCGGTTGCTTGAACACTTTGGGTTTCATTTGTGTTTACCGTTTGTGAAACCTCTCCTATGATTGGGATTAAATTTATGTTTTGCACTTGGGGGTTGTTTTTATTTTTTTCAATAATATCTAAGAAGAATTTAATATCTTCTTCGTCCGTTTCACTCACATCAAAGCTGAATATGCCTGCAAAATCTTCATTAATAAGAGAAAAATCATATATGCTTGTATCTGCGTTTAGCTGATTTAATTGGTCTTTAAAGCTTAAATTTTGATTTCGCACCAAAACGCTTGTATCTTCTTCACTTAAGTTTTTGATACTTGTGTTTGGTTCAGCATTTTCAACGCTTCCCGCAGCGTTATTTTGCATATCGGTATTTGGCTCATTCAAATCCCGTGCGGGTTTTTTCTGAAGGAGTTCCGTGTTTATATTTGGTTGAGCTTGTGTGTTAATCTCCATCTTCTTCCCTTTTTTCGACTGATTTTGCATAATGCTTCTGAGAACCTATCTCGTTTAGCATTTTTAATTCTGCTGCCCGTTCTTCTTTCAGATATTCTTCCTTTTTATTTTCTTTATATTTTTCGAGTACTTTCACTTCTTTTTCGCGTTCGATAAAGAGTTCTTTTTCTTGTCTTAACCTCTCCTCCGCCTTTTCAAGTTCTAATTTTAGTCTGTCTTCTTCGTCGTACAGGGATTTTAGATATCTGTCAAAAGCTTCGTAGGTTTGAGGGTCTGACTTTCTCATATCTGTAATTGTTTGTTTGATTTTTTGCTTGTTTTTTTCGATAAGCAAAATTATTTCGTCTACTTTGTTTTGCGCTTCAACAACACGTCTTAGCTGTTCTTCTTTTTTTCTTATTCTTATTTCAAGAAATTTTTGAAGTCTATATCTAAATGGCATAGCGTATTAATATAACGTTATTTGCTAATCAAAGATTTAATGAAAATTTGAGATATGTCAAAAAAATCATATAAAAGTATTAGAAATTAAAGTTATTTTGTTGCGCTCAAAATTGCATCTTTAATTTTTTCAACTTGGATAATATCAATATCAAATGTTTTTAATTTACCTTCAAGAGATTTTGAAACCTTTGGAATAATTGCCCTTTTAAAGCCTAATTTTTCCATTTCTCTAAGTCTTTTTTCTATGTTAGAAACAGGTCTTATTTCGCCATTTAACCCGATTTCGCCTATTATCGCCATATCGGAAGGGATAACTTTATCTTTTTCGCAGGTTAAGACCGCAAGTGCAACGCCGAGGTCTGCAGCAGGCTCCATTATATCAATTCCGCCTATAACATTTATGTAAACATCTTTTTTAGAAAGATTAAGTCCTATTCTTTTTTCAAGAACGGCAAGGATTTGCAACAATCTGTTGTATTCTATCCCTCTTGCCACTCTCCTCGGTGCGGGATAAGAAGTTGGTGCAACAAGAGCTTGAACTTCAAGAAGAAGAACTCTTGTACCCTCAACGGTTGCAATAATTGTAGCGCCCGATGTCGGCTCAAGTTCTTTATCTCTTAAAAACAGTTCGCTCGGATTTTTAATTTCAACAAGCCCCGTATCTTCCATATTAAAAATACCGACTTCGTTTGTAGAGCCAAAACGATTTTTTATACTTCTTAAAAGTCTGTAGGTTTTGTATTTGTCACCTTCAAAATTTATAACGCAGTCAACCATATGTTCCAAGACGCGAGGACCTGCAATATTACCTTCTTTTGTAACATGACCTATGATAACCGTTGTAATATTTTTTTCTTTTGCAACCCTCATAAGCATGTTGGTGCATTCTCTTATCTGGGAAACGCTTCCGGAAGAAGATAAAATTGTTTCCGAATATATTGCCTGAATGCTGTCTACAATCAAAAAATCAGGGCGTACTTCATTTATTTGATTAAGCACTTCATCCAAGCAATTTTGCGCAGTTACATAAAGACTTTCAGAATTAACGCCAAGTCTTTGAGCTCTTAACTTAACCTGAGTTGTGCTTTCTTCTGCGCAAACGTATAAAACTTTTTTATTTTGTTCGCATATTTTATTGCAGGATTGAAGAATGAGGGTGGATTTGCCAATTCCGGGGTCACCCGCAAGCAAAACAAGAGAACCTTGCACAAAACCCCCTCCAAGCACTCTGTCCAGTTCCTCGAAGTTTGTTAAAATACGCGTTTTTTGGTCAAGCTCAATTTCTTTTATGGAGGTAACGGGCATGTATGCTGCGCTTGTTGTTTTTTTATTGGTTTCTTTTTCTGTCACTTCTTCGCAAAAGGTTGAAAATTGACCGCAATCAGGGCAGCGACCGAGATATGAAACGCTTTCATATCCGCAATTTTGACAAACCCACTTAGTTTTTGTTTTACTTCCCATATGGAAATTTTATCATAAATATGATATTATTATGCATATGCACGATAAATCCTGGAAAAAGTATGCAACTGTTTTGTTATGCATTTTAATTCCCGCAACAATAGTTATTTATTGTTTTATTTTGCCTTCCGAAGAACGCAAATTAAAAGAATATAATGAGAATTTGGACAACCAAAAAGAAGAACAGACTTTTGGGGAAGCCGACCGGCAGCAAAATGAAGATTTAATTCAAGAAAAAGAATCATCGTATTTTTCAAGATACATTACAAAAGATGAACTTGACGCATTAAACAAAAGTCTTTCAATAATAGATTCAGCGCACGAAAACGATATACAAAAAATAACCTCAATTTTCCTTGAGGGAATGGGGTACCCTTCTGACCTCATAAAAGTTGAATACTACACCAATAACGGTGCAAATTTTGAAGGAGACGTGCAGGCAGGAACTTTTATGCCCTCAAACGGAAAGTTATCCATAAGCCAAAAGTTTAAAGATTTTGCCGATATTAGAATTGTAATCGGGGTTGTAAGACATGAACTTGACCACTTTGATAAATTTGCAAAATTATGCAAATCAATAGGGGTTGATAACTTTCAAAAAATATACGGCGGAAACATAGACAGAGAATTTTGGGAAAGTGCATCAGCTTATGCAGATACGACAGGCTTTGATAAAAACAAATATCGGAAAGCGACTGCAGCTTTAAATGAATATTCGGATATTACAAGTTTTTATCAAGTATTTGTTGAAAAATCAAATGATGTTAGAAATCCTTTTGAGCTTACGGCTTATGCATTTTCTGATTATGTAAACAGCCATTACAAAATAAAAGATGAAAATGACACTAACGTAAAAAAAGTGGCAAAAGTATTTAACCAAGCGGATTGGCAGATATACAGAATTGCAAGTAAAAATAAGTATTTAACAAGGTCGAGAAGTGCAATTTTTGATTATTATTTTTTAAGAGCAATGATGAGTTATAACCCGAGTCTCCAAAGTTCGTATCAAAATGCCGTCAAAAACGGTAACATAACAGGTTTTTGGGAAGAATGCGAAAAAATTGCAGACGGGCTTAAGAACAATGTTTTATCCGTTGATACAACCGATAAACTCATAAAAATTTTAAATACAATGAATCTTGCAATGAATGAGGAAGTAACAAACAAAGAAATTAACGGTATTCTGCAGTTAAAATATATAACTTTAAAAGATGCTGCAAGAAATCGAAAATTCGACCAATATAAAGGAAATATTGCGGTTCTTTTAGGAATTAACGTAAATGATTATTTGGATTTTCTTGAAAATTCAAATTATGACAACGGAACTATGCAATTGAAGCTTCTTGCTTCAAAATACTGGCTTTCATCAATTAAAGTTCAAAAGCAAGACGGTAAATTTTATGATTTCACAAACGGTGAATCGACAGGAAAAATCGCAAAAAGAATTGAAAAAAATCCAATCTATCAGGAACAGCAAAAATCAAGCGGAATGAGTGAAAGCAATTATTTCCAAGATTTTATTACGAAAAATAAATTATTCCCGTAAAATTTTTTGATATAATTGGTAAAAAGAGGTAACGTATGACTATTAAACCTTGGAATGAATATTTTTTGGAAATAGCAAAAACTTGTGCATCGCGTTCAAATTGTATTAAGGCACAAGTCGGCGCGGTTATTGTGGGCGAAGATAAAAAAATTAAAGCAACGGGATATAACGGCGTTCCTTCTAAAGTTGTATCTTGTGCAGAACGCGGAAGATGCTACCGTATTGAACATAATATCGAATCCGGTACAAGATATGAAACCTGCAGAAGCATACATGCGGAGCAAAATGCCATAATTCAGGCAGGACAAGACAGATGCCATAATGCAACAATGTATATTTGGGGACATGAAATAATTTGTATATTATGTAAAAGATTTATATGCCAAGCGGGCATAAAAGATGTTTATCTTCAAAAAGATGAAAACAGCGAAGTTAAACATATAAGCGTTGAGCAAATAAGAAAAGAATTAACGGATACAATTTAGTGTTATTTTAAGTAAACAACACTCACTCCGTCACCGCCTTCGTCTTTATCTCCGGCTCTAAATTTAGAAACGTAAGGCGAAGTTGAAAGATATTCCCTAATTCCGCTTTTAAGGGCGCCTGTGCCATGACCATGGATTACAACTATTTCATTTAAACCCTTAAGAGAGGCTAAATCTAAGTGCGTCTCAAGGTTGTCAAGAGCTTCTTCTTTTCTCATTCCTCTAACATCAAGCCTTGTTGAAACCGCTTCTTGGGGCTTTTTAAATTGGAAATCGCCTTTCGGATTGAATTTTACCTTTTTAGAGGTCTTTGCGAGTTCACTTTGTTTAACGGTTGTTTTCATAAGTCCGAGTGAAACTTCGACCTGCCCTTTGCTGTCGGGCATTGAAACAAGAGTTCCCACCTGTTCAAATTTTTTAATTAAAACAAAATCCCCTATTTTTATTTTGCTCCAATCAATTTCTTCATAATTTTTGATAAATTCCGCTTCGCCGTGAGCTGTTTCTTCCCTCAAATTTCTTTCTGTGTTTGAAATTCTTGAATAACTTCTTCTTGCAATTTTTTCGCTTTTTTCTTTTCTTATTTCATCAACCGCCTCTTTGATTTCATCTCTTGCACTGTCAAGCATGCTTTGATAGCGTTTTTTGAAACTGTCTATGGTTTTCTTCTTTTCCGATTTTATTTTTTCAATTCTTTTTTCGTAATCGGCCTTTAATTCCTCAATAGTTTGTTCTTTTTCTTTTATAATGTCGGCTTTTTTTGACATACTGTGGTGAACTTTTTGAATTTCGTCAAACACTTTTGAGTCAATATTTTCTTTTGAATTTAGGATTTCTCTTGCATTTTGAGTGATTTCTTTTTTAATATTCAGGTTGTCTGCAATAAATATAGCATTTGAGCTTCCTGCAACTCCTATTGCAAGTTTATATGTGGGTTTTAGCGTTTCCGTGTCAAATTCAACACTCGCGTTTTTATAGCGTTTATCGCCGTATTCAAGAAGCTTCAATTCGCCAAGATGAGTTGTAATTATAACAAGAACTCCTTTATCCGTTAAATACTTTAAAATCGCAGTTGCAAGAGCTGCCCCTTCGCTTGGGTCTGTGCCTGAACATAATTCATCAAATAAAACAAGTGAATTTTCCGTTGCAGTATCTATAATGTCTTTTACATTTAAAATGTGTGCTGAAAATGTAGATAAACTTTGCAAAATACTTTGTTCTTGTGAAATATCGGCGAAGACGCAATCAAAAGGGTAAATTTCAGCATACAGACAAGGAATGTGAAGCCCTGCCATTGTCATTAAAGTTAAAAGACCGATGGTTTTGAGAGTAACGGTTTTACCGCCGGTATTTGAACCCGTAATTATAAGAGTTGAAAAACTGTCGCCTATTTCAATGTCATTTTTAACTATGTTTTCAACGACATCAATTAAAAGAGGATGAATTCCGCCTTGAATTTTAATGTGTTTTTTATCTGTAATAACTGCGGGCGTGCCTTTAATTTTTATGGAATACTTTGCTTTTGCGAAGATAAAATCAAATTCCGTTAAAATTCTTTCGTTTTCTTTTAAATTTTTAGATATTTGATGGAATTTTATACTTATTACACCCAAAATTCTTTCAATTTCAGCTAAAATTTCACTTTCAAGCTGCTGAATTTTGTTATTTATGCTTACTATGCTTTCAGGTTCAATAAAAAATGTTGCACCTGACGCGGATACATCATGCACAATGCCTTTTACTTTATTCTTTTCGCTTGCTTTAACCTGAAAAACGCATCTGTTATTTCTTGTAGTAATAACCGTATCTTGAAGATGAGAGCAAAAAGCACTATCCGATATAAGAGATGTGAGTTTATCTTTTAAATTTCTTTCCGTATCCCTTTTTGAATTTCTGAGTTTTTTAAGCTCGGGGCTTGCACCGTCAGTGATATTTAGGGAATTATCAAATATTGAGAATACTTCATCTTCAAGCTCTTTATTTGTATAGAGCTCTTGCGCAATTTTATCTAATTGCCCTCCATAGCCATGAATAAAGCTTCTTAGTATTCTTGCGTTTCTCAAGGTCACCGTAAGTTCATAAATATCATTTGCGGAAAGCTTGATATTTTCTAAAATCGAAGTTGTATCGCATATAAAATCAAGAGGAAAAATGCTTGTTTTTCCTTCATCATCAAAGATTTTTTTAGCTTCGTCAACAAGGGATAATTCATATTTAATTGTTTCTTTTTTATTAAAAACAACCGCATTTTTACATCTTTTTTTGCCAAGCTCCGTGTTTGCAAAATTTGATAATCTGTCTAAAATCTTATCAAGTTCAAGGCTTTTTTGATATTTATCAAGATTACACATAGGTTTTAATTCTTTCTATGGCGCTTTTTTGGCTTAAGTCCCATTCTCTTTTTGTGACTCTTAGAACTCTAAAACCGCATCTTTCAAGTATTGCCTGTTTTTTGACGTTGGTGTATCTTTCTTTTGTATTATTTGGAATACCGTCACATTCGATTGCAACTTTGTTTATAACGATATCTGCATTAACTCCGCCAACCTCGACTCCCGCATGAATTTCATAAGGAATGGTTTCCGCAAGAGCAGTGAACACTTCTTTTTCAAAATCATTTTTGAAGGTATTCTTTATAACATTTTCGTGGTTTTGGTACTTAACGTATTCAAGATAATCCCTTAAAAGTCCGTCGGGAATTTCTCTTACTTCTTTAGATACAAAATTTATTGTTTGATATCTTGCACGGGTGATTGCAACGTTGAACAAGTTTGGTTTTTGTAAAAATACCAAACTTTGAGGTTTTGAATTTTGAGCATATGTCCAAGAAATGAGCATAACATCTCTTTCATCACCCTGAAATGTGTGTGCCGTTCCTACTTCAATTTGATGTTTTTGAATAATTTCCAGAGGAAATTCTCTCATTATATCTTTTTTTATAAGGTCAACCTGCGCCCTAAAAGGCGAAATTATACCGATTGAGGTTGGCTTATCAGACTCAATTGAAATTATATCTCTAACTTTTTGCAGAATAGCTTCCGCTTCGGGATAGTTTCTCGTAACGTCAAAATCAACTTTTCCGTCAGGAACTTCTATAACATCAACTGTTTTTTCTTCATTAAAATACGGTTTCATGATTTTTATTCTTCCGCCGTAAAATTCTTTTGAAGAAAACTCAATTATGGGCTTCAAAGAACGATAATGCTCATCAAGCAAAACCGGAGATGCAGAATAATAGTTTGCCAAATCAAACATTGAATTTGTTCTGAACCTCCACATAAGCTGATATTTATCTTCTATGTTGTGCTGATTTAAGAAGGATTGTTCTTTTGCTTTTTCAAGGAATGATAAGTGAGGAAGCTGTTTGTCATCTCCCACAACTACGGCTTTTTTTGCACGGTATAAAAGAGGGAAGCAAGATGCAATATCGCATTGAGAAGCTTCATCAATAATTACAACATCGAACATGGCGGATTTTAAAGGTATTGTGTTTGATATTGCATAAGTTGTTGTGCACCAGCAGGGAAATGTTTCTAACAGTGGTCTGAAATCTTCATTTTCAAGCAGTCTGCTTTGCAGAAGCGACCTTTTTGAAACAAGAGATTTCGCGTGAACTAAGAGCCTTTGGCGTTTCTTTTGTTCGCTTAAAAGTTCTTTTAGTGCATTTCTTCTTTTATTTCTCAAAATATCAATTGCAAGGCTTTTTTGTTTGCCTTTTAGAGTTTTAAGCTTGTTCATTAATTGCTGAAGGTTGCCTGTTTTAAAGATACTTTCTTCAACATCAAGTGCCTTTGCTTCAATTTCTTGAACATCGAGTTCGCATGAAATTTTCAAGAAATCTTCTTCCCCGATTTGTTTGTTGCCGAGAAGTTTCTTTAGCCTGTTCATGTTTTTTATATTTAAAAACTTGGATAAAAATCCGCTTTTTTTAGTTTCCAATTCTTTAATGAGCTTTTTAACTTCAAAAACTTGTGCGGTATTTAAAGGATTTTTGATATAGATAAATGTATAATCATTAAGCCCTAAATCCTCTTTTTCTTTTTTAATTTCCTGATATCTTTCTTCAAGTTTTATGACCTTTTCGATTTTGTTTTCAATATCTTTTATTTCGTTTAAAAGAGTCTGCATATCAGAAACATCAACTAAAACCGCATCTTCATAATCGGTATTTAAGTCCACTTTACCTGATAATAAATCTTGAAGATGAAAATTTAATTGTTTTTGATAATTTGCACGTCCTGCACGAAGGGCAAGAAATGGTGCATTTAATTCGTTTAATCTTTCCGCAACAACATCTACCGCCTTATCCATACGTGAAGCAACCAAAACGGTTCTGCCCGTTGCAATCAGGTGAGTTACAAGGTTCACAATAGTTTGGGATTTGCCCGTTCCCGGCGGGCCGTAAACCGCCAGAAAGTCATGTTCTTCAATTTTTTTTATAACTTCTTCCTGACTGTCGCTCAAAGATAGCGGAGTTATAGGGAAAAAGGGCTTTTCTTTTTTGTTTTCATTTTCCTTAAAGGGGGCTTTTCCTTTTGAAATTGCATATTCCTGATTTATAACGTTAAGCACGTTTTCTCTTAAAATGCCTGCCGGTTTTTCTGCTATTTGTGTTAATTCATGCAAAACACCTGCCGTCATTTGAGGTCTTTTTGTGAGTATAACGGCTTGGCTGTACTCTAAATACAGTTTTTCAATTTTAACGCTTTCAACATGTTTAAGTTCATCTAAAATGTCGTAATCTTCACCTTCGTCTGAAAAAGTGGTTTCTTCACCTAAACCTTCGCCGTAAAAATCCTTTGAAGAAGGTGAGGACTGCACAACTTCAACATCTTCCCCGATTAAAGACTTTAGAGTTACGATAAATATATCAAGAGCCTCCTGCGTTAAGGGCAAGTCGGGCACAACGTCTAAAAGACCTGATATCATTGTGTCTACTTCTTCTTCATCGTCTCTTTTAATAAGCTGTGCAAGAGCACCGGTGTTTAGTGATAAAACTTCTTCCTGTATGGTAAGCGAGATATTTACCCCTGTTCTTTCAAGCTTGCAGGGCGCATATAGAAGCGGAGTTAAAAAATCGTTGTTCTTTTTGGCTTTTGTGTTTTTGCCTTTTAAAAATAAAAAGCCGTATAACAGATACTTGTCTTTTGTATCCATTTCGCTTTGAATCATAAGTTCCGTAAGCAGAGGGGACGCCTCGAGGAGCAAAGGGGTATCGTATTTGGCAAATACTTTTTCACTTCCTTCCAAAAACATCCATTTGTTATCTTTATCCCCTTTTAAGTTACGGAAAGTTGAAGATTTAACTTCTTCCCTCACACAATCGTGGAGATATTGAGATAATCTTTTTATAAAATTTCCGCTAATACCGGTCTTAATTTGTTGTAGCATAGTGAAATTATAGCAAAATACCACCCCGCATGCAAGAAACTTAGCGAAGTGAATTTTTTACGTGGCTTGTGCCACGTTAAAATTCACGAGCGGGACTCAGGTGTGTGAAACAAAGACAGAAGACGATGAGTCTTCTGGGTTTGTTGAAACCGTACCCGACCGCCGTT
>CANQDZ010000041.1 GCA_947594025.1 Candidatus Gastranaerophilales bacterium
CCCGAACTAAAGCTTGGGCTTGACGGCAAAGCCGTTTGCGCGGAAGATGCTAACATGCCTTATCATTTTTTGGATGAAATTGTATTTTATGTCGAAAATAAAGGCTTTGGTGTCGAAAATCTTTTAAATCACTCTTTTGAATATGAAAGGGGAAACAACATCACGTTTGAGCAGAAAAAAGAATGGATTTTAAAATTTTATTCCAAAATGCATAGCGCATTCTATAAGTGGCACCTTTCTCCCCCAACGGTCGTTATAGATACAAATTCCATAAACGCTTCCGAGTATATGCAGCCTATTATCTCTAAAGTTTGCTAATGGTGGGCGATACAGGGCTCGAACCTGTGACCCCTTGAATGTCATTCAAGTGCGCTACCAACTGCGCCAATCGCCCGTGGTTTTAATATATCTTATCATAAAAATATAAATGTAAAGATAATAATATACTCTTTAAAGTACCTCCTTACATAAAACTTTATTTTATAATTTTTTTGTTATAAAATTAGTAAAAATATACATATCCTTAGGAGAGAAAATGAAAATACTGGTCGGCATGTCCGGTGGGGTCGATTCATCAACAACAGCATTGCTTTTAAAAGAACAAGGTCACGAAGTAACTGGTGCCGCTATGGCAATTTGGGGCAAAACAGGTATTTATAAGGCAATTCAGAAAAAGTTGGATAAGCTTGAAAAAAGACCGACTCATGGTGCTTGTCTCGGTCCTGACGAAAAAGAGGATATTGAAGCTGCAAGAAAAATATGTAAAGAAATAGGGATTGATTTTCATGTATTTGACTGCGCGAAGCAGTATGAAACCATAGTTTTAGAAAATTTTAAAAATGAATATGCAATAGGCAGAACTCCAAACCCTTGCATTTGGTGTAACTCTTTAATTAAATTTGATGTTCTTCCCAATTTAGCAAAAATGAACGGAATAGAATTTGATAAATTTGCAACAGGTCATTATGCAAGAATAAATAAAGAAAACGGAAGATATATTATAAAAAGAGGGATTAATCCCAAAAAAGACCAATCATATTTCCTATACAGATTAAAACAGGAGCAGCTGGAAAAAATCATTTTGCCTTTAGGTGATTATACGAAAGAAGAAATAAGAGATAAGGCAAGAAGCTTTGGTTTAACGGTTGCAGATAAACCTGACAGTCAGGATTTTTATGAAGGTGATTATAACGATATTCTTCAGTTAAAGGAAAAAACGGGAAATATCGTTGACCTTGACGGAAAAATACTCGGAGAGCATAAAGGCTTTTGGAATTATACGATAGGGCAAAGAAAAGGGCTTATGGTAAGCGCAAAAGAGCCTTTGTATGTTGTAAGATTAGATGCGGATAAAAATGAAGTTGTTGTCGGCTTTAAAGATAAAACAATGAAAAATAAGCTAAAAGCCACAAAACTTAACTGGGTTAAATTTGATACACCCGAGAAAGAATTCAAGTGCAGTGCAAAAATACGTTCAACCCAAGAACCAACGGTTGTAACGGTAAAAGTCCAAGGAGAGGACAGCATTTCAGTTGAGTTTGAGGATATGCAAAAATCAATAGCAACAGGTCAATCAATCGTGTTATATGATGGCGATATTCTTCTCGGCGGCGGCATAATAGATGAGGTTATAGATTGATGTCACTCGTAGAAAAGATAAAACAATTAAAAAAAGAAAAAAATGCAGTAATTTTGGCACACTGCTATCAGAATATTGAAATAGACGAAGTGGCAGATTATGTAGGCGACAGCCTTTATTTGAGCAGATGCGCCGCAAAAACCGATGCCGATATCATAGTCTTTGCGGGTGTTTACTTTATGGCAGAAACCGCAAAGATATTATCACCGAATAAAAAAGTGCTTATACCAAGCAAACACGCAGGCTGTTTTATGGCAGATACGGTAAATCTTAAACAAATAAGAGAATTTAAAGAAGAACATAAGGGCACACCTGTTGTATGCTATGTAAATTCAAGTGCGGAAGTTAAATCGGAAGCAGATATTTGCTGTACAAGCGCAAATGCGGTATCCGTTGTAAAAAGCCTTGGCGCAAAAGAAGTTTTATTTGTGCCTGATATGCATCTTGGCTCTTATATTAATTCCGAGCTTAAGGATGTAAACGTCATTTGTTATCCCGGTTTTTGTCCGACACATGCAAGAATTCTTCCTGAAGCGGTATTAAAAGCAAGAGAAGAATATCCCGATGCAAAAATTTTGGCACATCCCGAATGCAGACAGGAAGTTTTAAAACTTGTTGATTTTATCGGCTCTACAAGTGCAATAATCAAATATGTAAAAGAAAGCAGCGAAAAAGAGTTTGTTATTGCTACGGAAAAAGGCGTTGCAGACAGGCTCCAAAGAGATTGCAAAGATAAAAAAATCATTCTTATAGAAGATAGCGTTATTTGTTCAAATATGAAAATTATTGAACTTGAAGACGTTTATAACGCTCTAAAGGAAGATATATACGAAGTCACGGTAAGTGATAAAATCAGAACCGCAGCTCTTCAAAGCATTGAAAAAATGGTAAGCATTTCAGGTTAAATATTTTTATAATCCTTTAAAAAATAAATCAAAGTGAAATGTTATACTTGATTGTCAAACTGACTATTATTAAAAAAATGCATGAAGAATAATATGAGGTTATGAGAGAATTTATCATTATTTTGTTGTGCATGATTTGCTCAATAAATATAATATGCGCAAGCACCATAACCGGTCAAGTTAATAAAAATGAAACGCTCAGCTCAATTATCGATAAAGGAACCGGAGAGCCCGTAAAACATGCGAAAATAGAAATTCCGCAAATGGGCTATATGTCCTATACCGACGAAAACGGACAATTCCAGTTAAATGTATCGATAGATAAACCGCTTATAATGTCAATAGAAAAAGAAGGGTACAGACCGTTTTCAATTACGATTGATAAAAATTTTGCAAATAATCCTATAAAGATAGGTATAGAAAAAACAAAAATCGGCGATATTACAATATCAAGCAATATTTACCATTTGGGCGATAATGTTTATTCGAGCGCATCCGCAAATTGCTCACAATTTAAAGTTAAATCAATAGGACCTTCTTACACAAAAACTTTTGAACTGGAGCCGCTTAAAAGAGGGGAAAGTGCAAATATAATAATAGGTTCAATAATAGGGCTTGACACAAAACTTGCAAAAAATTCAGGTCAAAACGGAATAGAATATGCATATTCAAGCCCGACTGAAGTTTTTTTTAACGGTCAAAAAATTTCAGATATCCATCTGAACGGAGATAATATATCAATCCCCATACCTGCTTCACTTATAAGAAAGGCTAACCAGCTTACCATAAAAACGGGGCACAATCTTTTTCAAAGAAATTATACAGACTACGACGACATAGAAATTATGAATATATCAATTCAAACAGGGGACAGCAATTACGATTTTGCGCAAAAATAATACAAGGCGTGCTATAATGAATTTATGATTAAAGATAAACTAAAAAACGCACACCTTTATTATAATTTGCATCCGAAATTTAAAGAAGCGTTTGAAAAAATCACTCATAATACTTTAGAAAAAGACGGAGATAAACTTTATTTTAACGTTGACAGATACATAACAAAAAAAGAAAGCAGGCTTGAAGCCCACAGAAAATATATAGATATTCAGTGCATGATAAAGGGTGAAGAAAAAATCGGTCTTTCCGATACAGAAGATTGTGCAACCGTCGAAGAATACAACAGACAAAGAGATGTCGAATTTCTTAAATCGGATAATGTTAATTACATGACATTAAAGGAAGGGGAATTTATGATTTTCTTCCCCCATGATGCTCATATGCCTTGTTTAAGTAATACT
This sequence comes from Candidatus Gastranaerophilales bacterium, assembly GCA_947594025.1. Taxonomy (GTDB): domain Bacteria; phylum Cyanobacteriota; class Vampirovibrionia; order Gastranaerophilales; family Gastranaerophilaceae; genus SIG30. The sequence continues at coordinate 3,846 of CANQDZ010000041.1, forward strand.
AAAGATATGGCGATTGAAAAAATCGTCGCAAAGATTGCTCTTTAGATTTTTAAATCTTATTTAAAGACTTAAATTATCAAAAAGAGTGACTTTAAATGTTCCCGCCTCGGGGTTGGTCAATTCGATAATAATGTTGTTTAAACCGTCTTTTAGACATTTAACACGCTCTAAAATGAAAGTTCCTTCTTGACCAATGCAAAAATGAATGGGGTGTTCTTCATCAACCGAATTGGCATCTAAAACGTTACCTTTTGTTGAAAACCTAATACCGCTTTTTTCAAAAACGTAATCGTTAATTTGGATTGAGTTTAATCCCGAGATAACACCCGGGCCGATAACATTTTTTAAATCAAACAAAATGCCTTCATCGGTTTCGCGAAGCGAGCCTTTTTTGTAGACTTTTTTAATTAAAAAGTCCGGAATAATTGCCATTTTTCTCCTTTTTTGTTTTGCTAATGTTACCTTTTGTTAATTCTTAAAAATTTGGTATGTCTTGAAACTTTCTACTTTTATTATAACACTTTCGAGATAATTTTTAAAGTCCCAAGTGTCGGAAATTCTGTGACTTTTTTCCCAAACTACGATTTTTACTTCATTTTCTTCCTTCAAAAATTCACTCGGCAGATAAAATTTTGTTTGGTGAGAGTTGTGACGTATGTAGCGACCGATTTTCCAGCCGTTCAAAAATATCGTTGCGCGTCTAAACGGAGTATGCTCCATATCTAAAATAATCGGAGAATAACATTTTTTACTTAACAAATCTTTACAAATACTGAATTTTTTTGTAAGCATTGCAAGATATGGAGCTTGAAATTCATTATATTCTCTCTTATCCAGAGAAATTCTTCCTCTGATTTTCCAATTTATTTCCTCATTGCTGTCTGTTTTAAAGGTAATGAGTCCTCTCGGCTTATTTATATCGTTTGAAAAACCTTTATCGAAACCGAGATTTTGAACAAGGATGGTAATTTCGCCCTCATTTAATTCGTTAAAATAAGCGGGATTTACAACAACATCTATTGTTTCATCAACAGACATCAAGTTGTCGTATTTATAGCTGTTTCTGTTTAATACCTCATAACCGTTTAGATAAATGGCAAAAATATGGCGAGCATTAATTGAAATTTCACTTACATTGTTTGTAATACGCCCCTTGTACCAAACAAACTCGCTAAATATTCCGCTTTCAAAAGAATCCGTTTTGGCCCCGACGGTATTCCACTTGCTGTAATCGTAGTCCCTCTCAATTTCCTGACCGCAAAAACTTACATCAAAGTCTGTAAGCCTTAATTTAAGGGGTTGAAGATTATATTTATATTCTTTTTCTTCAAAGCCGTTTTTAGGGCTGAACATTTTAACCGTTTTATTTTCTTTAAGTGCAATTTTGCCGTCAGAATAAATAAAATCAGCGTCAAATATAAGCTTATTTTCAAACTTCCAAGTTTTATTCAGAGTTTTATGCTTTAGAAACATAATCTTTGTACTTCCGCAATCAATTATGTCAAAATCTTCTCTGTCTCCTGAATATTTTTTTGTTTTTCCCGTCTTATTATCTTTAATTTCGATGCAGTTTTTAGCATCTGCTATCATAACAATCCACTCGGTTTCTTTATCTTCAAGCTTTGTAAAAATTTCGAGTCCTGAATTTAGAATTTCAACGGTTCTCAATTTAAGATTTTTCGGCAATATTTTCATGTCAAAAGAATCAACGTTACAATTTAAAATTTTTGCTTCGCATGTATTAAAGTTTCTTACAAAAATCCACTCGCAGTCATTAATAAGATCTTTTCTTTTTTTAATATAGCAATTTTCCGGTACATCTTCGTTATAATCTATAGGCTCGGTCATTGAAAAATCAAAAGCATCCAGAAAGTAGTTTATCTCTTTTGCTTTATAATAATTTTCCTTAATCAAACCAAGTTCGCTTATGGGAGCCGCAAAATCATAGCTCGTATAAACATCATCCGATGCCATATCTAAAATATTGGTTCCGCCGACTGCCATATAATGATTGAACATCGTAACGCCCTGAGATAAAGCGGTTTTTGTCATAATGTTTATATGCTGCCAGTTTAAGTCTTCTCTTATTTTGTCATAACCGACGCCAAGCCACTTATCAAACCAGCCCGCTTGAAGTTCCGCAACGAAAATGGGGGAAGTATCTTTAAAGCTTCTTGACATATCCTCAAGATTATCTAAAGTACCAAAAGCAAAATTGTCCTTTTTCCAGTCGCCTTTTGGATTTATATATGGGTAAAGGTCGCACGCATAAATGTCTACAACATCAGCGTAAAGTCCTGCAATATATGCATCATTGTGAAAAATTGGGGCAGTTATGCCTCCTTCTCTTGAAATGGCATAAAGTTCTTCTATGTATTCCGTTTCGCATTCGTTCGTTGAATATTCATTTTCCACCTGAAACGCAACAATAATATCGTTAAATTTAGTTACAATAGGCAAAATTTTATTATACCATTCACGGAGTGCTTCCATATAGGGTTTTGAGTATTTAAAGTCACCGTTTTCCCTGTTTCTTGGAATAACTCCATCTTCTTTTAAAAGCCAGTATGGAATTCCGCCTGCGGAAATCTCTGCATTTATATAAGGACCGGGCCGCACAATCGCATAAAGCCCGAGTTCTCTTATTACTTCAAAAAGTCTGCTTATATCTTTAAAACCCGTAAAATCGTAAACATGCGGAGCAGGACTGTGAAAACTCCAGCAAAGATAAATATCCGCACAATTATATCCGCCGGCTTTTAGCTTGGATAATCTGTCACGCCACGCATCCTCTCCGATTGTTTTGAAATAATGCAAAGCACCGCTTTTAATAAAAGTTCTTTTGCCGTCAATAATTAGAGAATACTTGTCAAATTTTACATCCATAAAGAAATCTTAATGGATTTTAGGTTTTAAGGCAAAAGGCTTAACAAATTTTAATTATAATAAGTCTTCTTCCTTAAGATTAAGGTGTTTTATGGGATTATCGTGCACCATTTTTTGCACTTCATCTTCTTTTAATAACCTTGAATTAATAAGTTTTTTTACAATATCGGATAAAAAATTTATGCTTCCTCCAAGGGTGCCTTTTTTATCTCTGCCGTTTTTAAAAATTTCTTTATCGCAGAAAATAATTTTTTCCTTGCCGCTGTGAGCAATGGGCAGTGCATCACTTACTAAAATAATCTTATCTTTTGGCTTGGTTTCAAAAAATAATTTAAGAGTATCCTCATCGTTATGGATAAAATCGGCAATAATTTCAGAATATATGTCGCCGTTTATCATTGCTTTATAGGTAATTGTATTTTCAAAATCTTCAACATTTGGTTTGGGCATAGCATTAAAATGATGAGTTGTACCGTCAACGCCATATATGTTATCCGCCGTTGTATGACCTGCGTGAACTATAATTCCTTTATCTTTAAGATATTTTATAAGTCCCATGTCAAGCTCGGGGGCTAAAGTTACGATTTTAATAATATCCCCGCCCTCAAGTTTTTTAAAGTTTTCGGGCTTAAGCTCCATAAAATCAGCTTCGTTATGAATACCTTTTTTTTGAACATTTAAAAAGCATCCTTCAAGATGAATTCCTATAATTTTTGCTTCGTCATGAGTTTGATTATTTTTTGCACATCTTATAATGCTTATCTGTTTTTTTAAATTTTCAAAGCCGTCCGTTGCAAGAGTAGGGCAAAAGGCAATAACTCCCTCCTTTTTGATATTTTTTGCAAAAAAATGAATATCGTCCTTGCCTGCTTTATTAAAATCTATGCCGTATCCGCCGTGTATGTGAGTTTCTATAATATCAGATATCAATTCTATTTCCTTTGAGTAATAATTTTTAGCAATTATTACTTATATTTTTTGCAAACGCATCTTTCTCAAAATTCAAAAACGATTTTTGCACAAAAATCTCTTATGAATTACGATAATAATTATATACCATGTTTTTCATAAGAGATAATTGTTTACTATATTTTTTCCGTTACATGAGATAAAGCGGGGGAAGGCTCGGGCATAATTTTTGAAACATCGGTAAATACTGCCTCAATAACTTCTTTTTCCGTCTTTGTTTGAGATTTTTCAACAATAGATGCCGCTTTCATCGCATTGTATTCTTTTTTCACGTTATTTACAAATTCTTTTGTTTCTTTAAATGGCGGAATGCCTTTATATTTTCTGACATTTCCGGGTCCTGCGTTATATGCCGCAAGTGCAAGCTCCATATTGCCGTATATTTTATACATCTGTTTATAGTAAAGAACGCCGCCTTTAATATTTTCTTCCGCAAGATAAGGATTAATACCTAATAATTTTGCAGTTCTCGGCATAAGCTGGAATACGCCGATTGCACCGGATGAGTTTCTTTTTTTATGGTCAAAACCTGATTCTAATTTTGCAATGCTTAAAACCACATAGGGGTCTACTCCCATTTTTAAAGCGGTTTTAACAATATCATTTTTTACTTTTGTTGTTGATGATTCCTGAGCGTTGGCTTCCGGTACTACGATGCAGATAAGACACAGACATACGAGCAAACTTTTGATTAGCTTTTTTATCATAATATCCTCTTTTTTTTAAACAGGGTAAAAAATTTAACCTTTCTTTTTTTGCTTTACTTTTTAAATATAACCCTGATGTATCTTCATCATAAAACAAAAAATATATAAAATCAAGCCTTTGGCTATTTTAAGGCTATTTCTGAAATTTCGTTATTTATTTAATTATTTTATTTAAAATTCATGTCTTTTTAAAAAAGAAAAAAATTTGAATTTTTCAAAAAAAACCGCACAAAAATTGTGCGGTGTATCTTACATTACTTCCCTGTCCTTATAAGCAAATTTTTATTAAGCAAGTGCTAATTCACTATACTAATTTAATTACGCCTTTTTCAATGTCGTTTTTCAAAGCATCGCCAAGTGACTCGTATTCTGCTCTTGCAGATTTTAATTGAGACTCAATTTGTTCTTGTTGAGCTTCGAGTGCTTGAGTTTGTGCATCGGCTAAATTTTGTCTTGTAGTGTTTTGAGCTTCAAAGATGCTGTCTTGTATTTGCATTTGGTTGTTATAAGTATTTGTTGCAACCGCAATAGCTTTTTGTGCTTCGAGCTGTTTCTTTGTATCGCCGTTTGCATTTGTATCAATTTGTGACATTTGGTCACTGTATGCTGCGTTTAATGCCGCTACGTTGTAGTTGTGATTTAATTGGTCGGCCTGCTGGTTATAAGATTCGTTATTTGCAATTGACTGTAGTCGTTGACTTATTCTGATTAAATCTGACTCTAATGTGTTAATTCTGTTTTTTAAAGTCATTTTTCTTAGTGAAACTGTGACCCAGCTCATAATCTCTCTCCTTTTGCTTTAGGTTCTCTCGTAATGTAATGCTTTTATATCTCGTACATTAATAAAAAAAATATGCTCAAAAAAAATGCCTTTTTTGTTCAGTTTTGTTAAGAAATGTAACAAAACTTACTTTTAAAAAGGCTTTTTTATATTGATATGAGAGAGTTTTTAACTTTTTAAATCTTTATTAAAAGGAGCCTAACGTAATTGTGCTGCTTTTAATATCTGTATCCATAGCCTTACCGATTGACTCATATTCTGCTCTTGCAGCTTTTAATTGAGTTTCAACCTGTTCTTGTTGAGCTTCAAGTGCTTGAGTTTGTGCATCAACCAATTCTTTAATTGAGTTTGATCTGTTTTCAAGCGTTTGTTCAAATATGCTCAATCTATCATTATATTGTTGCTGAGCACTTGCAATAGCTTGTTGTTTATCAGCATCGGATGCTTTTCCGTCATTGCTGATTGCATCCATTGAATCTTGATAATCTTGTTGTAATAATGTTTTTTGATAATTGTTTTGAAGCTGTAAAGCTTGTTCATCTCTTGAAGATTGTCTTGCAAGTGATTGAATTCTTTGACTAATTTTTAAATCTTCAGATTCGAGTTGATTGATTCTGTTTTTCAACTCCATCTTTCTTAGTGAAACTGTTGCCCAAGTCATTTTTCTCTCTCCCTCTTTTTCTTGTTAACTCTCGTGTGTTTTAAATTCTTCCTAAGAATTTTAATCCCTTGCACTAATAAAGTTTTTTTGTTTTAAAAAATTGCCAAATTTATATTATTTTGTTAAGTTTTGTAAAGTTAATGTTTTAAAAACAAAACATAAAAAACTTGAAAATCCTGTTTTTATGAGATAATTGGCATGTATATAGTATAGAGAGAGAACAGACAAAATGGAACAATTACACAACTTTTGTGCATCAAATACGATGCTTCTGAACGGAATAATACTTTTAGTTGCATATGTTTTTATTGTTTGGGAAAAAATTTCTAAAGTAACCGTTGCCTTGCTTGGTGCGGCAGCTTCCCTTTTATTATCCGTATTTATTACACACGGAACAAATGTAACGCTTGGCGAATATTATTATAGCTTTTTAGGACAAATATTTAATGTTATTTTCTTATTGGTTTCAATGATGATTGTTGTGGATATTTCCGCAAAATCAGGCATGTATACTTGGATTGCAAAGGAAATTGTTAAAAAAACAAAAGGTCATCCTAAAACAGTTTTATTTGCACTGGCATTTTTCACGGCATTCGTAAGTGCATTCTTGGATAACGTAACCACGGTTATTCTGGTTATGCCTATTACGTACGCCGTTTGCCATATGCTTGAAATTAACCCCGTATGTTTCTTAATTACCGAAATTTTAGCATCAAACATCGGCGGTACGTCAACCTTAATCGGTGACCCGCCTAATATTATTATAGGCTCTGCGGCAAACTTCAGCTTTATGGATTTTGTAAAAGAATTAACAGGTGTAGTTGTAGTTATAATGCTTGTTGTAATTGCGC
>CANQDZ010000042.1 GCA_947594025.1 Candidatus Gastranaerophilales bacterium
CCATTTATTAAGAGCCTAAAAAGGCTCTTTTTTAATGCGGGAGACTCGGCAAGCCTCTTACGACTCAGGGCTTCGCCCTTTGCATGTATACTTATTTCTAAAGCTCAAACAAAAGTTTTCGCTTAAGAACTAAGCATCCCGCTCCATTTATTAAGAGCCTAAAAAGGCTCTTTTTTAATGCGGGAGACTCGGCAAGCCTCTTACGACTCAGGGCTTCGCCACTTTATTTTATGTTTGGCAAGTTTCTTACGGTTGTGGTGTTGACTCGGCTAAAATAAATAACTGAACTTGCGAGCTTGCCAAATCTTGTTTTACCCTATTCCTATATTTGATTTAAAATAAAACATGGGGAAGGTATATTGAATTTATTTAGTATAAAAATGCGCGCTTCTAAGAAAAACGGTGAAGAAAGCACACATGTTTCGGGAGCAGAGAAGCTTACAGAAAAAGAAAATACGGATTTTTACGCAAAATCTCTTATTAAACGTGCCTTATGCCATGAAAACGGCGTGCCTGATTTTATAAATCTGAAAATAGAAGAAATAGATAATTCAAATATTTTAAAATTAAACGCCCTGCCTGTTACAAGAATTGATGTTGAAACCACGAAAGAAGGATATTTGGCACTTGAAAATCTTCTTCTTGAAAACGGTATTAAAAATTCTGAAGTAATCTTTGAATATTTCAAAAAAACTTCTCATATGAGAGGAGCTATGATATTTGATATAAACTCCTTTAAAAATCTTGAAAAGGATAATAAAAGAGGCGTCAGGGCAACCTGTATGGATTCTGATAAACTATGTCTGGATAAAGGGAAAAATCATTTTAGAGAAGCTTTAATTCTTGCAACAAAAGTGGCAAATGCACCCCATATTGTAGGCGAAATTTGTGTTTCAGATGATGCCGATTATCAAATAGGCTATTTTGCATCAAAAAAATCAGGGTATGTAAGAATTACAAAATTAAAAGAAAAGGGCGACACCTTTGGCGGAAGAATATTTTTATACAACGGAAAAACGGATTTTGAACTTAAAGAAACCATAGATTTTATTGAAAATAAACCCGTAATTGTTCTTGGAATTGAAGATTGTAAAAATCCTGACAAATACTCTTTTATTAGGGAAGGGCTTGAAAATTTATCAAAAAATAACTTATTAAGAGAAGAATGCGAAATAAAAGAAATTAACGGGCAAAACATTAAGGCGGATAAAAATTATATAATGTTTTCATCAAATAATTATTTGGGTTTTGCAAATAACAAAGAAATAAAAGAATATTCGAAAATTATACTTGATAAATTTGGTACGGGCACGGCTGCCTCAAGGCTTGTGTCAGGAACCTGCGAAATTCATAAAGAACTTGAAAAAAGCATTATTAAATTTAAGGGTACGGAGGATGCAATTGTATTTAATACCGGTTATTGCGCAAATGCAGGCACTCTTTCATCTTTGTTCAACGACGGAGATGTTATTTTTTCGGATGAATTAAACCATGCAAGCATTATTGACGGATGTAAACTATCAAAGGCAAAAACTATTGTATATAAGCACAATGATATGAATGACCTTGTGAATAAGATTAAACATGTATCGTTTAAAAATGGCGTTATAGTAACAGATGCGGTTTTTAGTATGGATGGCGATATAGCAAATCTGCCTAAGATTATAGAAATATCTAAAAAGTATAATCTTTTTTCTTATGTTGATGAAGCTCATTCAACAGGCGTTCTCGGCGCAAACGGGCATGGCATAGTCGAACACTTTAACTTAAGTGAAAAACCGGACATTTTAATGGGCACTTTAAGTAAAGCCATAGGTTCTGAGGGCGGATATATTGCAGGGAAAAAAGTACTTATTGATTATTTAAGAAACACGGCAAGAAGCTACATTTTTTCAACCGCAATATCATATGCTGCGGTTTCAGCTTCCCTTAAGGCGTTTGATATTTTATCCCGTGATAATTCCTCTGTTCAAAAGTTGCATGAAAATATTAAAACATTCAATGAAGAACTTAAAAAAATAAATATTAATGTTAATTCTGAAACTCCTATATTTTTTATAACCATAGGAGATGAGGGAAAAGCCCTAAGTGCTTCAAAATATCTTTTTGAACATGGCTATTTTATAAAAGCCATAAGATATCCTACAGTTAAAAAGAACAGGGCAGGGCTTAGAATAACTTTAAGCGCACTTCACACTAAAGAAGATATAATTAATCTCTGCAAAGCACTAAAGGAGGTCATTTGTGAGTAAGGGTATTTTTATTACGGGGACGGGAACAGATGTCGGCAAAACGTATATAACCGCACTTATCGTTAAATATCTTAAACAAAAGGGTTATAAAACTTCTTACTACAAAGCGGCAGCGAGCGGCAATCCTATTACGGACGGTAAGGTTGTAGCACAAGATGCAAAATGCATTATTGATGCCGCAGGACTTGATAAAAACCCTAACGATTTAGTTTCATATATTTTTAAAGAAGCAATTTCCCCTCATTTAGCCGCAAAAAGAGAAAAAAATAAAATTGAGATTTTAAAGATTTTATCTGATTACAAAAAAATATACAACGATAATGATTATGTAACCGTTGAGGGTTCGGGCGGAATTCTTTGTCCTTTAAGATATGATGATAAAAAACTCTGGCTTGAAGATGTAATCAAAGCGCTTAATTTACCCGTTCTTGTTGTTGCGAATGCAAAACTGGGCTCTATAAATTCAATCGGGCTTACCGTTCATTACCTAAAATCTAAAAATATTAAAATTAAGGGTATAATTTTAAACGAATATGATAAAAATAACTTTATGGAAGAAGATAACAAAAAAATGATTGAGGATTTAACAGGTATAAAGACTATTGCTTGTGTTCCTCATAACTGTAAGGATTTTGATTTTAACGGAATAGAGAAATTATATGAATAAACTTGTAGAAAAAGATTTAAAATATGTCTGGCACCCCTGCTCTCAAATGAAAGATTATGAAGATTTGCCTCCAATAATTATTAAAAGAGGAAAGGGGGTAAAACTATACGATATTAATAACAAAGAATATCTTGATATTGTTAGTTCTTGGTGGTGCAATTTACTGGGGCATTCAAATTCTAAAATAAATAAAGAAATAAAAAGACAGCTTGATAAATTAGAACATGTAATTTTTGCAAATTTTTCCCACGAGCCCGCAATTAAATTATGCGAAGAACTGATAAAAATTTTGCCAAAAGGACTTTGTAAGTTTAATTTTTCGGACAATGGCTCGGCTTCCGTTGAATGCGCACTTAAAATGGCTTTTCAATATCATTATCAAACAGGCAGCCCTCAAAAAACAAAATTTATGTGTTTATCGGACGGTTATCATGGCGAAACAATAGGAGCATTATCCGTGGGGATGCTTGATTTATATGCGAAAATTTATAAGCCAATGCTTATGGATACAATTCAAATTAATGCTCCCGATTGCTACAGATGTCCGTTTGGAAAATGCAGAGATAATTGCGATGTTGAATGTTTTAAGTTTGCAGAAGAACAATTTGAAATGCACGGGGCAAAAACTGCGGGTATTATCGTTGAACCCATTTTACAAGGCAGTGCGGGTATGAGGATATACCCTCCTTTATATCTCACAAAACTTAGAAAGTTATGTGATGAGTATAATGTTATTTTAATTGCCGACGAAATTGCAACCGGATTTGGAAGAACGGGCAAGATGTTTGCTTTTGACCATGCAAATGTTTCACCCGATATTATGTGTATTTCAAAAGGTCTTACGGGCGGTTATATGCCGATGGCAATAACGGTAACCACTCAAAAAATATATGATGCTTTTTATGATGATTATTTAAAGGGCAAAGCTTTTATGCACAGTCACACATACAGCGGAAATCCTCTTGGCTGCAGTGCTGCTTTAGCTGTTCAGAATATATTAAGGGAAGACAATATTGTTGAAAAATCAAACAAAACGGCTATATATTTAAATGAAAAACTTAAAGAAAGATTTTTATCCCACAAAAATGTCGGCGAAATAAGAAGCATAAATCTTATTCATGCGCTTGAGCTTGTAAAAGATAAAAACACAAAAGAAGGTTTTAACCCCAATCTCAGAATAGGTTATCAAATTTATAAAAAGGCACTGTCAAAGGGGCTTATTCTAAGACCTTTGGGCAATGTTCTATATTTTAACCCGCCTCTTATAATAAACAAAAAGGAAATTGATAAGGCAATTGATATTTGCGAAAGTGCGATGGAGGAAATCCTAAACTAAAACTTGCTTTCAACAAGATCTTTAACGCTTGAATATGTTTTAAATTCTTTTTGAAGCTGGCTGTATTTTTTATAATATGTTTCAGGGTCGTTTTTCGCATTTTCAATTTCGGCGGATAATTCAATAAATCTGCCGGTTAACGTCGGGTCAAACTGCGTGCCTGAACATCTTGCAATTTCTTCCATTGCAACACTGTGGTCAAGAGCTTTTCTGTATGACCTTGTTGATGTCATTGCGTCATAAGTGTCTGCAAGTGCAATAATTCTTGCAGATAAAGGTATTGCTTCACCCTTAAGTCCGTTTGGATATCCTCTGCCGTCCCAGCGTTCGTGGTGATTTTTAATACAGTTTGAAATAGTGCCAAGCTTCTTAACACTGGCAATAAGACGTTCGGAGTTTAAAGGGTGGGTTTTTATAACTTGGAATTCTTCATCGGTTAATCGTCCCTGCTTGCATAAAATGTTTTGCGGAATACCGATTTTGCCTATATCATGCAAGAGTCCCGCAGTTTCGATGTCTTCAAGTTCTTTTTCATTTAAACCGAGCGATTGCGCAAGAATTAACGCGTACAAAGTAACTCTTACGGAATGACCGTGAGTGTAAGGGTCTTTAGCATCAAGTGCGGATGCAATTGATTTAATGGTTTTATAGAAAAGTTCTTTAACATCTTTTAGCATTTGAGATTTTGAACTCGTAAGTTCAAACTTTTCTATGCCGTTTTCAACTACTTTTTCCAGTTCTGACGGTTCAAACGGCTTTGTAATGTATCGGAATAAATTACATTTATTAACGGCATCCGTCAAAATTTCGATATCCGTAAAGCCCGTAAGCAGGATTTTAATTGTATCGGGAGATGTTTTATTAATTATTTCAAAAAACTTTGTGCCTTCCATAACAGGCATTTTGTGGTCTGAAATTATGAGGCATATACTGTTTTTGTATTCTTCAAAAACTTTTAGGCCCTCATGCCCGTTACTTGCAGTCAAAATATTATATTTGCCCCTTAAAGTTCTTTTTAAAAGCTGAAGATTATTTATTTCATCATCAACAATCAAAATTGTCGGCATGCTTTTAGCTTCACTTGCCTCAAGAATGCTATTCAGGCTATTTATAAAGATGTCCTCATTAAGTATATTGTTCATTTTGTGTGCTATTATAAATTAAAGTAGACTCATACTTCTTTTATATTTCTATTATAGCACATTTTTTGACAAAATTACTTATTATATTCCGTAACACCCGGGAAACTGTCGGAACCGGTGCTTTTCTTTGTCATGTAATTTTGTATTTTTGGAATTACCAAGGCAAGCATTGCGCCTGATACTGCAATACCTGACAAGGTAAATAATGAATTTAATGCTAAATTTTTCTTTAAGCACTTATTGATTGTATCAATATTAATTTCAAGATTTTTATCTTTTGCATATTTAATTATTGCTTCCGTAAATTCATCAAGAGATTTTCTTATTTTTTCAAGCTCTTTCTTTGAAACATATTTGTCGGGTTGTGCAAATTTTCCTTTTGTTACTTTGTCATATATTTCATATAAGAAATCAGGATTGCTTGTAATTTTATTTGATAAAACGTCTTGAACCTGCTGTTTGCTTAAGAATTTTTGATTATCAAATATAGGCTGTAATTTTGCCATTTTTTCAGCTTTTTCCATTAGAGCTTTGTTACCGCCGTATACAGCTTCAAATCTTTCAAACGGAATTACATCGCCCTTAATGCCATCAAAAAGTTTATCAACGTTCGCCGGTGCTTCTTGCATATTTTGTGCAAGCCCTGACAATGCATCTTGGTGCTTTATAAGCATGTCTGCAAGCTCAACTGCGGCTTTTGGATGAATATCTACGTTTTTAGTTATTTTACTTAAAGCTTTAAGAATATGGTCTGCGCAGAATAAATAGAAGTAAATTGAAGCCGTATCTCTAAATAAGAATTCTCTTGCTTCGTATTTATTTCTTGCATTTAACGTTCTGCCCGTAATGATGCCGACATCTGTTGACATCAATCTGTATCTTGTATCATTTTCGAGTTTGTTTGTTATGTTTAGCAGTGTATTTACAACATCTCCGGAACCTTTGAAGCTTATCGGCTTCGTGTTTTTAACAAAGTTATCAATTGAAAACGGTGAAGCAGCCGCCGCGGGAGCCGTATTTTGAGCAGGTTGTTGCGTTTGCGCTACCTGCTCATTATTAGGTGTCTGCACATTATTTGAAGCTTGTGCATTTTGTGTTTGCGCCTGATTAACATTATTTTGCTTGTCCTGTTCTTCGCTCAAATGTTTTTTGGTCATCTTTTTAATCATATTCGGCAGAATAAAACCGATAAACGCAGTTGCAATTGTTGTGTTAATTGCCAATTTTGAAAATTTAAACGCTGCTGTTCTTACTTGGTCATTTTTAACAATATTTTTAAAAGGGTCTCTATGTGCATCTTTTGCAACATCGGCTTTAAGATAATCTTTATTTAAGAAAAGACCGCCCAGTTTATCAGCAACTTTATTTAAAACTTTTACGCCAAAAAGCCAGACAACAGCGCTGACGCCCTGCTCCACAAAACGCTCTCTTGCCTCTGTTTTTCCGCCTCTTTTATATGATTGAATTGTTCTTCCGCCCGTTACGCATGACTCAATTAACAAAACAGGAAGCAAGGCATCTGCACCTTTAAAATGCGACAATCCGTTTGCCAATTTTTGAGCTGTTTTGTTTATATTTGGGCTTAAGGCCTTATTTACGCTGTTAATTGCTTTTACTGAGTTCACTTCGGGCTTCTTGTCTGAATTACTGCTGTATGCTCATATAAAACTGATGAAACAAAATAATTGACCCTTTGTTAAATTTTTTTTACATTACCGGACTATTTTGTAACCTGTTAGTTGTGCAATCTGCTCTTTCCATTCTTGCAAAATTTCTTCATCGGATTTTAGATAAGAAATCGGAGTGCCGACTTTTACATCAACCCTTCTTCTTTTAAATATGTCCCAATTATAAGTTTCAGCTCCCGTTATGCCGATTGGCAATATATCTCTTTTTCCCAGTTTTGCAAAGAATATAAATCCGGGATTAACATTTTCAATTTGTTTATTCTTTCTAATCCCGCCCTGAGGAAATATACAAAGGTTAAATTTCGTTTTTAATACCTCGCTTGCAGTTTTAATTGTTGATTTTTCAAGTTTTTCTCGATTTACGGGAAATGCGCCGAGTCTTGAAATATTTTTTGCAACGTAGGCGCTGTTTTCGAATAATTCTTTTTTTGCCATAAAAGCAACAGGCAAATCGAACACTCTGCCCATCATAAATACATCAAGATAGGAGATGTGGTTTGGCGCATATATGTATTGTTTTTTTCTGTCAATACCTTTATTGTTGCTATACTTAATTTTATAAAAGGGGACTGTAAATAAATAGAATACGATGTGAGTCGCATACAACTGGTACAAATATGTAAGTATGTTGAAATCTTTTGCTTTTTTTCCTTTGTATTTTTCGATATTAATCGGCACTATTCGTTAGCTCCTTTATTGAATTAACCCAAAGTTGAGCCATTTTGTCTACATCTTCCATGTATTCAATTGGCTTTCCTATTCTTATTTCCATTTTATTTTTGATGTTTTTTCTTTCTTCTTTCTGCGTTCCTATAATTCCAACAGGTAAAACACCGCATTTTAAAATTTTTGCAATTTTTACAAATCCCATTGCAAAACTTGAAATATCGTTGTTTTCCATTCTTTTTCCCTGCGGAAATAATGCTAAAAACCAGCCTGTTTCCTTTATAGTTAAAGCAGTTTTAATTGTTGATACGCCTAATTTATCCCTGTTAACAGCAAATGCACCGAGCAAATCCATAAAAAATCTGCTTACGGGCTTTTCAAAAAGCTCTTTTTTTGCAATGTATGCAGCCCTGTGCCCTACGGCATAGATAACCAAAAACGGGTCAATTGCCGATAGGTGGTTTGAGGCAACAATTACAAATTTATCTTTTGGTACATTTTCTCTGCCATAGATTTTTAATCCATGAACAAGCCTAAACCATATACTGTACGCAACTTTTATGGTTAGCCATTGGAAAACGCGCCTCCATACGTTATATTCGCTTTTTTTTCTTTTTGTGTAATCTCGTGCCATTTAACTTTCTAAATAACTTGGTGAATATATCTCTTTACCAAGAAGAATTTCTGCCGTTCTTATAACATTTCTTTCTTCCCGATTATCTTTATTATAGCTTATATCTTCCAAATCTCCAAATTGTTGAGCCATTTCATATAATTTGTAGCATATGTCATCTTTATCAATTGTTTGATTAATTTTAATTTTTTCGTAGATATCATATAAACAAGAATTTGTGCCGTCAACAATTGCGGTATCAAGTCCGTAACCTAAGGCAAGCACAAAGAATGTTTTGTTAACAAGCGGTCTTATTTCTTTTGAAATGCCGTTTGATATATTTGAAAGACCTATTACCGTGTTTACTGCAGGGTCAAAACTTTCTTTAAACATTCTGATTGTTTCAAGCGCCACGACGGCTTGTTTTTGCGCAACCGCAACGGGCAAAATTAGAGGGTCAAGATAAATTTTTGAATTATCAATTCCTTTTTCGTTTGCTTTTTCTATAAGACTAAAGGCGAGTTCAAGCCTTTCATCCGATGTTTTTGGTATACCGCTTTTTGAGCTCATGGTTAAGGCAATTAAATTTGAACCGTATTCGGAAGCAATATCCGTTGTATTTTCCAATCTTTCTTCATCCGCAGAAGCGCTGTTTAAAAATGTACTTTGAGGTTTTTTAACAATTTTAAAACCTTCTTTTAACTCCTGAAAGCTTGTTGTATCAAGAGAAAAATCAACATCAAATTTTTCTTGAATTGTTTCTGCAAGATAAGACATGGAGCCTTGCAATTTGTTTTTTGCGGGACCAATGTTTAAGTCTATCACCTTTGTACCGTTATTTATTTGTTTTTCAACAAGATTGAGTATAAAATCATCGTCTTTATTTATGATTGCCTCTTTTACGGAAGGCGAAATTATGTGTATATTTTCTCCAATTAAATTCATATTTTCTTTACTCTTAAAAATGTGTCTGTTATAATATTATCATAAAGTTAAGGAGATAAACGCATGAAAAAGTCCATTGCAGCATTTTTGTTAGTTCTATTTACATTGCCATGTTTGGCTGAAACAACAGGTACTATTGATTATCAAAGAGTTTTAACCAATTATCCGAAAGCAACAAAGGCATATTCGGAACTGGATGATCAGGCAAGCGAAATGCAAAGATATTTGCTTGACAAAGAAAAAGAATATAAAAAATTGGAAAGCCCCATTCAAAGAAAAGCTTTCGAAGAACAAACCGCAAAAACTTTAGAACAAAAGAAAGCAGCTCTTGCTAAAATACAAGAAAAAAAAGAGCAAGAAATTGATGCGGATATCGATAAGGCAATTAAAGCCGTTGCCGCAGAAAACGGAATAGATAAAGTTGTAGACTTTAGAGTAATGTATTATGGCGGCGTTGATATTACGGATAAAGTAATCAAAAAATTAAATATAAAATAAAATATTTGCAAATAAATTATTATTTGATACAATACCTTTGTACTCGGAGGAGTGCCGGAGCGGTTGATCGGAGCGGTCTTGAAAACCGTCGGACATGCGAGTGTTCCGTGGGTTCGAATCCCACCTCCTCCTAGTTTAAAGACCCTCACAAAAGTGAGGGTCTTTAGTTTATGTATTTTTTCTATCTTCATTCAAATTTTTTAGATTATATCTTCAAGACGTTTTTTATCTTGATATTTTTGTTCAATTTTACCGTCTTGTTTAATTGCTTTACGTT
>CANQDZ010000043.1 GCA_947594025.1 Candidatus Gastranaerophilales bacterium
ATGGCTGCAAACCGTTGTGTATTGGTTTCATGAGTTTGAAGAATATATTCTGCCGGGCGGATTTTTAAAATACTTTAACCATAATATGATGAAATCTGTTAGTGGGGATTATCCCCTAACTAAAGCAGGGTCTTTTTGGATAAATATTCCTCTTATATATCTTCTAATGCCCTTATCTGCTGTACTTGCGCATTATTTCGGTTTAAAATGGGGTTTATGGTGTGCTTATTTTTCTTGTTTGAATGCGTTAGCTCATGTTGTAATGTTTTTAAAATTCAACAGAAAATATAACCCCGGGCTTGTTGTAAGTGTCTTGTTTAATATACCGATAGGAATTTATACCGTTTGGTATTTCTTATCAAACAATTTAGTTTCAGCAAAAATCAATATAATAAGTATAATCATCGGCATTTTGGCTCAAGCTTCCATGATGGTATACGGCTTTTGTTATTTAGTACCCAGAATGAAAAAAGAGTCGGAACAAATAAAAAATATTTAATGCGGTAATAATAATTTAATTGATACAAAAAGACATAATACTTGGGGAAGTGCTGTTTCAATGCTTCTTAAGTTGGATTTATGGTGTTTGTGTCATGAATAATGTTTTATATATTAATAATGCCGTACAGGCAAAAAGCGTTACGAGTGGCTTGATTAGCTTAGATTTAATAAATCTGAAAATAAATATATTTCCCATGAAATGAAGCTCAATGGCGGAACAAGCTATGAAATTTTTGAAGAAATCCTTTAAACAACAGAACAATATTTAAAGTAACTTAAAAGTGTTGTCAGATTAAATCTTTTTCCTCGTATAAAAAGATTTCGAATTATAAAGGAGACAAAAATGGGTACTGTAGAGCCAATCAGAAACGTAGAGGATATTCGTAAAGTAGAAAATATTCTCTTAAAACAAAATTTAAGAAATCTTGTGGTTTTTACCATAGGAACAAATTGCGGTCTAAGAATTTCAGACATTTTAAAGTTAAATGTCGGGGATGTAAAGAATAGAAACTTTATTCAATTAACCGAAAAGAAAACAGGAAAATTTAAGAAATTTCCAATTAACTCAAAACTAAAAGAGCTGTTTGCAATATACACAGAAGGCAAAAGGCTTGACTCTCCATTGTTTGAAACAAGGTTTGGAAACAGGCTTGCACGGGTTGCGGCATATTATATTATCCGAACGGCATGTGAAGAAGCCGGCTTGGAAGATAAATTTGGCACTCATACCCTGAGAAAAACTTTTGGCTATCATCACTACAAAAAATTTAAAGATGTTGCAATGCTGCAAAAAATATTTAATCATTCGTCGCCTGAAACCACATTAAGATACATCGGAATTGAGCAGGACGAAATAGATGAAAGTTACATAAACTTTGTGATATAAGATAAAACTTTGATAAAAAACATAAAATTTAGTACCGTTACATAACAGGTCTTTTTATATCAAAAGCAAAAACATATGATTTTAAAATAATTAAAAAGTGATATTAAAATCTTTTTGTTTATGCTATCCTTTTAAAAAAGCGGTTTTTTAGACAAAAGACCTAATTGTTATATACGGTAACTAAAATACTTGATAATGCAGGGTTGAATTTTTTATAATGGAAAGACATGAAAATCTAAAAAAAATAATAGGAATCCCCAGAGCAATTTCATATTATAATAATTACCCGTTTTACCACGGATTTTTTAAATCTTTGGGAATTGAAATCGTTTTATCGGATAAAACAACTGCCAAACTAATAAATGACGGGGCAAAACATGTTGTATCCGATACATGCCTGCCCATTAAAGTTTTTGTCGGACATGTTATTAATTTATTAGATAAAGGATGCGATACTATTTTTGTCCCTTCAATACAATCTACGGGGTATAAAATTAATAATTGCAGTAAAATAAGGGGCTTGCCGGAAATTATCAGAAACGTCATAAACAAACCTTTTGAAATGATTGAACCGACATTGGATAAAACCGAAGGGCTTGGAATTAAAGAATTTTGTTTTGAAACCGCTCATCAGCTTGGAATATACGATGAAAAATCAATTAATTCGGCAATAAGTTCCGGCTGGAGTGCATATAACAGCTTTGTTGAAATGGCAAAATCCGGAATTCCTCACAAGGAAGCCGTCGAAAATGCCATAAACGGCAACTATACCTTAAAGAAATTGTCATTGGTTAAACCGTTCTCTGTAGTAATTATGGCTCACGGGTACAATTTATTTGATGAAAGAATTTCCATGAATATACTCGGTAAATTGGATAAAATGGGCATAAGGGCATACACATCGCTTGATATTACAAGACAGGATGGGATTAATTCAATTCATGAATTGGATGAAATTCAATATTGGGCAAACGAATTGGATTTAACGGGAACTGCGGCATATTTTATGCTTAATAAAAAAATCGACGGTATAATAGCGCTTTCCGCATTTGGCTGCGGGCCTGATTCATTAATGGTAGATGAAATTCAATATCACGCCAATGAAAGGAAAATTCCCATGCTTCATCTGAATATTGATGAACATACGGGAGAAGCAGGTTTTGTAACAAGATTGGAAGCATTTGCGGATATGCTTATACGCAAAAACCGTAAAAAATTACTTCAACAAAATAAATGCAGAAATATTGAAATTGCACTTAATAAACAAAAAGTTCAAGAACAGAATGTAATGACAAAAGTAAAATGATAGCTAATAAGTATGAAAAACTTAATATTTTCCGATATCTTGGCGGAATTCATATCCACTCAATGTTTTCAGACGGAACGGGTGATATAAATTCAATAAGCAAAGCTGCCAAGAGGGCGGGGCTTGATTTTATAATTGTTACTGACCACAATTCTCTTGAGATTGAAGAAGGATTTTTTAACGGAGTTTGCGTAATTAAAGGGGAAGAAATTTCGTCTGATAACAAAAATCATTATTTGGCACTTGGTATAAATGAATGCATTCAATCTGATAATCCAAAAGAATTTATTGAAGAAGTCAAAAAACAAGGCGGTTTTGGTTTTGCAGCACATCCTGATGAGGGCGAGAATAAAAAAGGATTGAACCGCAAAAATCCATATTTGGCAATAAAATGGACTGATAAAAATATTACCCCCGACGGGATTGAAATTTGGAATTGGTTTTCGCAGTGGGCAGATAATTTAGATGACGGCAATATTTTTAGCTTAATTTATTGTTATTTATTTAAGCATAATTTAATTACGGAACCAAATAAAAATACAATGAAATGGTGGGATGAACTAAACAATAACACGGAAAAAATTATCCCTTCGCTTGGCGGAACCGATTGCCATGAATTAATTTTAAAAGATTACATTATTCCGATTAAAATTTTCCCCTATGAAAAAATGTTTAAAACAATTACGAATGTTTTAACATTTGAAAAGCCTCTGTCGGAAGATTTTGCGGAAAGAAAAGACCAAATTTTAAATGCAATTAAGGAAGGAAATAATTTAATAATTAATCGAAAAATTGATAAAAATATTCCTGAAATTAATCTTACCGGAGGCTCAAAAGTAAAGCTTTCCGAAAATCTCTACCTAAATATTGAAACAAAGAAAAAAACATTAATACAGATTATTCATAACGGTAAAGAACTTTACCGCAAAATTGCGAAAAAATGCAATTTGAAATTAAAAGAGAAAGGTAAATACCGCGTGGAAATAAAAGTCAAAAATAAGGGTTTTGCCTATACAAATCCGATTTTGGTGTACTAAAATGAAAGCAAAAATAAGCGAAAGACAACTGAATAAATATTCAAAAAATATGGATAATAACATATCCGCAAAAGACAGAATTATCGCTTGGCCCAGAATGGGCAGGATTGATATTCCGCTAAAAGCTCTTCTGCTTTCTTTGGGTGCAAAAATTGTTATTCCGCCCGTTAACAGTAATGAAGCACTTGAATTGGGAGTAAAGAACAGTATAGAAGGAATTTGTCTTCCGTATAAATTAAATCTTGCAAATTATATTATGGCACTTGAACAAGGTGCGAACACTCTGATGATGTTTCAGGCTCCGGGTTCCTGCAGGCTTGGTAATTATACAAAAATGGCTCAAAAAACCCTCAAAAAAATGGGTTATGAATTTGATATGGTTATTTTTGACATGTATCAAAGCAAGATGAAACAAACTCTGCAAGCATTCTGGCATGTTACTCATTGTGTTAATCCCTACAGATATTACAAAGGTTTTAGTCTTGGATTTAATAAATTTTTTGCAATTGATGAAGCTCAAAAACTTTTGTTTTATACCCGCCCCAGAGAAATTAATAAAGGCGAAGCGGAAAAATGTTACAATAAATGGCTTAATATAATTGATAATACAAATTCCGTATTGGGCGCAAAATGTCTTATCAAAAAAATAAGAAAAGACTTTGCAAATATAGAAATAAACAAAAATAAAAATGTTCCGATTGTATATCTGCTTGGTGAATTTTTTGTTTTACTTGACCCTTACGTTAATCAGGATATTGAAAAAACTCTTGGCGAATTAGGTATTGAGGTGCAGCGTCAAATTTGGTTCAGTGATTGGCTTGAAGGGGTCTTAAAGCCGTCATTTTTGAACAAAAAAGAATCCCACAGACAAAGATGTGTTCGTCATGCAAAGAAATATATGAAACGTGCAATCGGAGGAGAATGCATAGAAACAGTCGGCGATGCGGTTTATGCTGCAAAAAACGGTGTGGATGGCGTAATTCACATTTTGCCTTTTTCTTGCATGCCTGAGATTGTTTCTCAAAATATTTTGAATAAAGTTTCAAAAGAAGAAGACATCCCGATTTTAACTTTGGTGCTTGACGAACAAACAGGAAAAGCAGGAAATATAACAAGAATAGAGGCCTTTGCCGACCTTGTTAAAAGAAAAAAATTTAAGAAAAATAGCGAGAAGAAAAAACAGAAAGAGGAATTAGCAAATGTTTAAAAAATCAAGAAACAACATGACTCTGGAAAGATTGAAATATTACAGACATCTTGGCGGCGGTGCATTGGAATGTATTGCAAGCAGATTGTCAAAAACACCGAAACCGTTGTGTTTTTCATTAATGGTTACAAGTGCATGCAACTGTGATTGCGATTTTTGTTTCTGGAAATCCAAAAAAGGTCAGGATGATATGCCAAAGGAAGAAATTATCCGACTTTTAACCGAAGCGGGTAAAATAGGCTACATGGACTCTATTCTTTGGGGCGGCGAACCTCTTTTAAGAAATGATTTTACCGAAATTTGTAAAGCTTCTCATGATGCAGGCTTATATACCAAAATTGCGACTAACGGCTGGTTTTTGGAAGAAAATTCAGGTTTTGGACAATATACCGATTTAATGTTTGTATCACTTGATGCAATTGGTAAAGCACACGATGATATCCGCCATCTTCCGGGAATTTGCGATAAAGTAATGTCCGGAATTGAATATCATAAAATTAATTCCCCAAAAATGAGAATATACGTATGCTGCACCGTATCAACACAAACAAGTTTTGAACAGATTAAAGAAGTTGCACAATACTGCAAAGATGCCGATATTTTATTGTACTTCACCGTCAATAAAGCAGCTTCAAGACCCGATGAGGCAACAAATGTTGTTGAAACAGAGCTTGAAAATGAACAATTGGCAGAAATGTTCATAAAAATCAAAGAGCTTAAAAAACAGGGTTATCCTATCAGAAATTCATATTATTTTATGGATTATATTATTAATAAAAAGACTTATTACGAATGTCATTGGCCTCGTATTGCAACCGTTATTTATTCAAACGGCGAAATGTTGAGATGTTATGACAGAAAACCGTTCATAAACGTTAAAGGCAGACCTTTGAAAGAAGTTATTAAAGACCCGTTGTTTATAGAAACCGTAAACAAATGTAAGGATTGTAAACTTGCCTGTGTGGGCAACTATGCGCTTGATGCATCAGGATTATGGAAACTTGAATGGCCTGCCATTAAATCTTTAATGGAAATTGCAATAACTTAGTAATATTATAATATTATATTAATGTATAAAAGAATAAGGAATAAACATGAAAAGATTAATTATCATAACTTTAATAACATTATTTTTGAACAGTCTATGCTATGCCGCTTCAGATTATAATCAAAATAATCCAAATAAAGCTCTGCAGACCAAACATAGAACAGAGTCAGGTTCCGCATACGTTAGTGATTTAACGGAGCTCGATATACAAACGGACGCATTTTCAAACAACTATCAGAACTTGGCGGAAAGTTCAAAATATGCACAATTAAGTCAGGTTGAAAAATTATTTAACGGTGATGAAATTGATTATACAAAAGAACCTCTTGTTCAAATCGGTTATGATATTTTTGCAG
Organism: Candidatus Gastranaerophilales bacterium; assembly: GCA_947594025.1. Classification (GTDB taxonomy): domain Bacteria; phylum Cyanobacteriota; class Vampirovibrionia; order Gastranaerophilales; family Gastranaerophilaceae; genus SIG30. The sequence goes on from CANQDZ010000043.1 coordinate 6,342, forward strand.
CTCCGATGACGGAAGGAAATAATGTTACGGGTAAATATGATGACAACTATAAATTGAGTATCGGTGAAAAAATCAGTGCATATTTATATGGTGATGCAGTTGATGTTTCGGCGATTTCAGGCTCCACATTGCTAAGTCCCGTTGCTCAAACGGAAGTTGATTCAAAAGGAAACATTTTTATTTCAGGAATAGGTTTGGTTCCTGCCGAAAACAGAACAATCAAAGAAGTTGAAAGTGCAATAAACAAAATAGCTTCTTCAAAATATAATAATTTGAAAGTAAGGTTAAATGTTGCTTCAGGACAAGGTTTTTCAGTATTTGTTTATGGTAATGTCAGAAAACCCGGAAAGGTTTTTGTAAATAATAATTCTTCAATACTGGATGCCTTAAGCGCGGCAGGCGGAATTAAAAAAACAGGTACTTTAAGAAAAATCCATTACACTAAAGGCTCAAAAACGAAAGAAATCGATTTATATAAAACGATATTCTTTGGTGATGACGATAATATAATCTTACGACCTAACGATAAAATCTTTGTCGGCGGAATTGGCAGTGTAGTAGCATTAAAAAACGGAGTTTCCGTCCCCGGTATTTATGAAATCAAAGAAGGCGAAACTCTGCAGAAACTTACTTCCTTTGCAGGCGGATTGTTACCCGGAACACAGACCGATGAAGTTATAATGACAACACTGGATAAGGGAACTCTTGAAAGAACAGCTAAAAATGTCAGCTGGAAAGAAGCGAATTATACGAAACTCATCTCGGGCGATATTATAGAATTTAGAGAATTGTACAATTCTGCCGAAAATACGGTAACACTTCAAGGAAACGTTAAACATCCCGCAACATTTGCATATAAAGAGGGCATGAGATTATCCGACATTTTAAAAAGCGAAAACGAATTACTTGAAGAAACATTTCTTACTCAAGCTGTTATAAGGCGTGTTTCAGGCAAAGATAACACAATTGAGACTATCCCCATATTTTTAAAAGAGTTTTTCGCGGGAGCAAATGATCCTACTCTCCAACCAAGAGACGTAATTAATATTTATAAAAATACAAACACGGATTTTGTTGATGTGTACGGTTGTATCAGCGTTCCTAAACATCTTACTTACGTTGAAGGAATGCGCTTGTATGATGTATTAACAGACATACAATTTGTAGATTCTAACATTGAAGAAGATTTAAATGTAAAAAATGTTTCATATAAAGAGGAACAAGAAAGTCCCGTTCTTGTCGGCGGAACAAGCAGCAGCAGCAATATAATTTCTGCCGAGAATGTGGCAGTGGAAATTACAAGCAGTGATAAAAATACTCAGGTTTATTACTTGTACGACATTATGATTAACGGTAATACTATTAAAAATATAGTTTTAATGCCGGGTGACAGAGTTTTCTTCCGCCCTCTAAGAAGTAATGAAACAATAAAAAATGTTAAAGTGGCAGGTTTTGTTGCACATCCCGGTGTTTTCAGATTTGTGGAAGGTAAACGGCTTAAAGACATGATTAATATGGCTGACGGACTTACAAAAGATGCAGACCTCAGAGGAATTGTATTCACCAGAAAAAATATTCAGGCAAAACAAGTTAATTTAGCTCAAAAAAATAACGAAAGAGACATAAACTTGCTTCAAGGACGTCTTGCCAGCGGTTACAAACAAACTGATTCTTCAATGGAAGCAAAAACTAATATGATTACAATGCTTAAAAACGAGCAAAAGGACTATAGAACAAGATATACAGGTCAGATTGCTCTAAATATCCACCATAATAATCCGGATAAAATAAAAGATTCCGACAATATAGAAGTTCAAGACGGCGACGAAATATACATCCCGAGAATTTCACACCATGTAAGCATCTTGGGGGAAGTCTATAATGAACAGTCATTTATATATAAAAAAGGCATGAAAGTTAAAGGCTACATTAAAGAGGTTGGCGGATATACACCTAATGCTGCGAAATTTAGAATTTATAAGGTAGCGGTAAACGGCAAAGCAAAAAAAGTTCATGGCTGGTCACATGTAGAAGAAGGCGACACAATTGTTGTACCGAGAAAAATTGCGGGAAATGATTGGATAACGCCTGTTTGCGAGACACTAAGAGGAATAGCTTCCGTTCTGGCATCAATCTTCGTTATTACAAAAATATAGGTGAAATAATGGAAAAACAGTTATCAAGATCTGTTTTAATAATGTTTTTATTTGATTTAATTGTATTTCTGTTATCAACTGCATGTTGGTACCATTATTTTGAAATGCCGTTTTTATACGGAATACCTATTTTGCTCATTACGGCAACAGGACTTGTATCCCTGTTTTTAAAAGCTAATTACAAAATAAGAGAATTTAACATAACAATAAAAAACACTTACTTGCTTTTTGAGGGGATTGTTTTTGCTCATATTCCGGCATTATTGCTGCTTATTTGGGTAAACGGGCTGACTTTAGAAAAATTCTTATTGGCAAATATCCTTACAGTATTTTTAATATTGAGAATATATCGGGCATTATTCCACTATTATTTATTTAATTTAAAAAAAGCAAAAAACATTTTAATCTTGGGAGCTGACAAAAGAGCAAGAATTATTGCGGATGAAATACAAGCCAAAAAAGCATTAAGAATGAATGTCGCAGGCTTTGTACAAGACAAATCCGATGATGAAAACATTCTTTGGGATGAACAGGTTCCGGTTTATAAGAACGTAGAAAATCTTGCTGAAATAATAAAAGAAAAAAATATTGACATAGTAGTAATTGCACAGCCGACAGAGTTAATTATTACCGTGCCGCCAAGAGTGAAGATATATAAAATGCCTGATTTTTATGAGATGGTAACGGGAAAATACTATATAGACGAAAAAACAATAACGGAACTCTATTATCAAATAGTAAAGAGAAACAGTGTAAGCTACGAAACAGCAAAACGTC
>CANQDZ010000044.1 GCA_947594025.1 Candidatus Gastranaerophilales bacterium
TCTCAGTCCCATTGTGGCTGATCATCCTCTCAAACCAGCTACTGATCGTCGCCTTGGTAGTCCATTACACCACCAACAAGCTAATCAGATGCAGACTCATCCTAGAGCACCGGAGTTTTCAAGATAAGTATTTCAACTTAGCTCATATGGGGTATTAGCAGGAGTTTCCCTCTGTTGTCCCCCTCTCTAGGGCAGATTCTCTACACATTACTCACCCGTCCGCCACTTTCCACTTTAGCAAGCTAAAGTTTCTCGTTCGACTTGCATGTATGAGGCACACCGCCAGCGTTCGTCCTGAGCCAGGATCAAACTCTCCGTTGTCAGAAATTTATGTCTGACAGACCGTAAGGTCTGATTGACTCAAAATAAAGTATCTATTGTTTTAAAAAAATCAACAGGTATTTGTCGTTTGTAATTTGTGATACTAAGCTTGCGAACTTTTGTTCACAACTTAATATATGTTATTCTATTTTCAATGTTCAGTTTAGAATTACACTTCTGATAAATATTTTGGGAAACTACCTTTGTTTGCCATTCCTTATCAAAAAGCCTTTATAACAAGGCAGTAGACCTATTGTAGCACCTTAATTTTTATTGTCAAGCATTTTGTCAAAAAAAATTTTGTTAACCAATTCGGTCTCTCTGTAATAATAATGTAAACCAAACAAAAAAATTTGCAAGTAGTTTTTTAAAGTTATCTTAATAAAAGTTAAAATTTCTTGAAAGCCAAATGAACAATGGATTAGAGACTGCGTTACATAATATGTAAAAGGATGCTTACTTTGTAAAAACAGAAAAAGGTGATATTATATTTATGAAAGGAAAGGGTCGCATGAAAAAAGCTTTATTATCTGCATCACTTATTATTTTATTTGGAATGTCTTTTGCGGGTGCAAGAGATAATACAACTTACAGATTTACAACGGATAACATGTCTAACAAGGTAGAATATTCCGTAGGAAACAAATATGAACAAAAACAAAATACCGGTGCTTCTGATAATGTGAAAACGTCGGAAGACAGAAAAAATGAAATATATAAGCAAATTAAAGAGAAAAAAATTCAAATATATAACGTAAGAAAAACAAGAGGAAGCACGCGTTCTAAAGATGCACAAATTGACGCGTTAAAGAAAGATATACAAAATTTGGAGAAAGAGTTAAACACAATCAAGTAGAAAGGACAACACACAATGAAGAAAAAAATCGTATCAGCATTGGTATTGCTGGCAATCACAGTTCCTATGAGCGCATCAATTGCAGCGTCATCATTTACAACTGACTTAATTAATGCAAACAAAAATGTAATTAATAATGCAGCTTCAAAAGTAAAATCTGATGCAAAAGCCAAAGCTGACGCAAACTCAAAAGCAGCAAATGCAAGAGCGGCAAAGGCAAAGGCAGATGCAAAGGCAAGAGCTGAAAAAGCGGCAAAGGCAAAGGCTGACGCAAAGGCAAAAGTTGAAAAAGCCCAAGCAGATGCAAAGGCAAAAGTTGAAAAAGCCAAAGCTGACGCAAACTCAAAAGCAAATGCTCAAGTCAAAAAATACCAAAATCAAATTTTAGCTAAACAAGCTGAATTAAATAAAGTAAAAAGTGATTCAAATATAACGGCAATTGAAAAAGCGAAAAAAATTAAAGCTATCAATGACGAAATCAAAGAATTGCAAAATGCTATTAAAGCTCTTAATTAATTAAATTAAAAATTAAAAATAAGCAGGCGCTCTATATATATTATAGGGTGCCTATTTTTATATCGCTTTCCGTAATAACCAAGGCGTTTGAAATAGGTATTCCGCCTGTTTGGGCAGGGGAATTTTTAATTTTGCCGTTTACGTATAAAACGCTTGAACCGCCCCCGTCAAGGTTTATTGCGTTTTCGCAACCGAGGGATTTCATATATCTTGCAAGCTGATTTAAAGTCATGCCGACAGAGCTTTTTTCTCTGCCGTCAATTGTCACCATTATAAATTCACCGTCTTTTGTATAACCTACGGCGCTTCTGGGGTTTGGACCGGTTATGGCTGACAGTTTTTCCTCGTTATAATCTATGTAAATATCACCGTCTTTTACAAGAAACGGACCCCCTGCAATAATATGATCAACATCCTTGAAGTTTTCTGTGGGTTTAATATTTAATTTCAGCCTGCTCTGCTCTGCAAGAGTATATATTTTTTCTTTCGGACCGCTTATAACATATCCGTTTTTAGGTATTTCGACAGGATTTGCAGACATTTTAATAACTTTTCCGTCCGCAATAACGGCATTTGCACCATATTTAGGCGCGACGGGAGCAGTTTCTCCCCAAATTGGAGTATAAGCTAAAACGTAGGTGCTAAGCATTCTTGGCTGATTTATGTTATCAACATCAATTTTTACTTTCTTGTTTGAAATATCCGCTTTAATACCCGTCTTGCCTGCAATAAAAGATGTTCCTTTGTTATTTTGGGTAATACCTATACCTGCCCTGTTGTATATAGGGCCCGTCAAATATTCCCCATCTATCATCAAAGAGCCCAAGGGGGCGCCCGTTTTGGGTTTAAAATAACCGCCGTTTATTGCAACAATTGCATTTTCTTTTGAGGCAATTCTGCTTATTGTTGCTTTCTTATTTAATGTTTCTCCTGCAATTTGAGGCTTAATCGTAAGATTATTATTTATATTTGGATTTACCTCTATGATATTTATTTTAATGGGTTTTTTATTTATATATTTAACTTTTTGTATGTGGGCAACACCGGTTGTAACTATTGTTATGTTTTTGTTTCCGTATTTTTTATTTATCTTATCTTCCCATGCCCCAACATCCATGTTTATTGTTTTTGTCATTTCATTTACCGACGGTGAAAGATAAGCAAGCTCAGATGCAAAAATCGGGCGGCTGGCTTCATTTACGACCAGTACAACGCCCGAAATAAAAAATATAAAAAATAAAAATACGACTCCCTTGGCATGTGGCGAGATTTTGTGAGGATCTTTTTTCTGTCCTCGCCACCCCACATTTTCAAACTGTGTGATGGTTGCCGTATTTAACATTTTTACTCCGAATTTTGCCTAATGTGATGGGTTACAGTCCTATACTACTATTGTAGCATAAAATTAAAAAAATGTCAATACCCTTTAATAATAGTACTTTTGACACTTTTAGGTATCTCAAAAAAGACTGCTTGTGAAGTTGTTATTTTTGTTTAATAATTAGCTTGTAATCAGGTAATTATGAGAGGAAACAGTATGTCAAACGTGGAAGTTAAAGCAGTTGTTGATTTTAAAAAATATGAAAAAAATGCTAAAGAAGCGATAAAGGATGTATTATCACGCGCAGGAAAAAGCGGTCAATTCTTAAACTGGATTGAATGGCTGCTTAAAAATCAAATAGCAAATCTTGATAATTTATATGCTCTTGCGGACAAGGCAAAAGAAGGCGGAGAGGATGAGCTTGCAATTTTAGGTATTGGCGGTTCGCGTCATACAACAGAATCAATGGTCAAAATGCTTGGCGTTAATTCAAAAGTTCATTTTTATTCTTCAGTCGACCCAATCAGCTTTAAATCATTTGCAGATAAATTAAATATAGATAAAACAACCTTTCTTGTTGTCTCAAAATCAGGCGGTACATTAGAAACAACAACGGCTTTTGAAAATGCAAAAACATTGCTTAAAAATTATTACAAAAAAGATAATGTATCTGATAAATTTATTGCAATGACAGATAAAAACCCCGAAAAAAGTGCATTAAGAAGGGAAGTAAATAATGGTGCGGTTAAAGCATCAGGCTACGTTCATGATGATGTTGGCGGCAGATTTTCAATCTTTGATGACGCAACAATTTTTACACTTGCATTTGTCGGCGTTAAAAAAGAAGATGTAAAAGGAATGCTTGAAGAAGCTTTAAGTGCTCAAAAAGATTACTTATCAGATGACATCAATAAAAATGATGCCTTAAAACTTGCGCTATTTAACGTTGATGCAAAATTAAACGGAAAAAATAAACACTTCTCGGAATATTTTGGAGATTGTTTTGAAGGTGCAACTCTTTGGGAAAAACAAATGAAAAATGAATCCTTAAAAGCAAATATCTCAACCGATACAAACGTAGGTCCCGGTTATCTTCACTACAATGCTGAAGCTGATTTGGACCCGAATAATAATGATTCGTTCTATACATTTACAAACGTAAAAACGGATGATAAGGTAACAAACGCGGTTTTAACGGGTGTAAAATCAGCATACTCTAATCAACACAGAGTAGCGGAAATTATTCTTTCTGATTTGAGCCCAAAAACAGTCGGCCGTTTTATTGAATTAAAACACTTAGAAACGCTTCTTACGGGTAACATTTTAAGAAGAGAAAAGGGATGCGTAACATCAGATGATGCTGCTTTGCCTGAGGTTTTACAACCAAATGTTGAAATTTACAAAAAAGAAGTTAAAAAAGCTCTTTCTTAAGCAATAGATTGAAAATTTTATATCATAGAAGGTGAATTTAAATGTTTAAATTCACCTTTTTTTACAAAAGGCTTGCATTTTTTTTATTATGAGTTTAAAATATACATGTTATTAGGTTCCATGCGAACTTAATTTTGCTAATGTGAATGCAGAGCGGTCAAAAGCCGTTCTTTTTTTTATTTTAGCGGAAGGAATAACATGAAAAATCATATAAATAAAAAAGAAATAATAGAGGCAATTACACCAGTTGTTGAAAATACGGCAATGAGATACAACCTTATTCCTTTGGAAATTGCCCTCGATAAAGAAAATGACAGATGGTTTTTAAGAATATTTATTTTCTCAACAGACCATCCCGTAAACCACAAGGACTGTGAAAACATCACTCACGGGCTTGGAGATTTTCTTGATGAATTGTTGCCGTTTAAATATTATCTTGAAGTTTCATCTCCCGGCTTAGACAGAAAAATTAAATCGGAAAAAGAATATCTCTTATTTAAAGGATTAAAGGCAATATTAAAATTAAAAGAAGAAGTAGATTCAACGGGCGAAAAGAAAATTCATGGCAGAATAATTGACTATCAAAAAGGTATTGGGGTTATATTCTTAAAAGAAAATACAAACCAAGAACATTCTATCCCTCTTGAAAATATATTAAGTGCAAGACTAAATGAAGATTAGGAGAATAATATGATTAAAATCGGAACAGCGTTATTTGAAGCAGCAGAACAACTTGAAAAAGAGAAAGGCATTTCTAAAGACGTATTAATTAGCTCTTTAGAGGACGCTTTGGTTGCGGCATACAAAAAACATATAAAAAATAAAGATGCCGACAACATTGAAACAATCTTTGATGAAGAGTCAGGCGAAATTGGCGTTTTCAGAACAAAAGTTGTTGTAAAAGATGTAGAAGATAATGACACACAAATTTCATTAAAAGAAGCAAAAGAAATCGACGAAGGCGTTGAGTTGGAAGATGAAGTCAAAATTGAAGTAACTCCTGAAGATTTTGGCAGAATTGCAGCTCAAAGCGCAAAACAAGTTATCACACAAAGAATTAGAGAAGCCGAAAGAAAACTTGTTTTAGACGAATTCTTGAGCAAAAAGGGAACATTAATTACAGGTATAGTTCAAAGAAAAGATGAAAGAGGAAACGTCATCATCAATATTGGTAAAACTGACGCAATTATGCCTTATAAAGAACAGCTGCCCGGTGAGAACTATAAAACGGGAAACAGAGTCAGAGTATTTGTTTTAAACGTTAAAGAAACACAAAGACTGCCTCAAGTTATTGTTTCTCAAGCACACAGCGAAATTGTTCGCGAATTATTTGAACTTGAAGTTCCGGAAATTGAAGACGGAATTGTTGAAATCAAGTCAATTGCAAGAGAAGCAGGATACAGAACAAAACTTGCGGTATGGTCAAATGACCCGACAGTTGATTCTGTAGGCGCATGTATCGGACCTCGCGGAAGCAGAATTCAAACAATTGTTTCAGAACTTAAAAATGAAAAAATTGATATCGTAAGATACTCACCCGATTCAGTTGAATATATTGTAAACGCATTATCACCTGCAAGAATTTTATCAGTTGATATTTTAGCCGACGATGAAAATTCTCATGAGGCTCTTGTTATAGTTCCTGACGATCAATTATCACTTGCAATCGGCAGAGAAGGACAAAACGTTCGTTTGGCTCACAGACTTACGAACTGGAAAATTGATATCAAGAGCGAAAGCAAGGCTAAACAGCTTGAGTTAAATCGCGGTGTTGAAATTGAAGAAGCAGGCGAAGAATATGAAGCTGTCGAAGAAGCAGGCGAAGAAGAATAATGCTTAGTGTTGTAGTTATAGGTTACGGCAAAATGCTCGCTTCGCTTATAGACGGCATTAGATTTAAAGGACACAAAGTAGTTGGGGTTCTCAGATATGACAGGGTCAGATTTTCAAAATCTGCCCTGTTTTTCAAAGATATTTTTAACCCTTCAAAAGATTTATCATTTATAAAAAGTATCGGCTTAAAAGATATAAACGCCTTAAGTGTCAACAGTAAGGAATTTGTAAATCAAGTTAAAAAGCTGGGTGCTGACCTTGTTTTGGTCGGTTCATGGGGCGAAAAGATAAAACCTGAACTTTTCGGTTTTCTAAAATACGGGGTCATAAATTGCCACCCCTCTCTGCTTCCAAAACATAGGGGCGCAAATCCTTATTTTTGGGCGATAAAAAATGGTGATGAGAAAACGGGAGTGACCTTTCATTCGGTTGATAACGGGCTTGATACGGGAGATATTTTATTCCAAGGCTCAATTGATATTGAACCTTATATGAATGCTTACAGCTTAAAATTAAAGATTTGCAAAGTTGCAGAAGTTATGATTGGAAATCTGCTTGATGATATGGAAAAAAATAATATAATTCCGATAAAGCAAAATGAGGCGGAAGCAACTTTTGAAAAACAGATAAGCCCTGACGATATGATTGTCGATTTAACTAAAACAAAATTTGAAATAAATAACCACATAAGAGCACTTGCACCAAACTTCAACCCTTTGTACAGATATAACAACAAAGTTTATGAAATAATAAAAGCTGATTTTGTTGAAGAAAGCGAATTTACGGGTGAATTCCAAGCGGGAGATTTAATTAAGGAAGATAATGAAATAAGCTATTTCAAGTGCAAAGATGCCGTTATAAAAATAACTAATTATTAGATTTGCATTTAAGCTTTGCTTATTATAAAATGAGTATGTCTAAAGGGATTTTAGACGGCTTAAGTTAAAGATTTTTTTAATTAAGCGATTGAAAAATGAATAAGTTTATGCGCCGTAAGCTCACTTGACGAGGCTTGTCCGAGGCAATGTGGCTTGTCCACATGTT
>CANQDZ010000045.1 GCA_947594025.1 Candidatus Gastranaerophilales bacterium
GCAGGACGTATCATGGAAGAAGGGTGGGAGATGAAGTATTAGAAACTTAACTTTTAAACTTCTTCGAAGTTCAAAAGTTAGGGGGCTTCGCCCATAACACTTTACAAATCCGTGTTACATCCCTTGAAAAAATTCAAAAATCTGTCATAATGAAAGTGGTAACTAACAAAGGAGAAAAGAAAATGGAAGAAACAAAAAACTCACGGGGGGGGGGCTACAAGTTCTCAAGCTTCTAACCTAATCCAAAATTTTAGAAAAAGATTAAATTTAATTAATCTATCAAAAAAAATTAAAGCATTCACGCTTGCAGAAGTACTTATCACATTGGCTATCATAGGTGTTGTTGCAGCACTTACAATTCCAACCGTTATCACAAATTATCAAAAGAAAATGTATGTTACTCAGCTTAAAAAGTCTTACAACAACCTAACCAATGCCTTTAGAACAATAATGGCAAATGACGGTGTTACAAAGCTATCCGATACCACTCTCTGGTCAAAATTGCCGTCAGGTTTGGATGGTTTTTTACCGGTTGACATGCTGCAGCCTAAAAACGCAGAGTTTAAAAACGAATTTTTTAAAACCTTTAAAGTAGCTGCAATATACGGACCCGACAATTTTCCTGAGGAATATAACATACAATCAAAAATAAAATATCTTAACGGCAAGCTTGCAGAAGATAACAGCATAGACCAAGGTTTATATCTTGCAGACGGTACTTTTTTATTTTTTGCATTATTTAAAACTCCTCAATCAGGGTGTCCTGACGGATGTTCTACTTTAAAAGAATTTCAAGAAACAAGAAACACCAAAACGAAACTTTATAGCGCAGTAGCTTCGCTTGTGCTTGATGTAAACGGACCAAAGGGTCCAAATGTTGTGGGCCGTGATTTATTCTTGTACATTGTTGGTGATGACGGCATGTTGTACCCTTATGGCGGTGCGGACTATGCTGTTTGCAATAGTTCAGGCTGCAAATATGAAAACCTTGAATCCTGCAGTGACTACTGGAAAAACGAAAGCGGTTATGCCCCATGTACTAAAAGTTCTGACGGTACAGGTTGTGCAGCGCGTATCATGGAAGAAGGGTGGGAGATGAGGTACTAATTAATTAGTTTTGTGAGGTCATTGACCTCACAAAACTAGAAGGCTTCGCCTTTATCATTTGATAGATTTATCTTAAAATTAGATAGTTCTTGATATTGATTTAGCGGGCTTCGCCCTTAACATTTGACGGATTTACCAAAATGACTCTTAAAAATAATTTTTTGAGAGTCATTTTTAGTTTAAATTTAAGCTTTAAAGTTTAAAAGTTAGTGAGGGTATTTCTCGTGCTTTTAGATAAAACAATCTGTTTTGCGCTTAATCAGAGCTCCGCTTTTGCGAAATTATAATCTGATTTTAGCATTAAAAAAAGAGGGCATAATGCCCTCTTTCTTATGAATACAATCTTTACAGATCCTTAACGCTTAAGCAAATTCTATGTTCTTCCGGTGTGAATTTTTTAATTTGAACTTTAATAGAATCGCCTACATTATACTTAGCGTTTAAATTAACGTGTTCATCGCTGATTTCTGCTGATGGCAGCAATGCTTCGACGCCCGGGTAGATATTGATAAATATACCAAAGTTTGTAATTTTATTGATTGTACCTTCAATAATGTCTTCTTCTTTAAATTTTTCCGTAATATCTTCCCAAGGGTCAGTTGTCATACGTTTTAAAGATAAGCTTACACGTTTTAGTTCTTGGTCGATATTGATAACTTTAACCGTAATTTTTTCGCCTAATGAAACAATTTCTGACGGGTGTTTAATTCTGTCCCAAGAAATTTCAGAAATAGGAAGAAGTCCGTCAATTCCATTGATGTCAACAAATACGCCAAAGTCTGCAATTCTTACAACTTCGCCTTCAATAACGTCATCAACGTTAAGTTTGGATAATACTTCTTGGATAACTTCCTCTCTTTTTTGAGTGTATGCTTGCCTTTGAGAAAGAATAAGTTTGTTTCTTTTAGGGTCAGCTTCTAAGATTTTTGCTTCAATTTCTTTATTCGCCAAATCTTCAGAAGCAACACCCGCTCTTAATTGAGATGCGGGAATAAAACCTCTTAAACCTTCGATTTCAACGATTAAACCGCCTTTTACGGTTGAAACAACTGTTGCCGTAACTGTTTCATTATTGATTTTCATATCATTTAATTTGTTCCATGATTGGGCAAATGATAATTTCTTTAATGATAAAACCGGAATTTCGTCATCTTCTTCGTCTTTTACTACGTAAAATTCTTTTTCGTCCCATAATTTTACAAAATCATCAGGGTTTTGTGATGAATTCATCACAACTTCGTTGTTTGGTAAAAATGCTTCTGTTTTACTTCCTATATCAACAAGAAAGCCTGTTTTTTCTTTCTTTACGACTACACCTTTTACAACGTCAACAACGTTCAATTTGTGTGTGTAAGTTTCGTCAAGCAGTTTTGCAAATTCTTCATTTGTCATTGTTTGTGTCATTTTATATTTCTCCTTTTTCAATTGTTTCTATAACTTTTTTAATTATATAATCAGGCGTGGAAGCTCCTGCCGTTACGCCTATATTTTGAGCTTTCTTTATATCTTCTTTAAAATTATCCAAATCCTCATCCTTTTCAATATGAATGGTTTTTGTAATTGAAGATAAAATGTTTGCCAAATGCGTTGTATTTGCACTTTTTTTAGAGCCTATAACAACCATTAAATCACTTTCTTTTGCAAGTTTTCTTGCTTCGTTTTGCCTTAATGTTGTTGATGCGCATATTGTATTCATTATTTTTAATTCTTTCACATAGGGGGTTAAATAATCTGCAACTTCTTTTAAATATTCGATTTTTTGAGTTGTTTGCACAACAATACCGACTTTTTGACTCTTTTTAATTGTTTCTATATTGTTTTTTAAATCTTCAATATTATGTGCAACATAAACATAATTTTTATCTTTTGCAAAGCATTTTGCATTTGCTTCAATTGCCATAACTTCAGGGTGTTCCGCGCTTCCTAAAATTATTGTGAAATATCCGTCTTTTGCTAAATCCATAGCCTTTTCCTGCACTTTTTTAACGTCGGGGCAGGTAAGGTCAATAACTTCAAAACCTTTATTTTTAATATCTTCAAGCACCTTACAAGAAACGCCGTGGCTTCTTATAATGCAAATGGAATTTTCGCTATTTTGGGGCAGAGTATCCACGGTTTTAATACCCAAGTCTTCAAGCTCTTTTATCACTTGAGAATTGTGTATAAGCTCTCCAAGTACATATATATTTTTGTCGGGATTTTCTTGTTTTATTTTCTTTGTTGTTTCAACGGCACGCTTTACGCCGTAGCAAAAACCTGCATGGGATGCAAATTTAATATTTTTTTGTGTGATAAAAAATCACTGCCCTTCTTTGTGGAGTCGTAAATAATTACGCTAGGGACATTTAAACATAAAAAACTTTTGAAAGCAAGAACTACTTTGGTATTTTGCGACCGCGAAGTGAAGATATAACCGTAATTAAAATACCTATCCCGAATGCGGCAATAAGAGTGATTTTATCTTGTTTTGATTTTTTTGTTGATAAATCAACCTTATCCTCTTGTTTTTCTTGAGATTGCGTAGCAGTCGGCGCGCCTGCAATAACGGATGTAGGTGCTGCAACTGCTTGTGCATCAATTGCGCCAAGCTTATTTTGAGGGCTTGGAGAAGCACTCGGATTTACATTATTTGTGTTTTGTATTGGTTTTATGGTTTGTACTTGCATGATTTCTCACTATATAATAACCGCAAAAATAAAATATTTTGCATAGTTTACAAATTTTATTTTATCACATTTTGTATTAAAATTAATTTAAAGAGGTTTTTCATGGAAAATTTAAAGCAAGATGTATTATATTGGTCAAAAAGATTATATCAAAAGGGGTTAATGCCGTCTACGAGCGGTAATGTAAGCGTGAAACATGACGGAAAAATTTTAATTTCACGAAGCGGTGTTTGCGCAACCGATATGAAAGAAGAAGATTTGGTCTTATTGGACTTAAACGGCAATGTCTTAGAGGAAGGTAAAAAACCTTCAAGCGAAAAGCTTTTGCACGTTTTGATATATGAAACAAGAAGCGATATTAAAGCAATCGTGCATTCTCACTGTCCTTATATAACGGCATTTGCTGCCGCAAATAAGGAAATCGATAAACACTTTCTTGCAGATTTCGCATATTGTTTTGATAAAATTCCTCTTGTACCTTACTATTTGCCGTCAAGCATGGATTTAGCACAAAGTGTGGCAGATTGTTTTGAAAAATATTCCTGCGCCCTGCTTGCAAACCATGGTGTTGTAATTGGCGCAGATACCATTCAAAATTGTTTTTACCAACTGGAAACAATTAAAAACTATGTTGAAACATATTTTGCTGCAGAAATTTTGGGCGGCGCAAAAATGTTCAACAAAAAACAAATTGATGAGATTAAAAAACTAAGAAAATAGTATGACACAACTTGAAAAAGCCAAAAACAAAGAAATAACAAATGAAGTCGAGCTTGTTGCAAGAAAAGAAAATCTTGAACCAAGTGTAATTAGTGAACTTATTGCACAAGGTCGAGTTGTTATTTTAAAAAATAATATAAGGGAAAACGTTATCCCGACTGCAATAGGGGAAGGACTTAGTGTTAAGGTGAATGCAACCGTCGGCACTTCAAATAAAAATACCGCAATAAAATCGGAAATCGAAAAAGCGGAGCTTGCAGAAATGACGGAAGTTGACACTCTAACAGATTTATCAACGGGTAAAGGAGTTGACCTTACAAGAAAAAAAATTATAAACAGTATCACAACTCCTATGGGTTCTGTGCCGTTTCTCCAAACAATTAAAGAAGTGACGGAAAAAACCCACGATTTATCCAATATCAATAAAGAAAATATATTATCAAACATTGAAAAACACTGCAAGGACGGTATTGATTTTATAACACTCCATGCAGGTATCACAAAGGCAAACGTATACCTATATGATGAAAGCCGACGAAAAACGGGTCTTATTTCAAGGTGCGGTTCTGTTTTAAATTGGTGGATAAAAAGAACTGAAAATGAAAACCCCATGTATGAAAATTTTGATGAAATACTTGATATTTTAAAAAAGTATGATGTCGTGCTATCCCTCGGAAATGCGTATAGGGCAGGCTGCATTCACGATTTTGCGGATAGGGCTCAAATTTCTGAATTTATGGTAAATAGTGAGCTTGTTCAAAGAGCAAGAAAAGAAGGCGTTCAAGTTATGGTTGAAGGCGGCGGTCATATGCCGTTTAGTAAAATTGCCGATTACACTAAAACCATAAAAGAGCTGACAGCCTATGCCCCTTTATATATGCTGGGACCCATTGTGACCGATATCGGAATAGGATACGATAATGTAACCGCTGCAATTGGAGCTGCCGAGGCAGGGCTTTACGGTACCGATTTTATATCCGTCATAACATCTTCCGAATACAGGGAATATCCTAATTTAGAAGAATTGAGGAACGGAATTATAATTTCAAAACTTACAGCTCACGGTATTGATGTTTCAAGAGGGTTAAAATCTGCAATTGAACGTGATGAACTTATGGCCGATGCGAAAAAAACATTCAATACGAAAGAACAAAGAATGCATACAATTGACAGAAGTATTTTTTAATTTTTCTTTGGAAACGGGGAGTATATTTTGAAAGAGTTAACAAAAAAAATATTTGAAACTTTAAAGTCAAGCTTATGGAAAAAGATATCAGAATATTATGCCCCTGTTGAAATCTTTATTATCGGATTTGCCGTTATTTGTGCTCTGGTGCTTGCAATTCAGACTGTTATTG
Organism: Candidatus Gastranaerophilales bacterium; assembly: GCA_947594025.1. GTDB lineage: Bacteria > Cyanobacteriota > Vampirovibrionia > Gastranaerophilales > Gastranaerophilaceae > SIG30. The sequence goes on from CANQDZ010000045.1 coordinate 5,852, forward strand.
TAAATTACGGCTCAAAATTATATAAAAATAATTTTAGGGAGTTTTCGACCGAGATTAATTATGCTTTAAGGGATATGCAAATTGAGAACAAGCTTGTTGGTTATAAAAATACTTCCGAGTTTGTTCAAGAATTATCTAAATATTTAAAAATCACAAAAATTTGCGAAAATAATCATCTTTCAGAGTGTTTTGCGCCTGAAATAAGCAAGGGCAATAAAACATTTAATATTGAAGAACTTAAGTATTCAAAGAGATTGGGACAATTGTATGACGATAAAAATATTGGTATTATCATAGATAATAAATATACCGCAATAATTACATATGACCCTAAATGTTCCGTTCCCGTTACGGATTTTTATGGTATTAACCCGCTTAAATGCATTGGCATGGTGTTTGACTTAAACGGTTTTAAAAAACCAAATTCAACCTCAAAGGATATCGGTTTTTTAAATACAAGATTGCAATTTTGTGACGGAGTTGAAGTCGGTAACGTATGCTGGCTTATAAAAAATACAAAAAAAGGGTACGCAAACTGTGGTGCAGGGGGACGAAAACCTACCACTGAAGAATTACAAGAAATTTTTTCATTTAACGTGCACAAAATGCCCGGAATTATCGAAAGTGAATTAAAACATAAAGGAATGGACATCGATATAGAAAAAGCATGCTTTATAAGCGGCGAAGATACAGCAAGCGGCATTACCGCGGTTAAAACCGACGGGAATATTGTCTATGGTGACAAAAATGAAAAATGCGATTATTATACTATGTGTGTTAAATATTAAAGTTAATCGGGTATTATTATGAATTTTAACGAAAATGATTTATTAAAAGCAAAAGAAGCAGGAATTATATCTTGTGAAAACTATGATAATTTAATTCAATATTTAAAATCTGATAATCAAAATGAGGAATTAACCAAAACAGAAAAATCCCGCCCAAAAATAACAATGGAAAGTTTTTTATATTATCTCGGCGCGGTTATTATCATTATGACCATGGTTTACTATTTAAGAGATATTTCGGAAAAATACGGCAACAATCTTTTATGTCTTTTGTCGTTCGTATATTTTTGCATTTTTACGTTTATCGGAAACTGTTTTTGGAAAAAGAATAAAAAAACTCCCGCAGGTCTTTTATATGTATGCGCGGCATCAATTACCCCCGTTTTTGTTCGGGCTTTTGAAGGAATAATCGGTCTTTCAAATATGCGTGTATACGATTTTAGAAT
>CANQDZ010000046.1 GCA_947594025.1 Candidatus Gastranaerophilales bacterium
GCATATATGTTCTGGGGTTTATTTTTGGGCGGATTTTTTATCCCGATGGCTGTTTTTACGGATAAACCGTTACTTTTTGGGATATATTTAATGCTTGCAATCTGCGGAAATGCAATGTTTCACCCTCAGGTGACCTCAATGGTTGCAATTTTTAATTACAACAACCCGACTTTAAATAAATATTTAGGGCTTTTTCTTGCAATAGGAATTGTAGGATATTCCATGGGGCCCGTTTTTTCTTCAAACTTAGTTGAGCATTTCGGGATAAATTCTCTGTGGACTATTGCCGTTCTTGGTGTTTTGAGTGCATTTATTCTATATTTTACGGTTCCAAAACTTCCAAAAACAACGGTAAATAACAGCGATGAAAATATTCTGAAAGTAATTAAAGACGTATTTAAAAACAAAGCATTACTCGCCCTGTTACTGATTTCAGTTACAAAATCAATGGTTTCCGTATCTTTTGGTACATATATGCCCTTTATGCTTGAAAAAATGGGATATACAATAAACCAGACAGGATTCGTCTTAACCGTATTTTTTGCATGCTCGGGTATAGCTTCCGTTGTAAGCGCTAAAATAGAACGTCTTGTTGGTGCTAAAAACGTCATAAGAATTTCATTCTACGGAATGCTTCCTCTGGCATTATTACTACTTTTAACCATGAATACTCATCCGATATTTGCGCTTGTTATCTTTGGAATACTTGGCTTTTTTACCTTCCTTTCAGTTTCAATAAACCTTGTTTTGGCGCAAAAAATCCTTCCTGATTATAAAGCTGTTGCATCGGGCTTTGTGGGTGGTTTTTCTTGGGCGCTTGCAGCGCTTACCCTTTCTCCGCTTGGTGTTATCGCTCAAGAAATCAGTATCCCTGCCGTATTTATTACGGTCACGGTTCTTGCGCTTTTTGTCGGTATTTTTGGATTTAATAAAGAGCTAAACGGTTATTTTGCCCAATACAGAAATACAGAGTTATAGCCCCTTTAAAATTTAGCAATAAAGTGTCGTTCCAGGATTGACAACGACGTGAAAAAATGGCATAATTGTAAAAGGATAAAGAGAATTGGAGTTGCGCGCTTGAAAAGGAATTACAAATTCGGTTTTTCATACATTGAGCTCGTTTTTGCAATGGCGATAGTTGTTATCTTGATGGCACTTTCAGCCCCATTTCTTACAAGAAAAAGTCAAGTTTCTTCTTCAGGTAGTTCTTACGGCGAATATCAGTGTTGGGCAGCATACGAAAACGACGAATGGGTATTATACGAGAGGTCAAGATATAACACAAACGATTTCGATTACCCCTCAGGCAGAAAAGTTACTCAATGCAGATTTTTAAAACCCGTTGGCGCAAGTGATTTTGAATTAACCCTTGTTTCAGGCGGCGGCGGCGGAAGTATGCCTGAATTTGACACTGCTGTCCTTGAAAACGGCAACATAGACAAACTTTTTGAACCAATTGACACGGATGAACAAAAGTGCAGCGAAGAAGTTTCATACAACGGGAATACTTATAGCGATTGTAAAATTGTAAGACGCGATTACTCAATGAAGGTTAAACTCGGAAAAGGGGGAGACTCAGGTAACGTTGCAAGATTTAAAACAACATTAAACGGCGTATTCGATAGTGATAATGAAATTAAAATAAATATTTGTGATACCGACTATGACAGCAGCCTGGAAACAAAAAAAGATAAAAATGCCCGCTGCATAGGAAAAGGCGGAGAAGGTGCCAAATATAACGAATCAGAAAAAAATAGAGGCACCACAATGGAAAAATTTTTTGAGCTGCTAAAAGTGTATGATGATAGATTGTATTGTCCTGATAATTCCACCTGCAGCGGCTATGGCGGCGGGTATTTTGGCACAGGAAACGGAAGATATTCCGATCAGGAAGACGAAGCAACTTTGAGTGAATATTTTGATATTGAAAAAAAACCTGTGGAAAATATACACGCATCAGACATTAAAAATGTACTAAAAAGTTTGACAAGTACTGTTGAAATAGGTGAAAATACTGCTTCAAAAGGAGATTATACTCACTTTTACACAGGTGAAAATTCAAATGCCGATAATGAATACTGCAAGGGCGGAAACTGTTTGGTCCCCGGAGGAGATTACGGCATTACAAGAGGATACGAATATCAGAATATAAAAGTGACAAATAAATGCACTATGCTTTCCGGAGGCGAGAAAGGTTATTACTGCTTTGGCAGTGATTTTGAATCCCAATCGGCGGGCAAATATGATACAAGAGTTGCACAAGGGGGTAACCCTGTTGTTCAAATAGGCAATCCAAAGTTAGATGATAAATTTTTTAATTCACCTGTCGCTTACAGCGACGCCGATAGTATTCTCCCAAATGAGAGCAACGGTATGCATGTATATGACAATGTAAACTCAACTAATTTTGGCGCAGGCGGCGGCGGCGGCGGATTTACAATGTTTATTTCAAAAGAACCTTCTTGCACTCTTGTGAAGTTAAACGGTAAAATTGATGTTTACGTCGATACGGCTTATAAGTTAACATCTGTTACAAATACAGAAAAAACTGTTTTTAAAGACAAAATAACATGCAAAGAAGGTGCATTAAGCAAGAACGGTTACAAAGTTACATTAAAAAGAACAAATGGCGGCAGGGGTAATGGCGGTGCCGTCATAATTAAGTGGTAAAGGAAAAATATGAAAATAAAAAATTACAAATACGGATTTGCACTTACGGAACTTCTTGTTTCCGTTGCGATTATGGCTGTTTTATCTCTGCTTGTTGTATTTGCAATTGCAAAAAAGACGCAAAAAACTTTATCCACACCGTCATCAGGAAGAATTATATGCTATAAAGACATGAACGGTAACTTGCGTCAAAAAACAGAACTTAAACAAAGAAACGGTTCAACTGACGTTAAGGAAGAAGCTTCTTCAAAATGCAAATTTGAAATTCCTGCAAACGCAAGAAATATAACAGTTTACGTTATTGGCGCAGGCGGGGGAGGTGCTACCTCTCCTACCGTTTCCGAGAAAGACGGCTGCGGTGTTACAATTGACGTAAGTGGTGCGATATACACATCATATAAACCCATTCAAACGTGGGCGATAAACTTTCAAGACCTAAATACAAATCCATATTCGGATAATTATTTAACAGACGGGACGCTTTGTGTGACGACCGAAAGCGACGGCACTACGAAAACAAATCAGGTAATAAGCGAAAATAGCAAGGAGGTTCCTTCAGGGCGAATTAAACAAGTAAATTGTAACGGTACCATGGTTGATATGCCTACCAAAACCAATAAATTTTATTATCCGTATACAAAACTCTCAGAAAGGTGTTATTCATATTGTCAGGTCGGTAATGTCAGTATTGCTAACAAAGCGCAAACCATTGATGAAATTTACGAAAATTCCGATATGAAAAAATATTTTACTAAAGAAGCAGTTCTGGCAGATATATTCGAAGCTTTTGGAAGAACCGGCTGTACCGGTATAAGAATGAATGTTTATGGTACCATAAAAGACCCCTTAATTTTGAATGGGAATGGTAACAAAATACCAAACGGAACGACGACATATGCTCTACATGTCCCTACTAAGAGCTATGCTTGTTACGGCGGTAATTTGATTAGAAAAGCTGATGACAGTACTTACTACAATAAACTCGGTTACCAAGACGATAAACATCCTGAAAACAGACTTTTTTACACAGAAATAAGAAAGGTAACCGGGCTTAATAATGTTCCCGTTGGATACCCCGGTGAAAACGGAACCGTGAAAATAATCAGGGATGCAAAAGCGCTTGCAGGAAGAACAATTACCGTTAAGCCCGATAGTATAGGGACTGGCGGCAAACCCGGTAGTAAAGGCGGTGATACTACTTTTGAAGATAGCTTTATTGAAACCCAAGTAGCCCAAGGCGGTGCTCCCGGACTTGAGAATCATTTATCGTTAGGTGTTAAATGTACCGGTGGTGAATCTCCATTAGAAAAAAAAGATTTTTTAACAAGTGACAGAAGGTTTCCGAAAAACAGATTGGCTTCTTATAGCGGTGTCTTTGATAAAAGAAAAGAATCTGCATACTATGACGACACGGATAACTCTCAAGGTATTATAGATTTTAACGAAATCATTATTCCAAACTCTGTTTGTGTTAGTGAAGAAAATAAAAACGGTAAAGAAACATGTGAGCCCACCGTCTTTGATGAAAAGAAAAATAACTTATACAACGCTAATTATGGCGGAGGCGGAGGCGGCTATAACCCGGGTATTGAATACGGCTGTGTTGCTGAGGCAAGCATAAATTACTATGATAAAAAAAGTGGGAAAATGGTCAAAACAGTTTACTGGGATAAAGATACCAACTTTGAAGATACCAGTCAATCGCCAACACAATTAAAACCGATATGTCATATAGGTAAGTCAACATCCGGCATGGGAGGAGCAATAATAATAAAATGGGATTCATTATAAAAAATAACAGAAAAAAAGCAATGTCGCTGCTGTCATTGCTCATAGTTTTAAGTATGATAGTTGCTATTATGGCAGCTACCGTGCCCATAATATCACAAAATATCCCAAGGATTTCTAAGGGTAAGAAAAAGGCGGGCGAGATAAGCCTTACCGGATCCAACGGCTATTTTATTTGCTATTATGATGCCGGCGATAAACTGTCATATAAACAAATTGAATTCGATAGAAACAATAATGTTAAAATTACGGGTGAAAAAGTTGACGCTTCGGAGTGTGTGTTTAAAGTGCCTGATGCAGATACATATGAAGTTACTCTTATAGGCGGAGGCGGAGGCGGAGCAAGCTCTGCTATTAAACACGTTTATGACAGAAATGTTGAATCCGGAAAAACAATTACCCTTGGCGCGGATAATATTTTTTCCGCTAACTTTTTTGAAAGTTTAAGACAATATATATCTCCCTATCAAACACAAGCTGCAATAAATAACTTATTAAGTAATGTTATCGTTTATGTTTCAGGAAGCTATAGCGGAGGAAGCAATACCTGTGCCAGAAGTTATGGGAATAGCGATTCTGTGCGGCTATTTTTAAACTCTGTTGAAGAAAATATACACCTTCAATTCGGATTTGGTAAAAATCAAGGTGATGATTACAACGGTTTTTGTATAAGCAATGGCGATGGAGCAGAATGCGATTCTTCAAATTACGATTTTTCTTACGACGGTTCTCTTTGCGGATTAAATCAAGACCCTTCGAAATGCGGATGTAAAAATTCAAACTCTTCAAATGTTAGTGACCTTAATTCGCCTTATGGTTACGGAATATTATTTAAAATTTCAAATAAAGGAAGAATGGTAGTAAGAGGGGAAGAACTTAATATTAATTTGATATCTTATGCAACAGAAACAGAATATGGCGAAGCGGGCAGCCCCGGAGAAGTCATAAAATATAAAACGTCATACCTTACCGACGGCAGCGACACAATTAAAATACCTAAAAGCGCAATAGGTAAAGGGGGCAAGGGCGCTTCACCGAGCGATATTGCAGGAGGCGATGGCGGAAAAACAGCCCTAACCCTAAATGGTGTTAAAATGACTGCAAACGGCGGGGCGGGCGGCACGCGCCAGAAAACACGTATTAGCACCTTAAATGATATTAAAACCGACGAAAAAGAACAGAATGGCGTAAAACCTGATGCGTATATACCCG
>CANQDZ010000047.1 GCA_947594025.1 Candidatus Gastranaerophilales bacterium
ATTAGGAGGGCTGCGCCCCTAACACCTGATAGATTTATTAAAATAACTCTTGGAAACAGTTTTTCAGGAGTTATTTTTTAGCTTAATTTCTTAAGGTCATAGACCTTAAGAAATTAGGGGGCTTCGCCCTAACACTTTAAAAATTTATCAAAAATAACCCCCGATAATTTAATCTTTTTGGGTTATTTTAAATTTTCGCCTCAAAAAATATTTCTTAATATCCACTTGAAAATAAAATATGTTTAGAATATAGTAGCATAAGAATTAACCCATGAATTTTAGTTGAAGAAGGTAAATTATGAACCCAATTATTGATGAAATTGAAAAAGAATATACTCAAAAAGAGTTGCCGGAAATTAATCCCGGTGATACTGTTAGAGTTTCCGTAAGAATTATCGAAGGCAACAAAGAAAGAACTCAGGCTTTTGAAGGCACGGTAATTAAAAAACACAGCACAGGAGTTAATAAAACAATAACAGTCAGAAAGATTTTCCAAGGTGTTGGCGTTGAACGTGTTTTCGCTATTTACTCCCCGAGAGTTGAAAAAATCCAAATTCTAAGACGTGGTGATGTTCGTCGTTCTAAACTTTATTACTTAAGAGCATTATCAGGCAAAGCTACTCGTATTAAAGAAAAAATGGAAAAACGTTGAGCCATATTCATTGGTACCCGGGGCACATTGCTAAAGCCCAAAAGGAATTAAAAGAAAAATTAAACCTCGTGGATGTTGTCCTCGAGGTTTTGGATGCAAGAATACCATTATCAAGCGCATACAAAGAGATTGAAAAACTTTGTCCCAAAAAGCGCTTGATTTTGCTTAACAAGGTAGATTTGATTTCAAATGAAGATGTAAAATACTGGAGTTCATATATCGAAGAAAAAACAGGCTGTCCCGTATTACCTTTCAACTCGGAAAAAGATACAAAACAAATTATTAAAACCATTCTTGAACTCTCAAGTCCTATAATTGAAAAAATGGTATCAAAAGGTCTGCTTCCGCGCCCGACACGCGTTATGGTCGTGGGGCTTCCAAACGTCGGAAAGTCAAGCGTTATAAACAGGCTTATAAAAAAAGCAAAAACAAAAACGGGCGCAAAAGCGGGTGTTACCCGTCAACAACAATGGGTTAGAGTTCATGAAAAAATAGATTTATTGGACACTCCGGGTATTATTCCCGCAATTCAAGATGACCAAGAAATTGCGCTTAAGCTTGCAGTTGTAAATTCTGTCGGCGAAAATGCCTATGACAGTGAATTTGTAGCACAAGGATTTTTAAATATTTTATCTAAAAACCACAAGCAAAATATTCTTGAATACTATAATCTTGATGAAAACGATGAAATTACGATTGAAAACATTGCGCTTAAAAGAAACTGGATTACAAAAGGTTCCATGCCTGATACCAAGAGGGCTTCAATGTTTATACTTTCAAATTACAGAGACGGCAAAATAGGAAAAATAGTTCTGGATGATAGAGTTATTTGAATTTGACAAAAATCAAAGGGAAAATAAGACCGGATTACTTAATATTTCCTTGTCTCCATATGATATTGTAATAGGTACGGATGAAGCGGGCAGAGGACCTGCGGCGGGTGATGTTTATGCGGCAGCCGTGTGTTTTAAGCCCGACATTCCTTATGAATTATTTGAAAAACTAAACGACTCCAAGAAACTTAACGAAAGGACAAGGGAAAAATTATATGATTTAATTAAGGAATATTCTTACTGGAGTATACATTCAACAAGCGTTAAAGAAATTGAAAAGATAAATATTCTGCAGGCGTCTCTCCTTGCAATGAAAAAATCCGTACTCGAAGTTGCCAAAATAACGGGTGCAAAAAATCCCCTTTGTTTAATTGACGGAAATCGTTTAATAAAATTTGACCTTGCGCAAAAAACAGTTGTAAAGGGTGATTTAAAATCTGCATCTATCGCCGCTGCAAGCATTTTGGCAAAAGTCGAAAGAGACAGATACATGAAAAAACTAAACATAAAATATTCCAAATATAATTGGGGCAAAAATAAAGGATATTTAACCAAAGAACATATTTCGGCGATTAAAAAATATGGTATTACAAAATATCACAGAAAAAGTTTTTTAAAAAATTATATTTAAAGCAGATTTTTCAAATTTGCTATCGCTTTTTCTTTATCAAAATCGTATTCTTCAAGTATTTTATATGAGCCGAAATTTTGTGTGCATAAAACTGCTAAATAAAGGTGTACGGGGTGAATAAGCTTGCTTTTATTTTCGTCAGCCAATTTAACCGCCATTTTTAAAATGTTTTTAACACTTTTACTGAACGGAATTTCGCCCGTTTTTTCAAAATATGATTTTTCCCTTAATTTTCTTAAAATTATCATTTCGAGTTCGTCAGGGTCAACTCCTGCAACTAAAAAAATCTTTGTTTCAACCCCTTTTGGCGCTTTTAAAAGTGCAAGCAGAAGATGTTCGGAATATACAACGTTGTGCTTTAAATCTTGTGCAAAATTTTGTGCGCTTGCAATTATATCTACAGCTTTTTGTGTAAATCTTTCAAACATGCCTTTATATTACAACAATTTTTATTGCTAAGCAAATATATTTATGCAACAATAACACTTATAAAAAAGGAATTATATGGAACTTTCAAAATCTGGAGCAAATACCGCATTTAACTACGGCTATTTAATTAAAAAAATTTATCCGTACATAAAACCTGTCATGTTCAGGGTAATTTTGGGAATAGTTGTCGCAATTCCGTTAGGTTTATTGGACGGATTAACCGCTTTTGTATTGAAACCGTATATTGATATTGTTGTAAACGGACATCCTGCCGTATATAAATCTTTTACAATTACACGCGAGGCATTCGCAGCAATTATCCCTTGGCTTATTATTGTATTTGCGGTTGTTCAGGGTGCCTTAAAATATATAAACAACTACCTTGTAGATTGGGTCAGTTTAAAAATTTCAAATGCCATTAAAATGGATTTATTCAAAAAATTGACTTCTCTGGATTCTAAATTTTTTGATGAGAATACCTCAGGTATCGTGCTTACAAGATTTTTAAGCGATCCCGACACGGCATCTCGAAGCTTTATTGATTCTTTAAAATTATTGCTTACATCAGCAGTAAGTTCACTCGGTTTAATATTTGTTCTTTTATATAACGGTTGGAAGCTTGCAGGCATTGCAATTGTGGTTTTATGCTGTGCATTTTTGCCGGTTGTTTGGATTAGAAAAAAAATTAAAAAGGTATCTAACGCAAACGCAGTTCTCGGCGGAAGTATAAATACAAACTTAAATGAAACATATCATGGCAATAAAATCATGACAGGATTTGGGCTTCAAGACAAACTTAATGCCAAATTTGATAACCAAATAAGGGAAAGTTTCAACTTAAGTATTTCACTTACAAAACGTGTTGGCTGGATGTCACCCATTATGCACCTTATAGCAAGTATAGGTATCGCAATCGTTATGGTTTTTGGTAACAAACTTTTAATGTCAGGAGAGATGACAACGGGCAATTTTGCAAGTTTTATTACATCACTTCTTCTTTTATATAAACCCATTAAAGACTTGGGAAATACTCTTACAAATCTGCAAAATATATTTGTTGCGATGAGCAGGGTGTTTGAATTGTTTGACTTGGTTCCCGAAATCAAAGACAAAGAAAATACCATTGAACTAAAAGAAGTAAACGAAGGTATTAAATTCGAAGACGTATGTTTTGAATACGAAGAAAACAAACCTATACTTAAAAATATCAGTTTTAGTGTACCAAAAGGGAATGTTATTGCTCTCGTAGGTAATTCTGGCGGTGGAAAGTCAACAATAGTAAACCTTTTACCACGTTTTTACGATATTAAATCAGGGTCTATAAAAATTGATGACACAGATATAAGAGATTTCAGCTTATCTTCATTAAGAGCAAATATTAGTGAAGTATTCCAAGATAATTTCTTATTCTCGGGAACAATCAGAGATAATATTCTAATGGGCAAATTTAATGCAAGCGAAGAAGAAATCCAAAAAGTTGTTGAAGGTGCTCATCTTGGCGAATTTATATCATCGCTTGAAAACGGACTTGATACAGTGATAGGCGAACGAGGCACAACATTATCGGGCGGGCAAAGGCAAAGAGTTGCAATTGCAAGGGCTATGCTTAAAAATGCGCCTGTTATTATTCTTGATGAGGCAACATCTGCCCTTGATAATAAATCTGAAGAAATTGTACAACGTGCGCTTGAAAACTTAATGCAAGGGAAAACCGTTTTTGTTATAGCTCACAGACTTTCAACAATCAAAAATGCAGATGAAATAATTGTTATAAACGAAGGCAAACTTGTTGAACGCGGTACGCACGAAGAACTTGTTAATAAGGAAAACGGTCAATATAAATATCTTTACGAAATGCAATTTAAGAAAACCGTTTAGCAAATTTTTATGCCGACACGTTTTGTAAAGGTATGATTAAACCTGTCTCAAACATGTTTTTAAAGGTCTATTCGACTCCAACTCCTTATTTTAAGGGTGTGGAAAAGGCGGGCATGTCAGCGGATATAACAGTTGAAGATGATATGTTTGACGATTATATTTCTCAATTAAAAAGCAAAAATTTGAGAAGTGAACGTATGACCGAGGAGGCAAAAAAATACGCAAGGATTTTAGAAGATAACAAAGAAGAAACAAAAAGAATGCTTGGTATTTTGTACAAAGAATTGGGAAATGATTTTAAGTTAAAAGATACTCCGCACAAAAATTTGGCGGAATGGCGCCCGACAATGAGCGCGGAAGACGCCGAAAAATTCTCGCACGGCTCTGAGCTTGATAGTGTGTATTACCGCGCATCAGCCTCTCCTGAACTTCATAAGAAAAACGGATACAATCTGGATAGAGTTGATTTAACATATCCCGGAATATACCTTGCACAAAGCCCAAATGAAGCGGGAATATACGGCAGGGACCCGTTAAAAGTACGGGTTAACGTTAGAAATTCCGTTTTATACGATAGTTATGCATACAAACAAAACAAAATAATAAGCAGCGAATCAAGAAGCGAAGATGTAAAAAATGCCTTTTATCACACCTTAGGTGTTCTAGATAACGTACTTTCCAAAAGGCTTAATATCGACTCATTTACAGAAATAAAACAACCGTTTGAGGACGACCCGATTTCTACATACTATACGATTATTAATCCAAAAAATATTGTAATAATCGAAGAATAGATTTTGTTTGACTACGAGTATTTTTTTGTTATTATTAAATGTGACATATAAATAGTAGTTTGTGTGCCGCGTTAGACTTGGTTGAGTTTACGAAACCAAAAGAAGTTTGTACCAACTGA
>CANQDZ010000048.1 GCA_947594025.1 Candidatus Gastranaerophilales bacterium
GGGGCGATTACAAGAGCCTTAGCTGAGTCCGTATAGCTTCTTCCTGAAGCTTTAAATTGACCTGTAAGAAGCTCGGATGTACCTGTACCAAAGTTATCCAGTACATTTTCAGCAGCATTTGTAGCACCAATTAACATACCACCTAATGTTCTGCCGGTTGTACCGATTATAGAACCTGTCCAAGTGAATGGAGCTTGTAATAATCTTGCAAAACCGTTAACACTTTTTGCGTTGTCAACTCTTGCAGTTAAGATTTGTTTTGGAAGTTGGTGTTTGTCACCGTTACAATCTTTAATTTCATTGAATGAAAGTTTGATTGCGCCCTTCATACCTTTTTGAGGTCTGATAACTTCAACAACTTTACCGTTAACTATAGAGCCTGCAGGATATGTTAATGAACCGATAGTGATTGGATTGATTGTTGTTGCCGTAAATCTTTCGCCTACGTTTGCGTTTTTAGCGTTAATCATATCGTTCATTTGCAGTTCTAATGTCGGGATTTGAACTTTTGTTTCTTTATGAACGAAAGCTTTTGAAATCGGCGCAGCACCGCATGCTGTTCTAACTGTTGAGTCGTAACCGCCTGCAACTCTCATGTTTTGCAGCATAGTTGCAACTTCTGCACGAGAAGCTTTTTTATTTGGTTGTAATGATGAACCTGTCGGGATGTGTGCAAGAGCGCCGTTATCGATAGCTTTTGCAATAGGTTCTTTTGCCCATGACGGGATTGATGAGGCATCAGAATATTTTGATAAGATATTATCTGCTTTTTCGCAATCCATTTGACAATTTACACCTTTAGAAACCATAGTTAACGCTTCTGCACGTGTTATGTTTTTATTAGGCATAAATTTGCCGTATGCACCTTTAACAAAGTCTTGGGTTGCGGCACGGTTGATTGAATCGTGCGCCCAGTGACATGAAGGAACATCTGAGAAATTACCTTCAGCACTTAATGCCGTTTCGTCCAAATTATAACCTTTTACAAGCATAGATGCAACTTCTGCACGAGTAATTGATTTTGATGGTTTAAATTTGCCGTCAGGGTAACCTGCAAGAATACATTTATCCGTTAATCTGTTAATTTCAGGTGCTGCCCAGTGATTTTCAGGTACGTCAGGATAAAATTCTCCTAAGTTTGCAGCCGCACCCGTCATTGATGAATTAATTTTAACGGGTTCAATTGTGTTTTTTGTTGCTTCAATAGATGTTGTTGATTGAATATTTACCGTATTTTTTGCTTTATCACATCCACATGGCTTTTTCTCCGCATTTTCAAGTGCGCTTAAAATTTTACCGCCAATAATTGGGGCAGCTGCACCTGTTGCGCAGTCTGTATTTTCAACAAATACACCTTTGGTTAAATCAAGTTTTTCAGTTAAAATAGTATTATTTAACTCACCGACATTTGAGGTTTTAGAGTTACTGTAAACATTGTTCGGATAAGCATATATTTGCTTTGTCATAACTCCTTTTTCACAAATGTTAGCTGCGGCACCTGTTGTAATCTCTTTAGGACAGTTGCAGTCGTCTTGAAGTTGATTACATTTAGTGCATCGAGAGTTACATGGCATAACCTCGTTTGTTGGGCATTCGGCAGCGCATGGGCTTTTTAGCTCAGGTGCTACAGGGCATCCTTTATCACAAGCACCGAATGATACGGGAACCGTAACGGCAAGCAAGGAAGCTGCTACGGTTGCACCCATAATAAAGCTTTTAATTTTCATTTTTCCTCCTTCTATAATGAAAATGTTTGTCCGTCTTGTGTGAACGGTGTCTATAACTATAGAAAAATTATGCTTCTTTTATGGTTTCTGTTCATTACCACAACAGACTATTTTTAAGTGTTATAGTTTTGGGGGATAAACTATAAAAATTGATATATAATTTTACTCTATATGACTTATATAAAATGAAATAAAAAACTCCCTTTTGCGAGGGAGTTTTAGTGTATAAATCTTTTATTTTTTATCTGCATTCAATTTCAGAAATCAGATAATCCGCAACCCATGCAAATTCTTTATTTCTCATTGCTTCATGTCTTAATGAAGGGATTGCATCTTTGCCTATTCTTATAATACTCATTGCGGCAATTCCGCGGGCTAAACCTTTTAGATTTTTTAATGATATCACTAAGGCATCAACGATTGACGCACCCATTTCAACGATTGCATTTTCTATATCATTTTTTGTATTATTATCTGCATCTTCAAGTAATGTATGAATTTCAGCCATATCATTTTGAACTTTTGGTAAAACTGCTTGCATATGTTTCTCCTACATGACACAGTTATTATAGGCTAAAAAATTTCATTTTTTGCTTTTCTTTATACAATCTTTATAAGCTAGTTTGCAAATCTAAAAAGCATAATGTCGCCGTCTTGAACAATATAATCTTTGCCTTCAAGCCTTGCAAGACCCTTATCGCGGGCTGCTGCCCAAGACCCTGATGCAATAAAATCATCATAACTTACAACTTCTGCTCTAATAAATCCCTTTTCAAAATCCGTATGAATAACGCCTGCCGCTTGCGGTGCTTTCATCCCTTTTGTAATAGTCCATGCCTTAACTTCTTTTTCGCCTGCAGTTATGTATGTTCTCAGATTTAAAAGGTCATAGGCTGATTTTATCATTTTTTCAATACCTGAGCTTTCAACACCTAATTCTTTTAAATAATTTTTTGCTTCTTCTTCGCCAAGCTCTACAAGTTGTGATTCAAGCTCTGCACATATTTTAACAACAATTGCATTATGCGACTTAGCATATTCTTCAACTTGTTTAACATATTCATTGCCGTCTTTTAGTTCGCCCTCTGAAACGTTTGCACAGTATATAACAGGTTTTGTCATTAAAAGATGAAAATGTTTTATTGCTTTTAATTCGTCTTCCGTAAAATTTTCATTTATATTGATAAATGTGCCTTTTTCAAGAAGTTTGAGCAATTTCTCAATTGCGGTATTTTCGATATTTGCTTCTTTATCGCCCGCTTTTACTTGTTTTAATATTCTTTTTTGGATATTTTCAAGACTTGTTATGTCCGCAAGCGCAAGTTCTGTATTAATTGTTTCAATGTCATCTATAGGGTTAATTTTTCCCTCTACATGAATAATATTTGTATCATCAAAACATCTTACAACCTGAATTATGGCGTCACATTCTCTAATATTTGCCAAAAATTGATTGCCAAGACCTTCGCCCTTGCTTGCTCCTTTAACAAGTCCTGCAATATCTACAAATTGTATGGATGTAGGAACTATTTGAGTTGTTTTGACCAGAGGTGCCAAAACGTTTAATCTTTCATCAGGCACAATAACAACGCCAACATTGGGCTCAATTGTACAAAAAGGATAATTTGCACTTTGAGCATTTGTGCTTAGTGTAAGAGCGTTAAAAAGGGTTGATTTCCCAACGTTAGGAAGTCCTACAATGCCCGCTTTTAGCATTTAACCGCCTCTTTTTGTTCAAGAATAAGAGTTTGAGTTGTGATGTCGCATACATCGGCAGGTCCAAAATATTGAATTGCACCGGGGAATATGTATTTGTCATTCAATGCCCAATTTTCTCTATTCTTTTCAAGCTCTTTAAATACGGGTCCGTTGATTTCAACAAGAGCCTTTTGGATTACCGGTTTCATTTTACCGTGGCGTTTTTCCATATTCATCATCATTGTTAAAGGAACACCCATTGCAGCCCATTCAGATGCAGGTTTTGTAAGATTTTTAATACAAGACAGATAGCCCGTGAAACCAAATTGGATAAGTGCAAATGCGTTATATCCGAGCGAGTAGCAATAATCTGCGTCAAAGTTTGAAGGTGCCGCACATCTTCCTTCGTAACCAAAAAAGTGTGATTGAGCGGAGAATTTACCGTTATATTTACCTTGAGCCTTTAATGCTTCAAGTTTTTGTGAAACCATTTCAATCAACAATTTTTCAGTTTCGATTTTTGAAACCTGAACGTTGCCATGCGGGTCTCTGTCCATCATTAATTGAGCTTTGATAAGTTCCGGCAGAGATTTAAATACGTTTGCCGAATTAGCACTCATTTTAGCTTCAATTAAAGCATATTTTTCTTCTTTAGAAGCTGAGGCATTGTCGTTTTCAACAACTGCTAAAATATCGTTTAATTCAGAAATCATAACCTTCATTTCGGGGATAAATTCAATTAAACCTTCAGGAATTAAAGCTATACCAAAATTTTTGCCCATTTCCGCACGTTTAACAACAATATCTGTCACGTAATCAACGATTGATTGTAAGGACATTTTCTTTTGCTCAACTTCTTCTGAAATTAAGGTAATGTTTGGTTGAGTTTGAAGTGCCACTTCAAGTGCCACGTGAGTTGCGCTTCTTCCCATTAATTTAATAAAGTGCCAATATTTTTTAGCCGAATTTGCATCACGCTGAATGTTGCCTACAAGTTCGGCATACGTTTTAGTTGCCGTATCAAAACCGAATGAAATTTCAATCTGGTCATTTTTTAAGTCGCCGTCAATTGTTTTAGGACAGCCTATTACTTGGATGCCCGTGTTTTTTTCATCCAACCATTGAGCAAGCATACAAGCGTTTGTATTTGAATCATCGCCGCCGATAATAACAATCGCATTAATATTCAATTTTTTACATTGCACCCAAACACTTTGGAATTGTTCTTCCGTTTCAAGTTTTGTTCTCCCTGAGCCAATAATGTCGAAGCCGCCGGTATTTCTGTATTGGTTAATAAAATCGTCGGTAAATTTAATATATTTGCCGTCAACTATACCTGACGGACCACCAAGAAAACCGTACAACTCATTTTTTGGGTTTGCTTGTTTTAGTGCGTCATACAAGCCTGCAATTACATTGTGTCCGCCGGGAGCTTGTCCGCCTGATAAGATAACACCGACATTTTTTACGTCAAATGTTTGTTCTTTGTCTGAGCTTATAAAGTGAATAAGCTCTTTTCCGTAAATATTGGAAAATAATTTATTTATTTCTTCTTTATCCTTAACCGCAGACGTTTTTCCTTTAAGTTCAACGTCAATATTTTTAATTCCGTTTTTTAGAATACCTGCAAGTTTTGGACGGTATTTAAGTCTTTCTTCTTGAAGTGCTGAAATTTCGCGCATGTTTTTTCTCCTTTATTATTAACTCTATTCTAATACAAAAATAATTGCTTGAAAAATAAATTGTTTGTAATATTATAATAAATGTATTAAATAATTCGCGGGAGTAATTCAGTGGTAGAATGCTTCCTTGCCAAGGAAGATGTCGCGAGTTCGAGCCTCGTCTCCCGCTCCATTTTATAAGAGCCGATATGGCTCTTTTTT
>CANQDZ010000049.1 GCA_947594025.1 Candidatus Gastranaerophilales bacterium
TTGTCTTTGCAAGCTCCGCATTTAATACATTTATCCTGATTAATTTTGTGCGGTTCTTTTATTGTGCCTTCAATAGCTCCAACAGGGCAGTTTCTTGCACATTTTGTACAGCCTTTGCATTTATCTGCTTCAATTTCATAATGTTTTAAAGCTGTACAGACACCTGCAGGACATTTTTTGTCCTTAATATGAGCAATATATTCATCTCTAAAATATTTTAATGTTGAAAGAACGGGATTTGGAGCTGATTTACCAAGACCGCATAAGGAACCGACTTTGATTGTTTCGCCGAGTTCTTCAAGCATATCAAGGTCTTCCATTTTACCTTGTCCTTTAACAATTCTTTCCAGGATTGCAAGCATTTGCTTGGTGCCTTCACGGCAAGGTGTACATTTACCGCAGCTTTCATTTTGAGTAAAGTTCATAAAAAATCTTGCAACTTCAACAATACAAGTGTCTTCGTTCATTACAACAAGACCGCCTGAACCAACCATTGCACCAACCTTGGTTAATTGGTCATAATCCATAGGCATATCAAGATGTTCTTCGGTTAAACATCCGCCTGAAGGGCCGCCCAGCTGGACTGCTTTAAATTTTTTACCGCCGCGAATACCGCCGCCGATATCAAAAATAATTTGACGAAGTGTTGTATCCATAGGAACTTCAACAAGTCCCGTGTTATTAACTTCACCCGTTAGGGCAAACGTTTTTGTACCCTTTGATGTTTCAGTACCCATTGAAGCAAACCATTTAGCTCCGTTTAAAATAATTAGCGGAACGTTTGCAAATGTTTCAACGTTATTTAAAAGTGTCGGGCGTTTAAACAAACCGCACTCTGCCATATGTATATTTTTTGGACGGGGCATACCTCTTTCGCCTTCAATTGATGCGATTAAAGCGGAAGATTCACCGCAGACAAACGCGCCTGCACCTTCTTTGATATGAATATGGAAGCTAAAATTACTTCCCATAATATTTTTGCCCAAAAGGTTTCTTTCTTCGGCAGCCTTAATTGCCATTTTTAGACGTTTAATGGCTAACGGGTATTCTGCTCTAACGTAGATATAGCCTTCATCTGCACCAACAGCAAAAGCTGCAATTGCCATACCTTCAAGAAGCTTGTTAGGGTCATCCTCCATAACGCTTCTATCCATAAACGCACCGGGGTCGCCCTCGTCACCGTTACAAATAACGTAAGATTTACCGCCTTGATGCTTATGAACGCTTCTCCATTTTTTGCCGGTTGCAAATCCGCCGCCGCCTCTGCCTCTCAAGCCTGATTCTTCAATTTCTTTTAGTACATATTCCTGATTATTTAACTCGAGAACTTTAGCTAATGCACTATATGCACCTGAGGCTATAGCTTCATCTATGCTTTCAGGGTTTATAATACCGCAGTTTTTCAATGCAGTTCTTGTTTGCTTGGCATAGAAGTTCATTTCTTCATTGTTTACAATTTTTTTATTTAGTGCAGGGTCAACATATAAAAGACGTTCAACTATAGTGTCATTTTTTAGTGATTCATAGATTTCTTCCACATCTTCTTTTTTAACATGAACGTATGTCAGTTTTCTGTCAGGTACTACAACAAGACAACCTTGTTCGCAGAAGCCTATACATCCCGTCGGAATTACGCTCATTTTGTCTTCTTTAGTTAAAACATCAACATCTGCGCCAAGTTCTTTAAATTTTTCAATAAGTTCAAGCGCACCGTTTGCAATACAACCTGTTGAAGCACATACAAGAATTCTTCTTCCCTGTTTGTTAATAATTTCTTGAGCTTTCTTTTGCTCTTCTTTTATATCTACTGTTAATTTTACTTTTTCCATATTACACGTTCTCTTTCAATAATGTATCAATAATAATTTCCACAGCATCCGGAGTCATTTTTGGGTATATTTTTTCATTTATGACCATAGCGGGAGCCAAACTGCAGGCACCGAGACAGCTGACGGTTTCAAGTGAAAATATTCCGTTTTCGGTTGTCATTTTGCCGTCAGATAGTTTAATTTTTTTTCTGACCGCATCAAGTACGGGCATTGAGCCTCTAACGTGGCAAGCCGTACCGTCACAGACCTTAATTTCGTATTTTCCTTTTGGTTCTAGTGAAAATTGAGCATAGAATGTTGCAACACCATATACTGTTGCAGGAGAAATTCCATCCATTTTTTCTCCAATGTATGTCATTGCTTCTTCCGGCAAATAGTGATATTCGCCCTGCACACTTTGCAAAATCGCAATTAATTTAGATTTTTCAGCGCCGTTTGCGTTGATAATTTCATCCAGTTTTGCAGTATCGATTTTAAAAGGACTTCCGACACTCATTTCAATTCTCCTATATTGTTTCTCATAATCCAACAACGCGGATTGATAATCAAGCATTATCAATCGGTTAGTACTAATAAAATGATAACATGTCAAAATTATAAAACAAGTATTTTGACAGCTTTTAAAAGAAAAATTGGAATAAAATGCGCCGTTTTTAACCTATTTTGCCAAATAGTCGATAACAAAGCCGACATCCCTTTAAGCTTGATTTTTTCACTGTTTTTCAATATTCCCGTTTCATCCGAAATAAAAACTTTTTACAAAGAGAGCATAGGATTTTAATTTAAAACAACATAGCCTATGTTTAAGTATGTCGCAAAAATAAGCCAAACAAAATAAGGAACAAAAAATGCACCTGCAATATTTGAAACGGAATAGAATTTTCTTAAGGTTAAAAATGCAAAAACATCAAGCAATATTATAACCGCCAGTGCAAGTGTCATATTCTGAAAATAGAAAAATACGGGACTCCATAAAAAATTCAAAAACATTTGCATTGCAAAAAATATGTATCCTATTCCCTTGTTGGATTTAAAGTTTAAAAAATAAAAAACAAGAGAAATAAAAATCATTATATAAAGTATTGTCCAGACCGGAGCAAAAAGCCAATCCGGCGGAGCTAAAAACGGTTTTGATAAATTATTGTACCAATCAGTGTTATACATAATGCCATTATTAAATGGCGTTTAGCTTTTTACAATTGCCTGCAAGATTAAAGTAAAAGGATAATATTACAATTAAACAAGGGGTAAAACATATTGCTCCCTGTTTATTGAGTTCTTTAACTTAAATAGGTCCGTTTCAAAAAAACTTTGGCTTAAACCTGCAGCCAAATTATACTTTTGTCAATTCTTGAGCCGCATTATCAAAATATTTTTTTAGAAATTTAATCAATTTTGCACCTTTACCGGAAATTACAAGGTAGGCTCCGATAAGAGCTGCCGCAACACCTGCTTTTAGCATTGTTTTTTGATCGCGAGTTATGCCGCTTGGTTCAAATTTGCTTTTGTTTGACTGTGTTTTTGGTTTTTGAATATGATGTTTTTTGACTTTTTCCTGACGAGGATTATTGCTTTGTGCAACGTTCCCGTACGCGGCTTGCGGATTTACACTATTTACCTGCATGTTATCCCTTCCTGTTTTATGACTATACAAAACATAAAAAAATAATTATTTAACAGTAATTTTTTAAAAATTACGAAACGAAAGGATATTTGTAAAATTCACACATAGCATAGAGTTTAAAAGATGTGCCGAACGTGACTAAATGTCACGTTGAAGGAGAGGACAAAAGTTTTATCTTTTGTAGCCTCTCACGCCTTATATTGAAAAAGACCGCTTTATTGCGGTCTTTTGAAATATGGTGGGCGTTGAGAGGCTCGAACTCCCGACATCTTCCTTGTAAGGGAAGCGCTCTACCAACTGAGCTAAACGCCCGAAACTTTATTTAATTATCACGCTTCCTTTGAAGGGAAGCTTTATTCTTTTGACAGACA
>CANQDZ010000050.1 GCA_947594025.1 Candidatus Gastranaerophilales bacterium
GGGGGGCTACAAGTTTTCAAGCTTCTAACCTAGTTCAAAACGTTAGAAAAACACTAAATTCAATTAATCTATCAAAAAAAATTAAAGCATTCACGTTGGCTGAGGTGTTGATGGCGAAACGAATGAGCGGAAAAGAATGTTTACATTCATTTTCCCGAGTGAGTAAGCCAAAAGAACCGACAAATAAAATAAAAAAACTTGCGGCTTTTACACTGGCTGAGGTTTTAATCACTCTTGCAATAATCGGTGTTGTTGCAGCACTTACAATACCTACCGTTATCACAAATTATCAAAAGAAAATGTATGTTACTCAGCTTAAAAAGTCTTACAACAACCTAACCAATGCCTTTAGAACAATAATGGCAAATGACGGAGTTACAAAGTTATCCGATACCACTCTTTGGTCAAAAATGCCGTCATCTACATCTTTTGATATGAATGAAATTAATGACCCCAAGTATGCAGAGTTTTTGAAAGAATTTTCAAAAATCTTTAAAGTGATTGCAGTGTATGACAATGGAAACATTCCTGAGAAATATAACCCCGAATATAAATTTTTGAACGGCGAGGTGTCTGGTCAGCCCAGCGGAGCTATATATCTGGCAGATGGCACTTTTTTATTCCCTTACCTAAACAAAATTCCTGACTCGGTTTGTGGTGGTGAGTGTTCTTCTCTAAAAGAATTTCAGGAAAAAAGAAATACCAAGACAAAACTATATAGTACGGTAGGTTATCTTATTATTGATGTAAACGGAATCAAGAGTCCAAATGTTTTAGGGCGCGATTTATTCGAATTTTATATTGGCAATGACGGTACACTATATCCATTTGGCGGTGTGGATGTTGCCGTTTACTATGGTTCAAACTGCGAATACGACAATCTTGAATCTTGTAATGCCTATTGGAAAAATGAAGGCAGTGAATACCCATGTACTAAAAGTTCTAATGGTGGAGGCTGTGCAGGACGTATCATGGAAGAAGGCTGGGAGATGAAATATTAATTAGTTTTGTGAGGTCATTGACCTCACAAAACTAGAAGGCTGCGCCTTAACACTCGATAAATCTATCGCAGATAACTCTCGAAGATTTAATTTTCACGAGTTTTTAGCCTAACTATATATTGCATCTCCTTTATATCTTTACAAAAATGAAAAAATAATTTATTATAGCGGAGTAGTATTTTTATAGACGGGTGGTAGTATGAACATTTTAATTTCTAATGATGATGGTATTGCAGCAATCGGTATTAAAGCTTTAATGAGTGTTTTAAGCAAAAATCACGATGTATATGTTATTGCACCTGACAGGGAAAGATCTGCTGCAGGTCATTCACTAACTTTGCATACCCCTCTTCGTGTTGAAGAAATGGAATCAAAATTTGGTGCAAAACGTGTATGGATTACAACGGGTACCCCCGGCGACTGCGTCAAAATAGGTATAAGCGCTATTTTGAGTGAAAGTGAAAAGCCTGATTTGGTAATTTCAGGCATTAACCATGGACCGAATTTAGGAACAGATATTTTATATTCAGGTACCGTAAGCTGTGCTATGGAAGGCGCTATGATGGGCGTTCCGAGTATTGCGGTATCACTTGCAAGTATGATGCCAAATGAAGAAGACTTCATCACAACCGCAAAATTTATTGATAAACTTATTCCGAGAATTGAAACAATCAATTTCCCCCAAAAGGCGATATTGAACGTAAATACGCCCGCTCTTGATGAGCACGACATTGCGGGAGTTGAAATTACGAAACTCGGAACAAAGATGTTCACGGACGCATACGAAAAAAGAGTTGACCCGAGAGGGAAAACATATTACTGGATGGCAGGAGAATTAACAAAAGAACACGAAGAAGACGGAACGGATATTGCCGCTCTTCGTGCGAACAGAATATCAATTACTCCTATCACCTTTGAAATGACACATAAAAGTATTATGGCAGACCTTGAAAATGCATTTTGCCCCGGCGGTATCTGCACCTGGTTTGGTTATGATGCAGAAAAATAAAACCTAAAGGGAGAGAGGAATGGTAAAAAAAAGAGCATATATAAGCGTTTTCAACAAAGAAGGAGTTGTTGAGCTTGGAAGGCGTTTGGAAAAAAACGGTTATGAAATAGTTTCAACAGGAAATACCGCAAAACTTTTGAACGAAAATGGCATGCATGCAATAGAAAGTTCAACAATTACAGGATTTAACGAGCTTTTAGGCGGAAAGGTTAAATCGCTTCATCCAAAAATCTTTGCAGGTATTTTAGCAAATGAAGAAGAAGCAAAAACGCTTGAAGATACCCCGTTTTCTATGGTTGTTGTTAATCTTTACCCTTTTGAAGATTACAAAAACAGAAAAGCGGATATTGAAACTTTACTGCAAAATATCGATATAGGCGGTGTGAGTCTTTTAAGAGCCGGTGCTAAGAATTATAAAAACGTAATTGTTATCTGTGACATTGAAGACTACAATCTGGATTTTGAAAATATTGATGAGCAAACACGTCAAAAGCTTGCTTTAAAAGTATTTAATAAAACTTCCAAATATGATTTTACAATTGCGGAAGAACTTGAAAAGAATTTTAAAAACTATGTGGAAATGAATGAACTTCAAGATTTTGAAGCCTATTATTTAGAAAAAGAAAAAGATTTAAGGTATGGTGAAAACCCTCATCAAAAGGCGGGAATATACAAAAATTCCAAATCCGAAACAATCGAGTATGAAATTTTAAACGGCAAAGAAATGTCATACAACAACATGGTTGATACAACTGCCGCACTTGATATAGCAAGCGAATTTTTTGATACAAACGCCGCAGTTATCATTAAACACACTAACCCTTGTGGTGTAGCGCTCGGTAAAACCCTTGAAGATGCTTGGGATAAAGCGCTTGATTGCGACCCGTTAAGTGCGTTTGGCGGAATTGTTGCGTTTACAAAAACAGTGAATGAAAGCGTTGCAAAAAAACTGGTTTCAATGTTTTTGGAAGTTATCATTGCTCCAAACTACGACGAAAAGGCGCTTAACATTTTAAAAGGAAAGAAAAATTTAAGAGTAATAAGGCTAAATACAAGGCTTGACGAGTATAAAAAGTTTGTTCAAAAAGAAGTTAAAATCACTCCCTTTGGGACCCTTATTCAGGAAAAAGACACAAAAGAATTAAACCCTGATACATTTAAAGTTGTGACGGATAAAAAACCTACCCAAGAACAGGTAGAAGATATGGTTTTTGCATACAAGGTTGCACAACACCTAAAATCAAATGCAATAGTTGTTGCAAAGGATTTAAGAACTATCGGTATCTGCGGCGGACAGACAAGCAGAGTGGGAAGTGTTGAAATTGCAATCGGCAGGGTTTGCGACAGCCCGAAAGATGCAGTTTTGGCGTCAGACGGATTTTTCCCCGCAATCGATAACATACAGGTTGCTGTACAAAACAGGATTGCCGCAATTATCCAACCGGGCGGAAGCATAAAGGATAAAGAAGTTATTGACCTTGCAAATAAATATTCACTTATGATAACAACAGGTATAAGACACTTTAAGCATTAACATGACACAAAAAACAGACAAAAAGGCTATATTTTCTTTAAACTTGGGTCATTTTATGGCGGATTTATATTCGTCGGCACTTGCACCCCTATATCCTTATATAGCAGGCAAACTTCAAGTATCACTTGCATTTATAAGCTTGATTATAAGTTTTGCACACATGGTATCGTCTACCCTGCAGCCGATTTTTGGTTACTTCGCGGATAAAACCGTGCAC
>CANQDZ010000051.1 GCA_947594025.1 Candidatus Gastranaerophilales bacterium
TTTGATAAGTAAATGAGTAACAAGCGGAATTTGAAACATCAAGCCAAAGGTAAAACCAAGCCATAGCGCAAGATTTACGATATTAGAAACTCCAAACATCGCATTAATATTATCCCCTCTAAAACTCATCCCAAAACTGATAATTAAAGGCAAAATTAAACATATACAAAAAACAACCCCGATTGCGAATAATATGCTCGATAAGAGAACAACGGTTTTAATAAATTTTCTTTCATTTTCGTATAATGCAGGCAGGATGAAATTCCACATTTGCTTTGCAATGTATGGGAAAGCTAAAACAACTGACATTAAAAGCGCCAGTTTGATTTGCAGAATAAAAACTTCAAGCGGTGCAAAGTAGTTGAGGGTGATATTATTATCGGAAACCAAAATTTTTATTAAAGAGTTTAATACTTTTGGACTTAAGATAAACATAAACGGCAGCAATATTCCAACTGAAATAAAGCACTTTATCAAAGTGCCTCTTAGAGCTTCTAAGTGCGAAATAAAACTTTCTTCTTTATCCACCCTGTACTTCCTTTACACTTCAGGTTCTTTTGGATTATCCTTTATTTGATATTCTTCGGGCTTTGTTTCTGCTGCAATTTCGTCAGCTTCTTTTTTTATTGATTCTTTTGCTTTTTTGAATTCATAAGAAGCTCTGCCTAATGCTTTTGCAAGTTCAGGAATTCTTTTTCCGCCAAATAACAGTAAAAGTACAATTAAAATTAAGGTGATTTCTTGTATTCCAATAGACATTTCAACACTCCTTTTGTTTTATTATATCATGAAATTCTGACTTGTTCCTTTACCGCAAAGATTTGAATTGCGCCAAATGGGCATTTTTTTGCGCATTTACCGCACCCGATACATAATGAACCGTCAACTTTTGCAGTATCGGTAACTTCAATAGCCGATTTCGGACATTCATACTTGCAAATACCGCATTTATCGCATTTTTCCTCTTTTATCATAGCCATTGCAATTCTTGTATTTTGCTTTTCTTCTAAACTTATTCTTTTTATGGCTCCGGATGGGCAAATTTGAGCACATTTATTGCAATCGTATTTACAGAACCCTTCACCTTTTGAATAATCAATATGCACGGCAGAAAAGTTTTCATCCGCTTTTGACAAAATTTTATTTGGACAGTTTTCAACACATAAATTGCAGTTTAAGCATTTATTTGCCATTCTGTTTGTGTTTTGGGCTCCTGGGGGAACAATTATATCTCGAACTTTTTTTGCAAAGTTTTTGCCGATTTCAATACCTGCTTTTACGGCTCCGCCGAGAACCATAAGGGTTGATACGGCGATTATAAAATTACGGCGTTTTAAACTAAATTTTACGGGCCGACTCCCGTATTTTATTGCGCCTTTTTTGCATTCCCCGAGGCATTTAAGGCATTTTACGCAAGTTTCGTTGTCTACGGTTTTTTCCTTATGGTTAATACAGCCTGACGGGCACGATTTTGCACAA
Source organism: Candidatus Gastranaerophilales bacterium (assembly GCA_947594025.1). Taxonomy (GTDB): domain Bacteria; phylum Cyanobacteriota; class Vampirovibrionia; order Gastranaerophilales; family Gastranaerophilaceae; genus SIG30. Next base: position 1,480 of record CANQDZ010000051.1, read on the forward strand.
AGTCCGCAAGAAACACAATTTTCTTCATCTATATAAATTTTATTTGTTGAAACTTTTGAAATAAGCCCTAAAACAGCACCCGCAGGACAAATATTTGTACAAAAATAACGATTTTTGAAAAATACCAATGCTAAAACCGCAAATGTAAAAACCAATCCTGTTACGGTTAAACTTACGGCTGAGCCAAACATTGTGTAAGGGTCGACATATCTTATTAAAAGAGCGGAACCGCCTATTAAAGCTCCAAAAGTTAATGCCGAAATAAAGTATTTAACCGGTAAATTCTTCTGTACACTGCCTTTCTTTTTAAATAAAAGTGCGCAAAATTCCTGTAAAATTCCAAACGGACAAATTGTTGAACAGTAAAATCTGCCAAACAATAGGGTTAAAACTAAAATACTCACAATAATTCCAAGCGCAATCCATGAAAAATCAAAAATTACACGTTGTAATACGGCAGTAAATTGCAAGTCCATAATATGAACCGGATATATTCCCCAAATAGCGAGAATTACTAAAACTCCGACAATTCCTGCTACAGTTAATCTGATTAAATAACTTTTTTTCATTTATCTTTAGCCTGCGGATTTATTGTACTCGTCATTTATTTTTGTAAGCAATGTCGGAATATCCAGTGATTGAGGACAGTTTTTACTGCACAAACCACATTTGATACACTTATCCGCTTTTTCACTTTCTGCAAGTGTTTCATAATAAATCTTGAAAAACATTTTATTGTTCGTCACTTTATACTGGTTATAAAGTGCGAACAGAGCGGGAATATTTATACCTCTCGGGCAGACTTCCATGCAGTATTTGCAGGCTGTACAATTTATTTCGCCTTGAGATTGGATGATTTTAGCAATCTCATCCGCAAGTTTTTCTTCCTTTTCATCCATTTCATTATAATCAATAAATGTTTGGATATTTTCTTTAACCTGCTCTAAATTGCTCATGCCGGAAAGCACCGTTACAACATTATCTCTGCTTGCAGCCCATCTTAAGCCAAATGCGGCGGGAGAATAATTTGAGTTTTCTTTTAATTTTTTAAGTGCCTTGTCGCTCAAGTTAACCAATGCCCCGCCCCTTAAAGGCTCCATAACCGTTACGGGAATACCTTCTGCCTGAACTATATTGTACTATTCGTGCGCTTTTACAACATCCCAATCAAGATAGTTTACTTGAAGCTGAGCAAAATCCCATTTGTAATCTTTTACAACTTCTCTTAAAATTTCCGGAGTTCCATGGAAAGAAAATCCCAAATATTTAATCTTGCCTTCTTGCTTAAGTTTAGCAAGTTCTTCCGCCATGTGAACGTCTCTGTATGTACCTACCGTGTTTTGGTTAATATTGTGGCACATATAAAAATCAAAGTATTCAACCTGACATTTTTGAAGTTGTTCATTAAAAATTTTTCTAACGTCTTCAGGTGTATTCATCTTGTAAATCGGGCTCTTATCGGCAAGCATAAAATCTTCACGCTTAAATCTTTTTAAAGATTTTCCGATTGCAAACTCAGATTTAGAATCCACATACATATATGCGGTATCAAAATAATTTGCACCGTGCTCCATACAATAGTCAACCATTCTGTCGAGTTCTTGCTGGTCAATTTCATCACCCTTCATAGGCAATCTCATGCAGCCAAGTCCTAGCAGGGGAACTGTAATATCTTTGTATTTCCTTCGTGCAACTTGATTTTCCGACTTAATAAGTTCTTTTTTACCACAGCCCGCAAGTAGTGCCGTTCCGCCTATTGCAAGCGCCGAATTTATAATAAATTCACGTCTTTTCATTTTAAATCCTCTCAGTATAAATATATCATAAAAATGCCGTAATGTATATCTTTTATGGTAGAATTATGTTTGTGAAATTAGAAAAATTAAAAGAATATTTAAAAAGCTTAAACAGCGTTGCGGTGGCTTTTTCATCGGGAGTTGATTCCACATTTTTATTAAAAATCGCACATGAAGTTCTAAAAAATAATGTCATCGCCGTAACCGCGAAATCCTGCTCTTTTCCGCAAAGAGAGCTTCAAGAAGCAATCCGCTTCTGCAAAAA
>CANQDZ010000052.1 GCA_947594025.1 Candidatus Gastranaerophilales bacterium
TAAATCTTGCGCTATGGCTTGGTTTTACCTTTGGCTTGATGTTTCAAATTCCGCTTGTTACTCATTTACTTATCAAATGGGGCATTTTATCTCACGACTCCATAAGTTCAAAACGACCTTACGTTGTAGTCGTAATCCTTACAATGGCGGCACTTCTCACCCCTCCTGATATTGTGAGTCAAGTTTTATTATTTTTGCCGACATATTTGTTGTTTGAACTTGGATTAGTTTTTTCAAAGAGGGGAAAAGATGTATAAAGACATTGATTTTGCAAAACTTGATATAGAAAGGCAAAAACGCAAAGGTTTTTCTGAAGCGGTTTTTTGCGAATGCAAAACATCTGATGAACTCATAAAAATATTTTCCGTATTTAAAGAAAACGGGCAGAATGTTTTAGGAACACGTGCTTCAAAAGAGCAATACGAGGTTTTAAAAAGTATTTTTCCCGATATTCAATACAATGAAAAAGGTCGGACCTTAACATTAATTAAAAATCCGCCGATAAAAATCGGTGAAATTGCAATTTGTACCGGCGGAACAGGCGACATTTCTGTTGCGGAGGAGGCTGCCTCAACTGCAGAATTTTATGGAAGCAGCGTGAAAAAATATTATGATATCGGGGTTGCAGGCATTCACAGGCTATTTGATAAAATTGACGATATAAGAAAAGCAAATGTAATTGTGGCAGTTGCGGGCATGGAAGGTGCATTGGGCGGAGTCATAACAGGGCTTGTTGATGTTCCCGTTATTGCAGTTCCGACATCTATAGGATACGGGACTTCCCTAAAAGGTATTTCAGCACTTTTAACAATGTTAAATTCTTGCTCTGAAGGCATGACAGTTGTTAATATTGATAATGGATTTGGTGCAGGTTACAGTGCAAATCTCATAAACCAAAAAATTGAGGGTAAGCGATGAATTTATATTTTGAATGCGGAAATGGAATATCAGGTGATATGGCGGTTGCTGCACTTTTAGATTTGGGTGCAAATAAAGAAAAGCTTGAAAAAGCGCTATCGTCAATGGGGTTAAATGATGAATTCGAATATGTGATTTCTAAAAAAGCAGTTAACACAATTACGGCAGTCGACTTTGATGTCATTTTGCCGCAACATGAATATCATTATGACGAACACGAACATCATCACCATGAACATCGTAATCTTGATGATGTTAATGCAATTATTGATAAAGCAGATACAACGCAAAGTGCAAAAGAACTTGCTAAGAAGATTTTTAAAATTGTAGCGGAAGCAGAAGCAAAAGTTCATGGAAAAGAAATTAAAGAGGTGCATTTTCACGAAGTTGGCGCAATAGATTCCATAGTTGATATTGTTAGTTTTGCAGTTTTATTTGATGATTTAAACCCGGAAAAAGTATTTTTCAGAACCTTAACAGAGGGGTTTGGAACCGTGGAATGTCAACACGGAGTAATGAATGTTCCCGTGCCTGCGGTATGTGAAATAGCTTCTATATACAAACTTCCGCTAAGATTTACAGATAATGAAGGGGAAATGATTACCCCTACAGGCGCCGCAATAGCTGCCGCACTGTATACGGGCGAGAAATTGCCCGAAAGTTTTATTATTGAAAAAGTAGGAAACGGAATGGGTAAAAGAACTTATCCCAACCCGATATTAAGAGTCATACAATTAAGTTAACAGGAGAAAATATTATGCATTTAGGAAATTTAATTATTTGTCCCGTAACAGGTGTCCCAATGATTGCTTTAATGGGAGCAGCTGCCGTTTGGGCATTTAAAAAAGCAAAAACCGATTTTACAAAAGAAAAAGTACTGCCTACCGTTATGCTGACAGCTTTAGTTTTTTGTTTGCAAATGATAAATTTTGCAATCCCGACTACCGCATCAAGCGGGCATATTATAGGCGCGGTCTTGCTTGCTGCAATTTTAGGGCGTTACGTAGCATTTTTATCAATATGTGTAATTCTTTTGGTGCAAAGCATATTTTTTGCAGACGGCGGACTTTTGGCACTGGGCTGTAATATTTTTAATATGGGATTTTTAGCTTGTTTTGTTGCATATCCGGTTATGAAAAAATATTTTGCAAATAGTCCGATACTTGGAGTATTTTTGGCGTCCATAGCTGCATTGCAACTCGGTTCCATAGCTGTAGTATTAGAAAGCGCAATATCAGGCTCAATAACAAATTCTATAATGTTTGCATCATTTATGCAGGGAATACATCTTGCAATAGGGGTTATTGAAGGGGTATTTACAGCCATCTTGACGGCAATTACAAACAAAACAGGTATTAATAAAAGTTTCTCTTATACCGCAGGATTTTTTGCACTATTGCTTGCAGGAGTGATATCTAATTATGCATCCGTAAAACCTGACGGTTTAGAATGGTCATTGTTGAATATGTCAGAAAACTTTGTCGCTCAAACTCAAGGACAAATTTTTGCTATATCGGAATTATTACAAACAAAGATTGCAATTTTAGGAGCCTTACCTTCTGAAATAGGTAATATACTTGGCTTTGCCGCGATTGTTCTTTTGTCTTTCGTAATGTTTTCAATTATGGCT